>NZ_LZEI01000009.1:0-308993 GCF_001693745.1 Gilliamella sp. wkB72 | reverse complement strand
CAAAATAGGAGCGATTTTATTAATCACTTCAACTCTATTATCCCAATACTCTCCAATGAAAAAACATGTTTTAATAATATTAGATTTATTATATTGTTCGGCTCGCAATTTTTTCATTTCTGAATATGTAAAAGGAAGAAACTGGTTCAAATATGTAAAGCTATATTTCTTACAATCGTTAAAATCAAAACTATAAATTTTATCAAAATATGGTGTAATTTTACTTATATAATCTTCATTCTTTTTTAACCATTTTTTTTTATTTTTCATACTATCGTTTAATACATCAATAGTATCTCTTAACACCAAAACTCGATGGCATTTAACATCTTTAATTAAGTCTATAAATCCTGAAACACCAAAACCACTACATAATAAGATATCATCATATTTCAATTTTCTTAATTTTATAAATTGATGAAATTTTATAAACCAATGTCGAGGAAGGTTATTTTTATCAAGTTTTAAATTAATATTTCTAAAATGTTTCATTAATTTATTAAAAAGTACAACATCGTACTCGGACTTAAGGGTATTAACCATATATTTTTCATAGTCAGCATTCCATTCGGCAAAATAAATAGTCATACATTAATCCTTAATTGATTCAATTTTAGCTATACAAAGTTCAAGTTTTTCAACCATATCTGAACTAAAAATACCATATTGATTTAGTTTTTTCATGTCAAGAACAGAATATTTTGGTCTTTTTGCTTTGAATTGAAAAAATGAGGTTTTAACAGGAAAAACTTCCGGTATCTTATCCAATTTGCATTGATTTATAGCTATCGTTACTATTTGCTTGGCAAATGAATACCAAGACATAGATTTATTACCACAATAATGATAAATACCCCCTACAATATTTTTTTCGATAATACTAATGATCAACTCAGCTAGATCTCCTGCATAGGTTGGACATCCAATCTGATCATCTACTATAGATAATTCAGTATTCTGATTAACTAATTTTAAAATAGTTTTTACAAAATTATTTCCATATTCACTAAATACCCAAGATGTACGAATTATTATTGCAGATGAATCAACTCTCAAAACAGCAATTTCACCTTCTCGCTTTGTTTTACCATAGACATTGATAGGATTTGTCAAATCATCTTCTGTATAAGGGTATTTTTTTAAACCGTCGAAAACATAATCCGTTGAAATATGGATGAATTTAGCTCTATTTTTTTTTGCCGCTAAAGCCAAGTTTTCTGGACCAAAAACATTAACTTTATAAGCCAAATTGTATTCAGTTTCAGCATTATCAACAGCAGTATATGCAGCTGCATTCACAATTACATCTGGTTTATATTTAGCAATCCATTTTTCGACATTGGATCTATCGCTAATATCCAGTTCAAAATGATTTGCAGTAATCAATTGCCAATTATTAGGATATATATCGCAAAAGCACTGTCCTACTTGACCTTGAGCACCAGTTAACAAAACTTTCATTAGCTAGAATAACTCCATAAATGTTTTACCAAGTCTATCCTTATCAGATAATATTGGATTGTTAATTGGCCAATCGATATTAACGGTAGGATCATTCCATAATAAACATTTCTCAGATTTGGGATCATAATAATTAGTACATTTGTATTCAAAATCAGCAACATCAGATAAGACCAAAAAACCGTGAGCGAATCCAGGTGGAATCCAAAACTGTTTTTTGTTTTCTTCTGATAAATTAACGCCAACCCATTTACTATATGTAGGCGAACTTTTGCGGATATCAACAGCTACATCATAAACTTCTCCCCTCACAACTCTAACAAGTTTACCTTGAGGGTTTTCTGTTTGGAAATGAAGACCTCTTAATACACCTTTTTGTGAACGAGAATGGTTATCTTGAACAAAATTTAATTCATTAATTTCAAGGGTTTGTTGATAACGTTTTAATGCAAAAGTTTCTAAAAAAAATCCTCTTTCATCACCAAATACTTTAGGTTTAATTATTTTTACATCAGGAATATCCGTTGTAATTACTTCCATGAACTCTCCTTTTGCTCAATTAATTTAGCCAAATATTGTCCATATAATGTTTTACTAGAACTCACAGCTTCCTCTTTAACTTGTTCTGCTGTAAGCCAACCATTACGATATGCAATTTCTTCAAGACAGGCAACTTTTAATCCTTGTCGATTTTCTATGACTTGGACAAATGATGAAGCTTCAAGTAAACTGTCGTGTGTTCCTGTATCAAGCCAAGCAAATCCTCTACCAAGGATCTCAACATTCAATAATCCAGAATCTAAATACATTTGATTAAGTGTAGTTATTTCTAATTCTCCGCGGCTCGATGGCTTAACTTGTTTTGCCATCTCGACTACATTTTCATCATAAAAATAAAGTCCTGTCACAGCCCAATTTGATTTCGGTTTAATGGGTTTTTCTTCAATAGACAGTGCTTTGAAATTTATATCAAAATCTACAACCCCAAAACGTTCAGGATCTACGACTTGATAACCAAAAATAGTCGCTCCTACTTTGTTAGCTACAACTTTCTCTAACTTTTTACCAAAACTTTCACCAAAAAAAAGGTTGTCTCCCAAAATAAGAGCACAACGTTGTTTTTGAATAAACTCCTCACCTATAATAAATGCTTGAGCTAAACCTTCAGGTTTTGCTTGTACTGCATAACTTAGTTTAATTCCAAAGCGAGAACCATCACCTAATAATCGTTGAAACATAGGCATGTCATCCGGAGTTGTAATAATTAAAATATCACGAATCCCAGCTATCATTAATACTGATAATGGATAATAAATCATTGGTTTATCATAAATAGGTAATAACTGTTTAGATACACCTCGAGTTATAGGATAAAGACGGGTTCCTGAACCACCTGCAAGCACTATACCTTTCATAAATATTCCTATTTTTTGATTATCCCTTGTCGCGAACTTATATATGTACCATCTTTGATATGCTCACACCAACTTTTGTGATCTAGATACCATTGTACTGTTTTTCTCATTCCGCTTTTAAAAGTTTCTTGAGGTTGCCATCCTAAGTCTTTATATATTTTTGATGCATCAATTGCATATCGCTGATCATGCCCAGGTCTATCAGTTACATACGTGATTAGATCTTTATAGTGATTAACACCATTAGGTTTAATTTGCACTAACTCTTCAAGCAAGTCACAGATTATATTCACAACATCAATATTTTTTTGTTCATTGTGCCCACCAATATTATAGGTTTCACCTACAATGGCTTTAGTCGCAACTAAATAAAGTGCTCTAGCATGATCTTCAACATATAACCAATCCCTTACTTGCTGACCATTTCCATAAACAGGTAACGGTTTGCCTTCAATTGCATTAAGTATTGTTAGAGGAATTAGCTTTTCAGGAAAATGATACGGCCCATAGTTATTAGAGCAGTTCGTAATAATAGTAGGTAAACCAAATGTTCTATACCAAGCACGGACTAAATGATCACTTGAAGCTTTTGAAGCTGAATAAGGGCTACTTGGTGAATAAGGCGTTCTTTCAGTAAATAGATCATTGGTACCATGTAAGTCACCATATACTTCATCAGTAGAAATATGATGAAAACGAAAATCATTTTTTTTGTCTTTTTCTAAACTATGCCAATATGCTAAAGCTGATTCCAAAAGCGTGTATGTGCCAATTATATTTGTTTCAATAAATATTGATGGATTATCAATAGAACGGTCAACATGACTCTCAGCAGCTAAATGCATTATTATATCAGGCTTAAAATCATTCAAAATTTTGTCAATAGCTTTTCGATCGCAAATATCAACTTTCCTAAAATGAAAGCGATTATTTTTAGATACTTTTTCTAAAGATTCTAAATTTCCTGCATAAGTTAATTTATCAAGAACTAATACATCATGTTCTGTCTCTTCAATAATATAACGTACAACAGCAGAACCTATAAAACCAGCACCACCTGTAATAATCAATTTCATTATTCTATCCTTAAGATAATTATTTAATATTAGTAATATTCAGTTAAACTGTTTCTCTTAGCTTTAATCTTTCATAAACCTTAAGTACAATTCTTGTAAATTACTATTAGAAAGATCATCATTTGTATATTTTTTTACTTCTTTTCTGAGTAAAGATGACATTAAATTATACTCAACAGGATTAGCTACATATTTTTTAATGTCATTAACAATATTTTGTTTCATTTCATTCCAAGAAGAATATAAAGAATCTAATTTACAAATTTTTTTTGGAAAATATATTTCGTTATAAACGGCAAAAGATATTGATCCACTCAAAGCTGGTTCAATGAAATAACCATCGTATCCTTCCCCAAAGGTAATTGTAAACATTGCTTTAGATATTAGTTTTTTGTAATCTTCTAATTTCATTTTATTGACAGTGATAAATTGGAAATCTAATAATTCATTTTTCAGTAAAGTTACAATAGATTCTTTATATTCATTTATATCTGGCGATAAAACTATAATTTTCTCTTTTTCTTCATACGTGCTTAAATAAAAATCAGGTAAAAATGGAGTTAACAAATACATTGGGCAATTATATTTATTTTCTTTATTACAATACCTCTGGTGAGCAGCAGTAATTGTTAATTTATCACAACAAAGCAATCTTGCCTCTTCAATAAAGTGTATTGGCGGCATTAACTCATCAGACTGATTCAAAATATTTATTTGGAAATCGGGGATAGACCAAAGCCATAATTTTTCATCCTCTGTAAGATCACAAATAAAATCAGGTAAGAAACCTTCCGGAATATTTAATAATAATTTTTTTGGTTGTACCTTTTTTGCTAAAAATTTAAAAGATACAGGCATTATGGAGTAATCAAAATAGGGATTATCAATTATCGCATTATTTAATGGCAGTCCTGATTGTAAAACAGTTACATCTTTCATCATGGCAGATGCATGCTGAGTTAATCTATCAATAGATAACATTCCTCCCGATAACACCTCCCGCATTACATTGAAAAAAATCACAATATTACCATTATAATTTTCTAATGCTTTATTTAATCTATTATTTTGAATTTCTGAATAATTTTTAATATGACAAGGATAATATCCTCCATATGGAGGCCGTTCTTTAAGGGAAATTCGTAATTTGTTCCTATAAATGTTTTTTATTTTTTTTGGTAATTTAACAAAATCGTGAATAAACTTAGGAGTAAAATATTTAACTAAATTTTTATAAATTGTATTAGACTTTTTATTTTTTTTATAATTATTCCTAACAAAATGATAAAAATCTTGCATAAACATAGGAAATATGTATTTAATTATGTTTCTTAATTTAAAGGATTTTACATTTTTATTAATTTCCTTATTATTTATAATAACATTTCTTTCGTTTCTTATATTATATATATAAGGTAGGAAAGGAAAATCACAAAACTTATTAATAATATTTGATAATTTTTCCAAATTCTTTATTTGTCCAATATTGTCAACAAATATTCTGACTTTCAGTAAAGGAAAACCATTTTTGATCAGCATGAAAGCTTCATTCATATATGTTGTAGAGTATCGATAAACTCGTTCACAATAACTAGCAACTTTTAATTTATTTTCTAATAATAATAAATAAAAACCCCTTTCATAGCGTGCACAAACTTCTGCTCTGCTATTTAATACTTCAACTGAATTCAAAAAATTCTTAAATTTTTCAGTTTTGAAAAATGAAGATCGAATGCTTATAAAATAAGTTCCCAAACATAGTTCTTTAGTACGATTTTCATCTTTTTTCAGATAATCATAACTATCAAAAGTCTGTTCTGTGTTTGTTTCATCGGTAAACAGTAGCCCCCATACATCTATATTTTCTGAATCCATTTTTTGAAAAACTGGACCAAATGAATTAACACACATGCAACTATCATTAGCTAATATGAGTTCATCATATTTTTCAATTATTTCCCATCCTACATAATTTTTTGCTAACTCCGAATAAGAACCGAAATCATATTTATGATGATTTAAAATCCATCCAGATTTAATAAAAGGTGTAATTTTTAGTAATTCTTCTTGTGGTAAAATACCATCAGCTAAATAATATATATCAGCATAATTAGACAATTCTTTAATATAGTCTACAACATATTCTGATATTTTATTATTATAGTTATACCCAGCAAATAAACAGATACGTTTCACTGTGCTTCCTTTTATTTTCATTTATAAATGAACCAATTTATCAAATTAATATATTATTTTACTTATTTTAATGAGTACAATTAAATAAAACCATAATACATTAATGGAAAATTGAATTATTTCAATTTATTACACAATTCATCCAATTTTTCGTCAATATTTGTAGACATAAAATCTACGTACTTTTTTAATGATAGTAAAGGTTGCTCTTTTAATTTTTCCAACATAGTTTCAATATGCAACCAATTATCGTCGAAAAATTTTACTCTCATTGAATGCGCAAAGAGATCTTGAATTTTTGTCAATTGAACATTATGAATTATTGCAGCATTTTTATAGTTGGACATAGTCGTAATAGCTGCATGAAGAGATGAACCAATATAAAACCATGCCCCCATCAGCAAAGAACCCATTTCTTTTAATGATAAATAGTCAGGTAGTAAATAAATATTACTTGTAATAAAATTCATTAAATCATCAGTATCTTTGTATGATTTTATAGTTGGCAATAAAAGTATTTTACAATCATTATTAATAGCAAAGTTATTTAAGCTATTTCTTACTTTTTCAACTTCATGTTTTTGAATTGAAGTATGATTAATATTAAATATTACATATTTTTTATCTAAGAGAGAAAGGTTTAAATTGTGCTCTAAAATTTGCAAATATTTCTTATAATCAGAAAAATATCGATTAAATATCCAACCTATATCAGGAACCATATAAATTTTATTATCAGACGTTAATATATCTGTTTCCAGATTTTTTTTACTTAAAATCCCCCTAACACCTATATAATCTAATTTAATGAGATTATTAAGATTTATTTTGTGTTCATCATTGAAATAAAGTACTCCTACTGAGAACCATGCTTTAAAAGCAGGATAATCTAACCACTCAAAAAAGGTATCAGATACATTATTAGAAACAACTGAAGAATCGATATTTTTATACATTTGATGCCAAACAATTTCATCATATTTATGAATAACTTCACCCCCAACAACTATTATTGAGGTTGGTCTAAAATCGTCTAAGTTTTCTATAGAATACCCATAAAAAGTTTCCCCTTCAATAATAGTATTAGTAGGGGTAAAAAAACGTATCTTTGCATCAGGTAATCGTTTCAATATTTCTTGTCTGGCAATAAAAGGAAACAATGTATCGCCATAATTCCGTATATCTGCCACAGACATTAATGCGATTCGTATTTCTTGATGGGATTTAAATAAAATTTGCGTCATTTAATTACATTCTCCAATCCATTAATACATCAATACTATCTATATCAAAAACGGGGATACCTAATTTTTTCGACACATCCACTCTCTCTTTATAAGAATTATCTATAAAAATAGATTTATCAGGATTTATATATCTAAATTTATGTTCATCAGGATTTATTTTTATGATTTCATTAAATAAACCGACAGATATTGATAACTTTTCTAAAGTATTATAAATATCATTGATATGTTTTGTTATTAAATTAACTCTTATAGCTAAATTTTGACATTGATATAAAAACCACATAACCTTCAAATTAACACCATTATTCCAAGTGATTGTATCATCAAAATCAATGTAAACAACGTTATAGTCATAATTAATTTGGTATCTTGATATGAGAGCCCTATCCATTTTTATATCATAGTTGTTATTAATAATCGAAATATTTTCATACCCCATTAGAATATAAACACTTAATAAAGGAAGATTTACCCCTTTAGCTCTAGTTAAACACATTGTCCCTGCGCAACGAGTAGAAATTTCTAGTAACTTCCATTTATTACAAATATCTTTTTTAATTTGAAACCACCATAATCCTTTAAATGTTAAATTATCATTAATAATATTGGCTATTTTTTCAATTTCTGGTGTTAGCTTTTCATTCTGACCTGAAACGGTTACACCAGCCATTAATCTTTGTCTTGAACGAGGTGAAATAAACAATAATTTTCCATTCAAATCAGTTAAACAATCAACGGTGTATTCAATACCTGGCAAGTACTCACAAATTACATAATCGCTTAAATCTTGAGGTAATTCATTTACATTATTGATCAGACAAGTGCCAACGGCTCCTTGCCCTTGTTTTGGCTTTATAAAGATAGGGTATTTTTTAATTTCTTGAAAAACCTGTGGACAAAAATCATAATTTTTAAATAACTCATATGTCTTTTCTTTGTCACGACATATTGCAGCTGTTCTACTATCAGCCACAACAATTTTTGCATGAATCTTATCTTGATTAGCAGCAAAAAAATCTGCGACTGAATCATGTGTTGGAAATACTACATCTATTTTATTTGTAATTAATAATTCATTGAATTTATCAATAAAAACTGGTGAATTTATCATCGGTACATTGGATATATAGTTTTGAAAAACATATTTTCCATGACGTTCAACTGATGAAGCACCAAAAACTTGAATATTTACACATGACGACAGAGCATCGTGCAATTCAATTGCATTAATTTCACCAGCAGGAAATATTAAAACATTAATCTTAGCCAAAAATAACCTCCAAAATTATTTTCATATCTTGTTCGTTATAACGTTGATCTATTGGTAAAGGTAATAAATAATTTTGCAGATGCTTCTCATAAGAATTTAATGGATGCAATTTTTCAATATCTGGCCAATATTTAGCAACATAAATACGATTTTGAATTAACTTATCTCTAATTTTATTATTTTTTATAAAATAAGGATAAACCATAGGTACATCATTTTCAGACAAATCAAATATTAATTCATTTGAATTTCTCAAATATTTATCTAAAATTTTATAATTATCTATCCTCTTATATTTAATTTTTTGATAATTAATATTACTCATCAAAGCCTTAGTCAATTTCGACATTGATTTTATTGGTTGTTTTTTTAAACTTTCATCATTTGATTTAAAATATGGATAACCATTTTCCGCACCCTCATCCCAACGAATTAATAAATGGCTACAACGTTCATGAGAATGGTCTTCATCTAACGTTTCATCTAATTCCTTTTGGCAAAATAAAATTCCACCATCAGGTAATCCAAAAAATTTTCTAGGACTATAAAAGGCGGCTAAACTTTTGGAAGTAAAATAAAAAGCTTGAGAATTATCTACAATTAAATTAGGGTATATCTCATTTAATTTTGTCACATTATTTCCGCATATACCAAAATAATTAGTATAAAGAATATACTCATTAGATTGAAAAGATATGGTAGGTAAAAGCTGTTCGTTAAGATTGTAATATTCTAGAGTACAACCTTCCAATTTAATGGACTCAATCACTTCTACACAAGTATATGCAGGAACAAATAATTTTTTTATTTCAAACACCTTAATTATATATCTTAATGCATTTCGACCGGAATTTAATAATATTGCATTAGAATAATAAAAATTATTATTCATACATTCTAATTCGAAATAACCACCTATCGAATAATTACATGACTTCATAATCATTAAGCATTTCTCTAATAGAAGAAGGAGAATTGAACATCAGAACGTCTATCATTGAGAGATTTGGGACAAAATCATTACTCAATTGCTTATAGTTTTGTTGATTCATTTTCAAAAAACTCAATTGTAAATTTTGTTTTTCAAAATTTGATTTATTATATAACTCTTGCCCTCCAATAGCATTTAGATAATTATTACCATTCAATAATTTACATATATGTATAACTTTGTCTTCAGATGATAAAGAATTATCTTTATCTAATTCAGAGGATATAAGAATCTCAGTTTTAATATCAAGATAATTTATAACACTTTTAATTGAATAGATTAATGCATCACAAATAAATTTACTTTCGTTCATTATAGTATTTTCAACAATAGAGATAACATTTTCAAAATAAGGTGCTTTTTTGTAGGACTGTGCTATTGTTTTTAAAACTTTTTCTTTATCTTTTGTTTTACTGGTAGTTCTAATTTGGTTGATTAACAAGAAAGATGACGCTCCATCTAAAGGTAAAGTTACTAGATATTTTTTCCCATTTAATAAAATATTATTTCTATTTATCCAACCATTTTTAATAAAATTCACATCATCATAAATAACATATTTATCTACAGCATTAATTAATTGCCAATATCCCATGTAAGGGAAAAAATAAGGTTGCATTATACCAATTTTCATCACTTTCCTTCCAAGATTTAAATTTTTAAAATCAATCAGCAATATTTCTTATAATATCTACAATCATCTTTTGTTCATCAGCTTTAAGTCCCATGTAAAGTGGTAAACATGCTATTCGTTTCGATACATCCTCAGAGAATTCACATTTTTTATAACTTAAATAAGGTAATTGATTCAAACTTGGATAGAAATAACGTCTTGGATAAATATCATTTTTATTTAAAGCAGCAAAAACATTTAGAAGTTCATCTTCACATTTAAAAAGAACAGGATAATAGGCATAATTATATTCTAATTCTAATTGAGTTTTAGGACGCTCTAATGAATTATCTAGTAATTTATCATAAAGTATAGAACTATTTTTACGTTCAGAAATAATGGAATTGATATAAGGGAAATTAGCTAGTCCCATAGCTGCATGAAACTCTGATGCTTTCCCATTTATACCTAATTGATAATGTATATCGCCATTGTGACCAAAACGTTTTGCTAAATCTAATTTCTTACTAACTTCAGGATCTTTAATAATACAAGCTCCACCTTCAACAGTGTGAAATAATTTAGTTGCATGAAACGAGACTGTTGAAACATCGCCATATGAAAGTAAAGATTTTCCCTTATATTTTGCGCCAAAAGCATGCGCACCATCATATATAACTTTAAGATTATATTCTTGTGCAATTAAATCGATTTCTTCAATATTACACGCATAACCAAAAACATGCACCCCCATAATTGCTTTAGTTTTTTTAGTAATGGAAGATCGAATTTTTTGTGTATCAATGGTGAAATTGTCTGCTTCTATATCTACGAATACAGGAGTACAACGCTCCCATAAAATGCTGGAAATAGTAGCAACATAAGAAAAGGGAGTTGTTATAACTTCACCTTCAGTAATATCTAGAGCATTCAGAGCTAATTGAAGAGCAATTGTACCATTATTTAAATATTGAAAATCCCTTACATCTAAGTATTCTTTCATTTTAAATTCAAATTCTTGAACACAAGGGCCTTGATTAGTTAATACGCCTCTTTCCCAAATACTTTTCAGTATATTTGAATATTCAGGAAATGTTGGCATAAAAGATTTTGTTACATAAATACTCACTAATTACCTCACACATAAAAAGGATGTTTTTAGTTACCTAAAAAAATATCAACCATTAGTTTTATTTACACATCTTATATTAAATTTAAAAATATAGAAAATAATTTAATAATATTTACATAAGAAAACACTTTACCTCCCTATCTTATAATCGCGCAACTTATTAGCAATCGCAGTATGCGATACACCCAATCTTTTTGCGAGTTTTCTAGAGCTTGGATATTCGGTATACAAGCTTTTTAAAACTTCTTTTTCGAATTGTTTGGTCATTTCATCAAGTGTTTTATTTTCGATATCATTGATCCAAGAAACTTGGGTCGATGTTATCGTAGGTAGAACAATATCTTTTACTGTTAATTGTGATGATGTCAATTGAGATAATGCGGAATAAAGTACATTTTTAAGCTGTCTTACATTACCTGGCCAAGAGTATTGCGTTAAGTAAGGAATAACATCCTGACTCACTTTTGGCGGTGTAATACCTTGCTTATTAGCAAATTCATCAATGAAAATATGAGTAAGTGGTTCTATGTCATCCTTGCGCTCTTTTAGTGAAGGTAAATTTAAAGACAATACATTCAAGCGATAATAAAGATCTTTCCTAAACTTTCCTTGTTCCACTAACTCAGCTAAATCAACTTTAGTCGCACAGATGATTCTAACATCAACGTAAACTTCGTTATCGTCACCTACTCTTCGAAAATATCCATCATTAATAAAACGTAATAATTTGGTTTGCATTTGGAATGACATCTCATCAATGCCATCAAGTAATACAGAACCACCATTTGCTTGCTCAAAAAAACCTTTTTTACTTTCAACTGCTCCGGGATAAGCGCCTGCTGCATGTCCATAAAGTTCACTTTCAACAACATCATCGGGCATTGCTGCACAATTTAAACCTAAAAAAGCTTTATCACCCCTAGGGCTATATTGGTGACATGCGCTAGCTAATAAATCTTTACCAGTCCCAGTTTCACCAGTGATTAGTAATGGTTCTCGTTGCACCGAAAATGCTTTAGCTTGAGCAATCAACTTTTGCATAGCTTGACTTTGAACGGCAAAAATATCAAAAGCATGACTGCCAACAACATTGATTTTTGATAGTCGTCTTTTTAAATATTCAACCGGTTGTAAAACAAAAGTAATTTTGAATGATTCACGGACTTTTTGCAATAAAAAATACTGCGAATTTAAAACAATAATAGCATCATCATGCTGAGCTAAATTGAATGCTGCATCCAAATTAAATACATTTTGATAATCAAATTTTTGATTTAAATTCAATAAATTAACAGAAAATAGCGCTTTTGCTACATTATTATAAGCCAACAGTTTTGAATTATTATCGATTTCAATGATGGCTGCTTGCATTATAATTTTCCCACTTTTCATTTAACTTCATTAAATTGTTATGACGAACTTGCCACTCATGGCTATTAATTAAGTCAACACAATTGATTTTAGTTGTCGTCAATAACTGTTTTGCTTTATCAGTTAGTAATGATTGTTTTTTATTTAAATTAGTCAACGCATCTAAAATAGCTAATGTGCCATTGCGGTTATTACATGCCAATAATAAATCACAACCAGCATTAAGTGCAGCTTCTGCTCGTTGAGCATGATTACCTAAAATCGCTGCACCTTCCATTGATAAATCATCCGAAAATATAATGCCATTAAAATGTAATTGTTCACGTAATACAGTTTTAAGCCAAAATGCTGATCCGCTAGCTGGTTTATCATTAAATTCAGGATAAATGACGTGAGCAGGCATAATGGCATCAAGTTTCTTTTCTACGATCAATTTTGCAAAGATCTGCATATCATTTTCAATAAGTGCTTTAGATCGATGATCAATTGGTGTTTCTTTATGAGAATCAGCAATCACATGACCATGACCGGGAAAATGTTTACCCGTTGTTTTCATCCCTGCACAATGCATACCATCAATCATAGATGATGCAATTTGATAAGCAATATTGATGTCTGAATGAAAGGATCGATTACCTATTGCTAAACACTCATGGCCTAAATCTAATACCGGCGCATAACTAAGATCGATATCATAGGCAATCAATTCTATAGCCAACAACCAGCCAGCATCGAAGGCCAATGATTTAGCCTGTTCGATATCATTAAGCAATGCGAATGATTGAGCAGGAGGAATATGGGTAAAACCTTTTTTAAAGCGTTGAACTCGCCCCCCCTCATGATCGACCGAAATTAATAAACGCTCAGATGTGGTAGCACGAATCTGTTTAATAAGTTCAGTTAATTGTTCTGGATCTTCGTAATTACGACTAAATAAGATGATACCTGCAACCAACGGATTTTGTAGAAGCTTTACATCATCATTAGTTAACGATGTTCCTTGCACATCAATCAATAAAGGCCCCATTACTCCGCAGCCCCTTGAACATTATCCGATGGCACATCTTTTGATGTTACCCGTTGTAAAATTTCACCAGTTTGCGTTGAAAGTAACTCCATAGAAAGGTTTGCATTATCATTTTCTGATGGAGATTTATAAAGTGTAGTAAAAAGCACATATCCAGCATTCATTGATTTTGCTAAGCCTATCATTTTACTTCGTGATACAAGTTTATCATCAGCCGAAATACCTAATGCTTGTTTGGCTCGGTTGATAGATTGCCTATCAGCGACAGTAAAAAGATTTTGTTTATTCATTAAGCTATGTAACGTTTGATCAATCTGATTTGTTGCTAAATAATCTCCACTGCGATTTTGAATATCACTAATCAACAAAACTTTATTGCCTTCAATTGAGGATGAAGATTGCATTATTTTATTTACAAGTGGTGATAAAATTGTATTCCAATCAATTGTCTTTGCAATCTGTGGAGGCGTATCTACTACACCAGGATCACTCGGTGTTTCAATTGGGGCTTTAACTTCAGTTTTTTGATTAGAACCTAAAAGTTGACAACCAGCCAAGCTTAAAGCCAGCATACTAATTACTGCGGTACGTTTAAACTGTTTCATATAAGTTAACCTATTAATCGCCCTAAATTCTTACCGCCTAATAAATGCATATGAATATGAAAGACTTCTTGTCCCGCATCCTTATTACAATTCATAATTAAACGGTAACCACTTTCATCAATACCTTCTTGCTTGGCAATTTTAGCTGCCACTACCACCATATGACCAAGCAAAGCTTCATCAGACACTTCTATATGATTTATGGTTGGAATTAATTTATTGGGAATAATTAAGATATGTGTAGGAGCTTGAGGCGAAATATCTCGAAATGCAGTAACTTTATCATCTTGAAAGACAATATCAGAAGGAATTTCACGGCGAATAATCTTACTAAAAATGGTTTCTTCAGCCATATAAACACTCCCTAAAAAATAGCTATTAATTTTAAATTTTTATTCTGTTAAGAATAGCATACTTTAATGACAAAAATGTATAGATATCGTTACATTTTTATATTTATGCTTCATATTTTGATAAAAAAAGTTGAGGAACGGGGTTTTTGGGGGAGCTAGTAGCCGTTTTTTTGATGATTAAGACTATATTTTGCTCGTAAATAGCCAAATCGTATTTTTATAACTTATTCATTTGTTAAAGAGATTAATTTGATATATAATGCGCCGTCGATTTCAACCGCTTAATTTTCATGTTCCTTGCTTTCAATGGGTTGCGGTTGCCCCGACAGAAAGCTGATTAATCCGTAGGGAGCGATAATGCGTCATTACGAAATTGTATTTATGGTTCACCCAGATCAAAGTGAACAAGTACCTGGTATGATTGAACGTTATACTGGTACATTAACCACTGATGGTGGAAAAATCCATCGTTTAGAAGATTGGGGTCGTCGCCAATTAGCCTATCCTATCGAAAAACTGCATAAAGCACACTATGTGTTAATGAATGTAGAAGCTACTCAAGAAGCAGTCAATGAACTTGAAGATAACTTCCGTTTCAATGATGCAGTAATTCGCAGTTTAATTATGCGCACAAAACACGCTGTAACTGAAACATCACCTATGCTAAAAGCTAAAGATGAACGTCGTAGTTCAGAAGAAGATTATAGCGATGTAAACATGGACGATGATTCAGAAGAATAATCGTTTAGTTTTGTCGGGTTTGGTTACCAAAACCCCGATAAAAAAAATGAGTCCCAGTGGGATTTTACACTGCCAGTTTTATTTAGAACACGTTTCTGAACAAATCGAAGCAGGATTCCCAAGACAAGCATGGTGCACAATGCCAGTTATTGTCAGTGGACAACAAGAGTTAAGTTACAGTATTAAAAAAGGCAGCAAAGTATTAGTAAGTGGCTTTATCAGCACACATACTAAACGAGATAAAACCAGTCAATTAGTTTTACATGCTGACCAAATTAAACTATTAGGAGAATAGCCAAATGGCACGTTATTTCCGTCGTCGCAAATTCTGCCGTTTTACAGCAGAAGGCGTTAAAGAAATTGATTATAAAGATGTTTCTTTATTAAAAAGCTATATCACAGAAAGTGGTAAAATTGTACCAAGCCGTATCACTGGTACTAGCGCAAAATATCAACGTCAATTAGCTCGCGCTATCAAACGCGCTCGTTACTTGGCATTATTACCATACACTGACAACCATCAGTAATTAGCAACAGAGGGAACATATAATGCAAATTATTCTACTCGATAAAGTTGCTAATTTAGGCAGCTTAGGTGATCAAGTTAATGTTAAAGCGGGTTATGCTCGTAACTTTTTAATTCCACAAGGTAAAGCAGTACCTGCGACTAAAAAGAATATTGAATTCTTTGAAGCGCGTCGTGCTGAATTAGAAGCAAAACTAGCAGAAACGTTAAAAGCCGCAGAAGAGCGCGTATCTGAAATCAATGCATTAGGTAAAGTAACTATTACTTCTAAAGCGGGTGATGAAGGTCGTCTATTCGGTTCAATTGGTACTCGTGATATCGCTGATGCAGTTAAAGCTCGTGGTATTCAAGTATCAAAAAGCGAAGTTCGCCTGCCAAATGGTGTATTACGTACTACTGGTGAACACGAAGTGTTATTCCAAGTACATAGCGAAGCTTTTGCTAAAATTATTGTTGAGATTATTCCTGAATAATCATCAGATAATTGCAATAAAAAAACCCGTTTACTATAACGGGTTTTTTATTATATCAATCTATTTTTTAAATCCTTTACTACTTTAACAAAAATAATTCATTAAACGATTTTATGATTTATTCTTCAGTTTGAACTTCCGTTTCTGATTTGATTTGTTCTTCTTTATAAAGCTTGTTGTCGTACATTTTGACAAATGGCAAATAAATCACCAAAGCTAAAATTGCTGAAAGTATCGCAACAAACATTGCACGATAATCACCCCCAGTACCGATAAATGCCCCTAATCCCATTGGTGATGGCCAAGGCACTAGCGCAATAATAGGATTCATAAAACCACTACTTATAGCGAAATAACCTAGAGTACCACAAGCCATTGGCGCTAATAAGAATGGTATGGCAAGATATGGGTTATAAACTATCGGCATACCAAAAATAATTGGCTCATTAATATTAAAGATTGCAGGAACTGCTGAGGCTCGACCTAAAATTTTCAATTGACTCGACTTAGCACAAAAAGCAATAAAGAAAGTCATAAGCAGTGTTGAACCTGAACCACCTAAAATAACCAAAGAATTGTTAAACTCTCCCGCAAATGGAATATGAGCACCACCAACGTTTTCATTCATGTTAGCCAACATTATTGGTGTTATAAAAGCACCGATAATACTTGCACCATGAATACCTACAACCCAAAGCGCATGAATTAAAAATAAAATGACCATAATACCAAGCCAGCTTTTAGTTAAATTGGTTACGAAGGTAAATGGAACACCAATAATATCAAAAATGTCAGTACCAAAGAAAATTAAAATACCGTTTAAAATAATAACTGTGAAAGCAATAACAAAGGTTGGAATTAGTGCAGTAAATGAGCGTGATACACCTAATGGAACGGTTTCAGGCATTTTAACCACCCAGTTACGACGTACACAGAGAAAATAAAGTTGTGTTGCCACAATAGCCATTACAATTGCAATAAAAATACCCGAAGTACCTAATCGGAAAATAAATGGTTGTAAACGTAATCCATTAAAGACTTGAATTTGATCACTAAGCAATACCATTGAACCATTTTGCATAACTAATTCCGGTAAAGTCATAATAAAAGCAAATAATGACAACATAGCACCATTAAGCGCATTCACTTTTAAACCGGTTTCTTCTTCCTCAATTTTGGTTAATTCATAACCAACTACAATGTTAAAATAAAGCGCTAATATACCCATTGTCGCTGTATTCGCAATCATGTAAAGATCGCTTACTTTGAAAATGGTATTTTGGAAAAGGGTTTCTAATCCAGTAAATGTCATTGGTAATGTATTAAATACTAAAAACATCGACCCAACGATACAAAAAGGAACTGATGCCATCCCCGCTGCCATTACTGCCCTAACAATCTTAAACTGCGATATTTTAGCCATCGGAGTCATTAGATATTTTTGTAACAACACAAATCCGGTATTCATTTTGTTTTCCTCATTTAATTAATGATTTCTTGATATGCTTGAATTCTTTTAAAATGTTTATCCTCATTACGTTCGATTTTTTTCAATTTTATTAATATAAGAATTGTAAAAACTAAACTTGTTAACATTATTCCCAATAGTATGTTTATAGCCTCTTGTGAATTTTTTAAGAATGGAAAGAAAAAGTGAAATAATGGAGTCAATATCGAAACAATTAACGCAATGATAGATATCAACATTATTTGATAAAATAAACTTGCATAGCGTAGATGGTTTTTATGATTTCGATAAAGTTTAATTTGCTCAAAACTGGTTAGCGTAGCAAGTATTATGAGCATAAGTGGTAGCACGATAGCTATAGATAAACTTCCCATCAAAAAAACTGCCCAATAGAGATTAATAAACAGAAAAAATGCTGTAGCATAACGAACCGCTAAAAAGCGATTAAAATAGAGGTTAGTCAAACTGACTTTTTTATGTAATTTAAGTTGGCTTTTTAGTGGTTTATTCATCTCAAACCTCTTTATTTATTTGATAACTTATATGTTTGTTGATACAGATGAGACATTTCAATAGCAATTTCTCTCAATGTCATCGTCGTCATCAAA
This sequence comes from Gilliamella sp. wkB72, assembly GCF_001693745.1. NCBI lineage: Bacteria > Pseudomonadati > Pseudomonadota > Gammaproteobacteria > Orbales > Orbaceae > Gilliamella > Gilliamella sp. wkB72. Next base: position 290,417 of record NZ_LZEI01000009.1, on the reverse strand, counting down.
TGATCTTGAGCATGAACCATAATGATTTCCATCTCAATTTTAGTCCCACTCGCATAAGATTGAAGTAATTGAGTTTGAGATTTATGCGCTTCTAAAATCTCTTGATTCGCTTCTTCTAGTAGCTGAGTTGCTTGTTCGAAATTAGCCTCTCTCATCGATTTAAATGCAAGGTGGATTTTGGTTTTGGCATTACCACTATGCAAAATGATATTGAAAGCAGTAATTTGAATATCCTCCGAGCTCATTATGTCAGTCATTGCTACGCTCCTTTTTCAATTAATTGGATAAAGTAAGATTTGAATTGATTAAAATCTGTAATTTTTAACATTGCATTTTGCATAGCTAAATCATCAATTAAATTGACAATCGCTTTGGTCATCATAGCTAAGTTGGAATTTTGGTAAATTGAGGGAGAAATCATGAAAATAAACTTAACATCTTGATAATTTATATCCCAACTCACCCCTTCAGGAATAACAGCAATCGCTATTTTGGCTATCTTACCGACTGGAATAGCTGGATGAGGAACCACTATGGTTGGACTAAAGATTATTTCACCTAACGTCATCCTTTTTTCCATCTGTTTTTTCATCTCTTGCTTAAAGTTTTTTGATTCATTGATAGATAATGAATCAAGCAAATGATCCAACACAGCTTGTTTAGTTGGTTTATTGGAACACAAGTAAAAATAATCAGCGGCAATTTCATCAAATACCTGAGCTATATATTTTGAATGATTCTTTTTTTTATCATCAATTGGTAATGAATTCTTTGGTAATGATGAATTGGGGATTTGTCTATGAGAAAGATATCGGCGAATTGCTTGAACATCTTCTTCACAAAAAAATACAGAAACATGAAATACTGGTACTTTAAATACTTTGGACGATAAATCGACAGAAGAAATAATAAAATCGATGTCATTTAACATCTCTTGTTCGATTTCATAGTAACCACGTGTTGCTATAATTTTTACTCGCTCATCAAATTCACTTTCAACTCGGTTTTTAAGTAATTGAGCACTACCAAGCCCTGTTGCGCAAATAATTAATACTTTAGCTTTCTGTTCATTTTTTAATTTTTCCAGTGATGCTAAAAAATGAAGTGCTAAATACCCCCACTCATCATCAATGACGTCATATTTATTTAAATTGGGTAGTTGATTGAAATAATGTTTAACTAACCCAAAAACTTCACCATATTGGCTTTTAATTTCATCTATTAGAGGATTTTCTAATTTTATATTCTGAGCTAAACGCACTAACATTGGTTTTAAATGCTGAATTAACCCATTTTTCAACTGTTCATCATGCCAAAAAGGATAGCCTGTTTCTTGTTCTATTTTTAAAAGTAAATTAGTTAATGAAGAGCCGAGTTCTTCATCAAGATCGTTTTGGATTAAATTTGATTTACTCATCAAATGTAGCGTAAGGTACATCTGCTCTTCTTTAGGGAAATGAAAACCAATTATTGATTCAATACGAGTAATGATTCGTTTTGCAACTTGATATTCAATAGTTGAATCAGCTGAAACAAGTAAATCAAGATTCTGGATTGAAAGCCCCGACTGTAATCGTTTAATACTTAACGACAAATGTAAGACTATATTTTGAATCATTACATCAGATAATTTGATATTCGCTTCACGACATTCATCTAAAATAATGATAGTTAATGTATCGAAACTAATTGCTTCACATGTTTGATTAAAATAGGATAAATGGTGTAAAAAGTTAATTGAATCCTCATGAAAAAAGTAACTCATAATAAAATGACGTTTAGCTCTTTCTTCACCATCAACATAAATTAAAGAATGGCTTTTTTTCAGTGTTAATTCATAAGGTTGTAATTGAGATTTTATTTCTGCAATATCTTTATTCAATTGGGATGAGCTAATAAATAGCTGTTCAGATAATGCTTCAACATCAATTTTTTGACTTTCAAGTAATAATAAATTAAGAATATAGTGCTTTCGTTCACTCGCTTCCCGACATTGGGATTGCTCAATATTTTTATCTAATAAATGATGTTCAATCAAAAATAAATTAAATACAGTTCGGTCAAATATTTCAAGTTGAAAACCATAGCCTTGTTTACTAACAATATTACCACCATTGCGTTCAATTAATGTTTTTAAATCTTTAAGATAAGTACGTACAGTACGATCTGATAACGATAATTCCTCCGCGAGTTCTTGACTACTTTTAAATCCATTTTTAGAACGAATTAATAAACTAATAAGTTCTCGTTGTTTTTGTTTTATCATTATCTACTATACCTTAACTATTAATGAAAATTATCCTAAAAGATCAAGTCATTAAAATATAAGCCACTTCTATGATGCGATTATTAAATTAAACAATCACATCAAGAAGGGTAGAACTCAGATTTTCCTAAGTTTAATTAATATTGTCCTCAACTAATTTAGCCAATTGTTCAATACCAGATTGAATTGGAATATAAGCCTGAAAAGGAATACTCACAACAGGTTTACCCACTTCATCACCTAATGCTTTTAATTTATCAAACATCATCATGGTTTGCGGACTAATTAAAAACAGTGAAAAATCACTATTTTTAATTTTATTACTACCTTCAGTTGCAGATACCGCATCAAGTTCAATAGGTACATTTTTACTAGCAAAAAATTCAGTTACCTTTTTGGCCATAAGTGATGATGACATACCCGCTGCACAAATAATTAACGCTTTTTTCATAACTTCTCCTAATGAATTTCAATCGTTATAAGGTTTCACCATTTGACTCAATGACTTTTTTATACCAAGCAAATGAATCTTTACGACTACGTTTTAAGGTTCCATTACCTTTATTGTCTTTATCAACATAGATAAAGCCGTAACGTTTTTCCATTTCACCCGTTCCAGCTGACACTAAATCAATACAACCCCATGGAGTATATCCCATCAAATCGACACCATCTTCTTCAACCGCTAACTTCATTTGTTTAATATGTTCTCGAAGATATTCAATACGGTAACTATCATGAACACTACCATCAGCTTCAACTTTATCATATGCACCAAATCCATTTTCCACAATGAAAAGCGGTAAATGATACATATCAGTTAACCAATTTAGTGTGTAGCGCAAACCTTCCGGATCGATTTGCCAACCCCAATCAGATTTTTTAACGTATTGATTACCAATTAAATCGGTTTTTTCATTATATTCATAGTTATCTGATTTTTTTCTAATCGCATTAGACATGTAATAACTAAAACCAATGTAATCGACTGTACCGTTTTCTAATACTTCGAGATCTTGGCTTGTCACGTCTAATTTAAAGCCTTTGCGTTGCCAGTATTTGATAATATGATTAGGATATTGACCATGAACATGAACATCAGTAAAGAAATACTTACGTTCCATGACTTTTTGAGCCATTAAGATATCACCTGGTTTACAAGTTTCTGGATAGATTGGCACAACAGCAATCATACAACCAATTTGAAAATCAGGATTGATAGCATGACCTATTTGCACCGCTTTTGCGCTTGCAACTAATTCATAATGTGCAGCTTGATACATGATTTCTTCTCGGTTATCACCTGCTTTGTAGTAAATACCTGAGTTAGTGAAAGGCGCAAAATCTTCATTAAAATTAGCTTGGTTATTGATCTCATTAAAGGTCATCCAATATTTCACTTTATTCTTATAACGATCAAAACAGACCTCAGCAAAGCGAACAAAGAAATCAATTAATTTACGATTACGGAAGCCACCATATTCGGTAACTAAATAATAAGGTAATTCAAAGTGCGAAAGGGTAACAACCGGCTCAATATTATATTTTAAACATTCATCGAAAAGATCATCATAAAACTTCAACCCTTCTTCATTTGGTGCAAGCTCATCACCTTTCGGGAAGATTCGAGTCCAAGCAATCGAAGTTCGAAAACATTTAAACCCCATTTCAGCGAAGAGTTTAATATCATCTTTATAATGATGATAAAAGTCGATAGCCTCGTGATTAGGATAATACTCACCAGGAATGATTCCTTCGGTAATTTTTCGATAACTTTTAGGCGATCCAACAGTCATCACATCGGCAACACTAGGCCCCTTACCACCAGCTTGCCAAGCACCCTCTAATTGATGAGCAGCAACAGCGCCTCCCCATAAAAAATCTTTTGCTAAACCTTTATTATTCATAATCAAGCACCCGTATTATTAAGAATTCAAGTTAAGTATAAAAGGAAAAAAATCGAATTACGAACCAATATTTTCCGTATTGATAAGGAAAATAGATATGCATTGCTGGAATGTCCTAAACATAATTAGGACATATTTAGAACAGTATCAACTTATCTTAAAAGATAAAAATGAAGGGATTAAGAAGTGGTTTCATCAAACAAACGTATAGCTAAAAAGCCATGTCCCATTGTTGCGCCGGCTCTTACCGCAGCAGCAATAGAAATTAACTCTGCTAACTCTTCTTTGCTTACACCTAAGCGCTTAGCGTTCTTACTATGAACTTCAATGCAATACGCACATTGTGTCGTAAGTGCAACAGCTAATGCAATAAGTTCTCTTATTTTGACTGGAATATGCCCTTCAGTCCGCTTAATCGTTCTATGATCAAAATCAATAAAAGCTTGAGTTTCTTTAGGTGCATATTTCAATAAAGTAGTGACATATTTAAAATCATTAGATGATTGGTAATTACTCATATTGTTACGCTTTGTTATTTTTTAATTTATAAATTAATCCGCTAAACCAACATGCCGGACAGCCACGCAATAAAAATACAACACAAGCCAAACAAGCAAGCTTAGCAAATAAAGGAAACTGAAATAAAAAAAATGCTAAAACTAGCATCAAGGCACACACGCCTCTTATTAAATGCAAACTTACAGAATTACGACAATACATAAACTCTCCTTTTTTAAATCTATTAATTTAGATAGGTTTTTGAATCCAACTTTTCTTTTATAATCATTCTTGCTCGATGCAATCTGCTTTTTACTGCCTCAATAGTGATACCCAATTTTTCAGCAACTTCGGGTGCACTATATTCTTCAATATCGCGCAAAATTAATACTTGACGATAGATGAATGGTAACGAACCAATAGCATTGGTTAAATCAATATGCAGACTCAAATCTGTATTTTGCATAGCGATGTTTTCTAGATTAAATTCACTATTAATACTTTTTGATTGTCTAGCTCTAAATAATCGATAACACTCCCTTTCAATAATTCGAAATAACCAGCTGGCGAAAGTCGCTATTGTTTTCAATGTGCCAATTTTTCTATACATTAGCCAAAGAGCGATTTGCACAGCATCTTCAACATCTTCAGCTGAAGAACAAGTTCGCCTAGCAAACCTTTTAATATCAGGTTGGCAAAGGATAAGTAGTTGTTCTAAAGCTTGTTTATTGCCCATACAAGCCGCTTGAATGAGTTTTTCATTTTTTAGGTTCATATAATTTAATTATTGTGAATTTTTTAATTTTGTTATGCTAAAAGTATCATTTCCTAAGACTTTTAAATAACATTTATTTGATTATATAGAGGATGAATAGTGGCAAAAGGATTCATAAAAATTTGCAATTTTAGATATTGATTAAATCTGCGTGCGGATTATGACGATCAATTAGTCGAGCAAATTCCTATCATATTTATGAAATTTTGAAGATATCACTAAATTGAATATTTAAGCTTGAATATTCAATTGGTAAGAATTAAATAAATGCTTCAAATCCGTTGGCATATTTAGTTGGTACAAATTCAATTATGTCGTACTCGGCAATTTGATAAATATAAAACGGATCTTCTTGCATTATTGCTAGTGCTTGTTCTTTACTTTCTGCACGACAAAGAATCACCCCACCAGTACGAGGAACTTTGCGACCAGAAGCAATAAAATGCCCTGATTGATAATGACGTTCTAGATAATCGATATGTTGCGGTAAGTATTTTTCTACTTCACTAATGGATTTCAGGTAGGTAAGAGAGAAAATAAACATTTTAATGTCTTCATTTAAAAAATAATAAGCCAACCATATATGTTGGCTTTGATTATACTAGTTTTTATTGAGCATCAATCATACACTATTATGAGAATGTTAAAAAAAAGTATATATCGTTAAAATTACTATTTTTCAACCCATTTGCCGTTTTCATCTTTATGATAAAGCTTTTCAACCGCTGACCAAGCAACACGAAAAGCAACTTGCTCTGGTGAACTATTGTCTCGTCGTTTTTTAGGATCTTGATACTCTTTTATGGCACTATTGAATGCTTCTTTAAAAATATCTTGAGCATGGACAGGTAAAACATGTCGAACAGATTCAGGTAGGTCGTCTCGTGTTTGATAAGGCATATCACATTCCCCTATAAATTAATCATACAATATGGATAATTATAAACGGTTGTTACGAACTCTACTTTCAAAAGAGCTAAGATTGAATTTAGTCTGATTTTATAGGAAATACAAGAATTATTACTCAATGAATTGGGCTAATTTTATCTAAATCAATTTTGGGGTTAATAAAGCGGTGTAAAATTACACCACTTTATTGAATATCGATTTAGTTATTTACATCAACTACAAAACGACCTTTAATTTTATTTTCGATCATATTATTTGCCACTTCAGTGCATTCATTTAATGTAATAGTCTGAGCAATATGAGAATACAGTTTTTCATCCATGTTTTCTGCTATCAATTGCCAAGCAGCAATTCGTTTATCATAGCTTGCCATCACACTATCCACACCAGCTAATGTGACTCCTCTTAGAATAAACGGAGCAACTGTTGCAGGTAAATCCATACCTTGAGCAAGACCACAACAAGCGACAACACCACCATACTTAGTTTGCGCAGAAATATTGGCTAATGTATAAGAGCCAACCACGTCGATTGCTGCAGACCATAACTCTTTTTGTAACGGTCGATTAGGCTCTTTCAAAGATTGACCATCAATAATTTCGACAGTACCAAGTTTATGCAGATAATCTTCATCTGCTACTTTACTAGTGGAGGCAGCAACCTGATAACCTAATTTACTCAATAACGCGACAGCAACTGAACCTACACCGCCTGTCGCTCCCGTAACTAAAATCTTGCCATCTTCTGGTTTAACGCCAAAATCAATAATGCGTTTCACACATAATGCCGCTGTATATCCCGCCGTGCCAAGCACCATGGATTGATAAGGAGTCATATTTTTCGGTAATGGAATTAACCATTCTGATTTTAAATAGGCATATTGCCCTAAACATCCCCAGTGCGTTTCACCACATCCCCAACCATTTAAGATGACAATATCCCCTTTTTGATAGTGACCATTTGCACATTCAATGACACTACCAACGCCATCAATGCCCGGTATCATTGGCCATTGTCTTACAACCGGGCTTTTGTTAGTCAGTGCTAACGCATCTTTATAGTTGATACTTGAATAGTGGACTTGGAGTAGTGTGTCGCCTTGTTGAGCAAGTAATTGTTGTTGAGGTACGGCTTTTATTGAATGGGTAAAACCGTGAGTATCATTTTTTTCTAATACTATCGCTTTGAATGACATGGTTATTCCTTATTACGTTTGGCAGTATAAGATTTGCTAATTTACTCAATAAGTCGATCAGCAAGTCAGTTAACAGGCTGATTTCGTGTAACTAGACAATTGGTCTAAAAATTATAGACCAACTGTCTTGTCTATTGCAATCAATATCATTCAATCTATTAGATACGTAAAAAATGGTATTAACTGTTTTTATCAATGTGGTTAATTTTAAGGTCAATTCTTCTAGCATAAATTTGTAAGATTGTTTTCATATAAAAAACCGATATTTGTTAAGATCACATAATATCGGTTTAGTCTGTGTTTATTACGCTATTTACCAGTTAGCTTTGATGCCTATTGAACCATTGATTGGAGCTTTTACTCGGGCATTTCCACCATTTGACCAAGTATGACCCAATTCGCCATAGGCGGTTAATTGATTATTAATGTCAAAACTTCCACCAATAGCCAATTCGGTACTGGTGTGTGAAGCTCCACTTCTGATTGATGTTGTGTAACTCGGTGTAGCAAAATGTGTATGATCATCTCCGTTCGGCGAATAGAATAGGTTTGCTCTTGCATAAGGACGTAAAGTGCCTAGGTCAAGGTCAACTTCGTTTTCGACTCTACCCCCAATACGGAAAAGCCAAGCATTATTGTTACTGTGTTTGACTGTTGTGTTACCTTTTATATGGCTTTTATCCAGATCAAGCCATTGGTGTATAATTTGTGCTTGAGGTTCTAGCTTCCAACCATTATCAAATAACGTAAAAGGTTTACCAAATTCGACTGAAGCGGTGCCGCCATAACCTTTTTGTTTGCTGTCGGCGTTACTGTTTGGTTTGATATTGACTTTATGTCGAGCCGCTTGCAAGACGAGATCGACATAACATCCGTCATCATGGGTATATGTACCATAAGCACCGATAAAATACGTGTTCGTGGTATTTTTTCCAACATGTCCATTTACACCACTGGCAAACCCGTTAACTTTTAAATCACCGTAGAGATAACCCCAATAAGCACCAAAACGCCAATGATTAGTCTGCCAGATATCACTACCTAATTGTAAACCGGTGTGATTTCCTTTGCTGTGAGTATTCAATACGCCATTTTGTTTTATATCGTTGCGTGCAGCAATGATTCTACCCCACGTGTTTGTCTCTTCGTTGGTTGGTGTATTACCAATGCGCTGATGTAGATTGCTGAGCATGATAATATCAGCTTGGCGTAATTGTTCACCAACAGCTGAATAGAGCGGTACTTGTTTTCGATAGGTTATGCGTCGGTTATTGATATTCGTTTTATCTTCTTGTTCATGATTTGAACCAATAATATGGTTTAAGTCATTATTATTTTCTTCATTGCCCGATTGATGATTGTTGGTCGAATCATTATTGGTTTTATCTTTATTTTGATCTTCAGATTCTTTCTTCAAATAGGAGCGTAAATACCAATTTTCGTTTTGCTTATTCAGATCCCCTTTATAAAGATAATATTCGTAGGCACCGGCTTCTAAATGTCCACCTTGAAGATTGAAAGCATCATTAGTGCTGCTTCCTGTTACATTCACAATTTTAATGCCGTTTGTGTTTGTGGTGTCAGCCCCAATCCCATTGACATTATTTATCTGTATTTGTGTTTTTCCAGTGACATGACCATTCACATTTAATCTATCGGTATCGCTTTCGCTGCCTTGTACAACAGTATCCAGTATTAATTTACCATTGTTGCCGACATAGTCACCGTTGATGATTAAATTTTCCCCAGCATTTGCATTACTAAGCGTAATGGTGCCTGCATTATTCACATTACCGTTTACCGTTGCTTGATTTAATGATCTTTGTAATTTTAAAACCGCATCCGAGTTTAGGTTGAGGTTTTGTGTATCTAAATCACCGGTTAATGTAAAAGTTACCGCTTGTCCCACATTGATGTTTTCCCAATTAAGAACAGAAACATCGCCAATACGTCCTGTACTTGTTGATGATCCCGTCAGATTTTGGTAAAGATTGAGTGTATCGGTTGAAGTTGATTGTGCATTACGAGTCACATCACTACCACCATCAATAATGGTGAGATCGGTCACATTTGCATTTTTATGAATGGTCAGCGTATTATTACCTGTGCCAAGCTGAATTAGTCCACTGACTTTTGAACCATCATTTAGGGTAATGATCGCATCACTAATTTCATTTTTGATTGATGCGCCTATTACGGCTGAAACATCTGCCCCCGCATTGAGATTTAGATAGGTTTTTGTCCCTACGTTGCCTGATGAATAGATACCCGCACCAGGCCGGCTAAGTTGGTTTTCTCCCTTACCAATTACTGTACCAGCGATATCAATTCTGGTAAAGCCTGTCCCGTTGTTGGTGACATTAATCCCACTATTTAGTCCAATGATGCTACCCGCTGTTTGCGATAAGATGAGATCACTCGATGTGTTGCCATTTTTCACTAATATTCCTGATCCATTGTCACCATTGACTTTCCCCGATACGGTAACGGATGAAAAACCGGTACCTAAATTAGTCACATTAATCCCATTCTCCGAGCTGGTTATGCTACTTGTTGACTTCTGATCAATATAGAGATGTTGAGCATTATTTTTATTCGAGGCAGAGATCGCATCGCCGTGTCCTGCTTTAATGTTCCCTTCAACAGTAATGGTTGTCGATCCCTGTCCTTGGTTAGTCAGATTGACACCATTTTTACTTCCCTGAATATTTGCATGATTTTGAAGCGAAAAGGTTAAATCTTTGGTTGTTGTGTCATTTGCTACAATTAATGCATCTAAAGAATGACTTATGACGCTTCCATTAATGTTAATAGAGGTTGAGCCATGACCTTTATTGACTAAATTGATACCATTAAGTTGTCCTTGAATAGTGGCATTATTATCGAGTATGACCGATAAATCTTGAGCAGTTGTATGATTTGAAGCAACGACCGCATCAAAAGTTGAACCGGTTACATTTCCGCTTAATGTTATATATGATGAACCTTGCCCTTTGTTGGTAATATTGATACCGTTTTTTTTGCCTGTAATGTCACCGCCTATATGATTTATCTTCATATTTTGGGTTTTTACATCGTTAACGGCATATAATCCATCGTATTGTGCACCCGTTACTGATCCTAAAGTAGTAATGTTAGTGTCACCAAGCCCGTTGTTTGCCATATTGATACCATTTAATTCACCATAAATATCCCCAGATGATTGCTTAACGGTTAGATCATGTGATTTCGCGCCGTTTAACGCGTACATACCATCATTATTTTGACCTTTTATTGTGCCAGCGGTTGAAATTGAGGTCGATCCATTCCCATGATTTGCAATGTTGATCCCATTTTTATTCCCTTTAATGCTTCCAGCGGATTGATTAATGGTTAAATGTTGGGTATTGGATTGATTTGCTGAATATAAACCGTCATTTTGATTGCCAATCACTTCGCCTGATGTGTTGATTGTGGTTGAGCCTTTTCCGCTATTGGCCATATTAATGCCGTTTAAATTACCGTTTATTTTTCCTTGTTCTTGATTGACGGTAATGTTTTGCGTATTGATATCATTAAAAGCATACATACCATCGTTATTTTTACCAATTATTTCACCCGATGTCGTAATTTGGGTCGAACCGTTCCCTTTATTTGCCATGTTAATACCATTCTTATTACCTTGAATGCTACCGTCAGATTGTTCTACGATAAGGTTTTGAGTGGTATTTTCATTAATTGCATACATTCCATCACTTAGGTTGCCTATCACAGTTCCTTTAGTTGTAATAAATGTTGAGCCTTTCCCTTTATTTGCAAGATTAATGCCATTTAAATTGCCGTTTATTTTTCCCTGTTTTTGATCGACGGTAATGTTTTGCGTATTGATATCATTAAAGGCATACATACCATCGTTATTTTTACCAATTACTTCACCCGATGTCGTAATTTGGGTCGAACCGTTCCCTTTATTTGCCATGTTAATACCATTCTTATTACCTTGAATGCTACCGTCAGATTGTTCTACGATAATGTTTTGAGTGGTATTTTCATTAATTGCATACATGCCATCACTTAGGTTGCCTATCACAGTTCCTTTAGTTGTGATAAATGTTGAGCCTTTCCCTTTATTTGCAAGATTAATGCCATTTAAATTACCATTGATTTTTCCGCTGTTTTGTTTAATGGTTAGATCTTGTGTGTTGGCATCATTAGCCACATACATACCATCATTCTGATCGCCAATGACATCACCAACGGAATTGATGGTGGTTGATCCGTTTCCATGATTGGCAAGATTGATACCATTAAGTTTACCATGCACAGTACCGCCTGATTGATGTACAATTAGATCTTGACTGCTATTGCCGTTAATGGAATAGAGCCCATCATTTTCAGTACCAATAATTTCACCTAATGTGGTGATATAGGTTGAACCTTTACCATTATTCGCCATATTGATGCCATTTCTCTTACCTTGAATTTTTCCTGCTAATTGATTGAGAGTAAGATCATGAGCGTTGGTATCATTGGTGCTGAATAGCCCGTCATCTTGATCACCAATAACATTACCAGAGGTCGTGACAAGTGTTGAACCACGACCATAATTATTCATGTTAATGCCGTTGGTACTACCATGAATAGTGCCTTCTATTTGATTGACGGTGAGATCTTCTGTTTGTTCATAGTTAATGATAAACATTCCATTTGTGGTTTGGCCTTCAATATTTCCAGACGCATTAACCAAGGTTGAGCCTATACCGTCGTTAATAATACTTGCACCATTTGAGTATCCTTTGATACTACTGCCCTTCATTTGAGTAACGTTTATATCTTTGGCGGTTTTATCGTTATGTACGTAAATTCCTTCATTGTGGGCGCCAATGACTTCGCCAGAGGTTGTGACACTTGTCGATCCAAGCCCGCTATTGTTTGCATAAATTCCGTTGGCGCCGCCAGATATACTACCTACTAGTTGTATAACTTTAAGATCCTTTGAATTCTTATCATTATTAGCTTGTATTCCGTTAGATTGCTCACCGACAACCTGTCCAGATGTGGTGAGTGTTGTGGTTCCATTACCTTTATTTTCGACTTCAATACCATTATTTTTGCCTTGAATAGTACTGTTAGCCATTTGTGTGACTTTTAAATCTTTTGTAGTATCAGTGTTTTTTACGACAAGTCCATTATCCGATTTTCCTGTTATGACACCTGACAGCATGATATTACTTGAACCAATACCGCCGTGAGAAATGTTTACACCACTATTTTGACCGGTTATTGAGCCAGCAGCTTGGTTAAAGGTGAGATCAGTAGTGTTGGTATCAGTTGATAAGTCGTATCCATCACTTGCGTTTTCAATGTCGTTTGATATTGTAATGATTTTTGTGTTAGCAAAGGGACTGATACCGGCACGTTGATTAATAAAATTTTGTTGATATTTGTCATTGTATGACAAGTTTAATGATTGATTGATGATGCTCTTTTGAATAGGTATGTCATTTTTTAAATCGTTGGCTGTGTCATTTGCATAGCTGTTAGATGTTAACACAGAAGTTAAACTAACGACTGTCAGCAAATTAACCGAAAAACTTTTACCTTTTGATTGAGTTTTTTCCGAAGTCGGAACATAACTTTGACGAACTGCATTCCAGATAAGCTTATAGACTTTGTTCATTATTTCCTCTCACTTAATCAGAGATGATTCTATTTATGTAAAATATAGCTTTTAATTGAAGATGCTGTTAGAGATTAACCAAATGAAAACTGATCCTTCATTTAAGAAGACAAAAAATAACCTATTGAAAATTAAAAACATTATTTAAAGACATTTATGAATACAAATAAAATGGTGTCACAAAGTACAGGGTGGAAAGATTAACTATTGAAATCATCGATTTTTGCTTAACTAGCTAATTCGACAATTCGTTTTTATTTGTATCATATTGCCTAAAGATAGGCAATCGAAATAATGCAAAGTGTCTTTTGATGGTCGTTATTGTGTTTGTAAAATAAGATGGCGTTTGTAAAATAAGACGGCATTGGTAAATAAATCAAAATTAACTTTTGATATTAATTGATGATTTTATCAAAAAAAAGTTGCATAAACAGATCTAAAGGTTGTGATTTTTTTATTAATTTGCTTCGAGTTACTGCACCTTCCCAACCAATCCAAAAAAATTCTGCAAGTGCTTTGCAGTTGGCTTGTGAACTTAATTCTCCAGATTGTTGTGCCATTAGTAAGCATTTTTCAAGTTTGGCTTGCCAATTTTGTAAAATTTCTTCAAGTATTTGTGCATACCCATCCGGTAATAACGATTCTTCTTGTATCAATTCACCGATTAGGCAACCTCGATTAAAATCATATTTTGCCATACCTTGCTTTGCATCTTCATAAAAAGCTAAAATTCGATCAATAGCTGAACCAATCGATGAATTGGTTAAATGCTTATCTAATTTGTGAGTAAAAAAACTGTCATAGCTAGCTATAATTGCTATGCCAAAGTCTTCCTTACTTTTAAAATAATGATAAAAAGAACCTTTGGGGACTCCTACCTGCTTTAAGATTCTTTCAATGTTTGATGAAATATACCCATAAGTAGTCATCAACTCTACTCCACTACGAATCAAGGCAGATCTTGTCTCATTACCTTTTTTTGTATTACCTATTCTTGTAGGTGTTATTGCAAAAGTATTTTGATTAATTGACATAGAGTTCCAACATATTAGGTGAATATCAATGATTGAGCTTTAAATTATGATAAATAGTCATATCACTAAATGCAATAATTGGCCTTGTGATTAAACCTTTTTAATTGTAAAAAAGCCTGATAAATTTATTATTTATCAGGCTATTAAAGTAAGTACAAACTAATTTCTAAATATCAAAAAACTATTTTGTTTCATTACGTTTTACTTTTTCTGATACTGCACCAATAAATACAACATCACTTGATGAATTAAGCGCAGTTTCAACCGAATCTTGAATAACACCAATAGCTATACCGATACCAATAACTTTAGCTGAAATTTCGTTAGGTATTCCAAACATACTACAAGCGACAGGAATAAGCAGTAATGAACCACCTGCGATTCCTGATGCACCACAAGCACATATACTCGTCACAATACAAAGTAACACTGCAGAAAGAATATCAACGTCTATATGCAAAGAATTTACGGTAGCTAACGTTAAAATAGTGATAGTAATTGCCGCTCCTGACATATTAATTGCTGCGCCCAGTGGTACGGCGACAGAATAAGTATCTTCATCCATTTTTAATTTTTTACAAATTTCGATATTCACTGGAATATTTGCTGCTGAGCTACGAGTAAAGAAAGCAGGAATAGCACTATCTTTTAATGAGGTAAATACCAATGGATACGGATTTTTACGCATTACAATATAAGCTAATAATGGATTAATAATTAATGCCACAATTAACATACAAGACACTAATACAACTAATAGATGAGCATACTTAAGTAATTCACCAAATCCTGTTTCTGCAAGTGTTGAAGCAACCAAACCAAAAACCCCTAATGGAGCAAAACGAATAATGATTTTTACAATGAATGAAATTGCTAAAGAAAGATCGCTCATCATCGTTTTGGTTGTTTCACTTGAGTGTCTTAATGCAATACCAATTCCGACTCCCCAAACAATGAGCCCAATATAGTTAGCATTAACAAGCGCATTAACAGGATTGTCTATCATTTTATTTAGCAGAGTTTTTAATACTTCAATAATACTACCTGGAGGCGTTAATTTGCTCTGATCCGCAGCATCACCTAATGAAATATCAGAAGGAAAGATAAAACTAGCAATAGTTGCTAACAAAGCGGCCAACATCATACCCGAAAAATATAGGGCAAAAAGTTTACCCATATTAGCGCGTTTACCACGTTGGTGATTAGATATTGACGCAATAACTAAAATAAGTACCAAAATTGGCGCAACGGATTTTAAGGCATTAATAAAGAGCGAGCCAATAAAAGACATATTTAACGCAACTTCTTGAGAAATTGCTGCTAATGTTATACCAAAGAGCAACCCCAAAACAATTTGAGGAATAAGCCCTACTTTAAAATAAAAACGCACCAAAGGATTGGTTGAATGAGTCATGGAACTTCCTTATATAACAAAACAATGCAAAAACATTACCATAAATAAATCTTAAAACTATAAAAAAATTATTATGATAACTATTTTTTATATGACTTAGATTAATTATTAAGATTAATTATTTTAAATGAATAAAGAAAAAACCGATACTTTCTATTAAAAGTATCGGTCAGGAAGATAAACAACTTAGTTTATTACTCGTGTTACCAATTAGCTCTTATTCCTAAAGAGCCATTAATTGGCGACTTAACGTTTGCATCACCACTATTGGACCAAGTATGACCAATCTCAGTATAAGCACTAACTTGATTATTAAATTCATAACTACCACCGATAGCTAATTCCGTGCTTGTATAACCAGCACCACTATTAAATTTAGTTGAAGCTCTGGAACAATCAAATCTTATACGATCTGAACCATCGGGTGAATAGTATAAATTTAAACGAGTATAAGGACGAAACGTTCCTAACTCTGACTGGAAATGATTTTCAAGTCTAGCACCCACTCGGAAAAGCCATGAATCATTATGACTTTGTTTGACGGTGGTATTACCACTTATATGACTATTATTAAGATTCATCCATTGGTGGATAATTTGAAACTGAGGTTCAATTCGCCAATCATAATAATTTAAATCAAATGGTTTACCGACTTCCGCGGAAGCATTTAATCCTCTTCCTTTTTGTTTACTATTTTTATTATAATTTGGTTTAATGTCTACTTTATGACGCCCCCCTTGGAACACCAAATCTAAGTAAGCCCCATTCTCATCCATATAGTTACCATAGAGACCTAAGAAATAACTATTTGAGCGATTTTTTCCTACATATCCTTTCATACTACTGGCAAAACCATCAACATCTAAACTACCATGTAAATAACCGAAGTAACCACCTACACGCCAATAGCTATCTTCTTCTTTCCAGATATCGCTACCTATTTGGAAACCAGTATAATTCCCTTTGCTATGTGTATCAGCTATGCCATTTTGTTTTATATCTGTGCGCTCAGCGATTATTCGTCCCCAACTAATTTTTGAGTCTGGTAGTAAAGTATTACCAATACGTTGATGCATATTTGCTTGCATAATTAAATCAGCCTGACGTAATTGTGCCGCTACCCCAGCAAACATTGGTACTTCTTTACGATAAGCAACCTTATTCGGAGACACTGGATTAACAGGTTGCTCTGGATTTGTTGGGTTTGTTGGGTTTGTTGGGTTTGTTGGATTGGTTGGATTCGTCGGATTCGTCGGATTAGTTGGATTAGTTGGATTAGTTGGTTCAGTAGGTTTACTAGAACGTAAGTACCAGTTATTATTTTGTTGATTAATATCGCCTTTATGTAAATAGTATTCATAAGCGCCCACATCTAAATGTGATCCTTCTAAATTAAATGCATCGTTCGAACTTACACCATTAACATTGACAATTTCAATACCATTCGTATTACCTGTATCTGCACCTAATCCACCAATATTGGTTATTTTAACCAATGTATTTCCGGAAGCATTCCCTCCAATAAACAACTTATCAGTTGAGCTACTACTATCTTGCAATACTGTATCAAGCAAAAGCTGACCATTATTACCAATATAATTACCGGTTATAGTTAGATGATCTCCAGTAAAATTATTATTCAGCGCAATAGTACCACTATTATAAACATCGCCACTTACCGAAGCTTGATGTATCCTTGGAACAAAATCTAAAATAGCATTTGAATTTAGAGTAAGCTTATCGGTATTTAAGTTACCAGTTAATGATAACCTTCCGTTTGAACCAACATTGATATTTTCCCAGTTAAGAATCGCTACATCACCACGAATACCTACTGAATCAGAAGATCCAACTAGATGGGTACTAAAATTAAGAACATCCATTTCATTCGATGAACTAGCTCGAATATTTTTACGTCCACCATCAATCATGGTTAAATCTGAAATATCAGAGCCTTGATTGATATTAAGCGTATCATCACCTGTTCCTAGCAATATTTTACCACTTACTTTAGAACCACTATTTAAATTAACAATAGAATTGGTCACATCATTTCTTATTGCAGTACCAAGAACAGAATAAACATTAGCACCATCATTAAGGTTAATATTAGTTGTTGTGTCTGATTTACCCGTTGTATAGATACCCGCATCTAAATTATTGTTTACATCGGTCCCATTTGCATAAACCGTATCATAGATATCAATAACCGTTGAGCCAGTACCACTGTTATTGATTGTTATTCCATTATTTTTACCAAAAATTGTTCCAGAATTTTGTTTAACATTAACATCAGTGCTTGTACCACGATTATTAATAACTATACCAGCTTGTTGTTCACCACTAACCGTTCCATAAGTAGTAATAGTTGTAGAACCAGATCCTGTATTCTCTAATTCTATGCCATTTCTTAAACCATTAAGACTACTGGTTGCTAATTGTTGAACAGTCAAGTTAGTAGCATTATTTTCATTTATAGCATAAATAGCATCATCTTGATCAGCTTCAATGTTGCCATTTAAGAGAATTTTTGTTTCGCCATTTCCTTTATTTGTTAAATTGAGTCCTTTATTATGGCCCTTAACAAAACCTGAGTCGTTCAAAGAAACAATTAAGTTCTGTGCCGCAACATCATTAAGCACAAAAATGCCATCAGAATAATTACCAAAAACCTTACCTGCAATTTTTATTTCAGTCGTTCCACTTCCTTTATTGGTTACATTAAGTCCATTATAATTACCTGTAATCGTACCTCCAAATTGTTCAATATTAAGATTATTGGCTGTACTATTATTTAAAACGAACAAACCATGTTGTTGAACACTCTCTAAATCGCCTGAAGTTTTGACACTTGTTGAACCGACACCATTGTTAACTAAATTAACCGCATTTAATAAACCTTTGATTTTTCCTGCTATCTGAATTAAATTTAAGTGACTTGATTGTGTACCATTTTGAACTACAACGCCTTCATTAATATCGCCTGTTACTGAGCCACTAAGATTAACATTTGTATTCCCTTTTCCATTATTGGTTAAATTAATGCCACGAAGTTTGCCAGCAATACTACCTGCTGATTGGATTATCGTTAAATCACTTGATGTATTACCGTTAGTAACCACAATACCATCATTTTGATCACCAATAATATTTTTAGCTGTTTGAATTGACGTATAGCCCTGTCCATTATTCGTTACATTTATGCCATTAAGATTTCCATGAATTATGCCATTTGACTGAATAACGCTCATATTAGAGGTTGTCGAATTGTTATTGATTGCCCTAATTCCATCGTTTTGAGCACCTTCAACAACACCAGAAGTTGAAATGATCGTCGACTTTTTACCATTATTAGTGATATTTATGCCATTATTATGACCTTTAATCGTACCTGATATCTGATTTAATTTTATATTACTAGAACTAGTTCCATTTGCAACTACAATACCATCTTGTTGATCACCCTGAATATTATTTTTAGTTGAGATAGTGGTATCACCATTACCATTATTCAATAAATTCACACCATTCACATGACCATAAATACTACCGCCTAACTGTCTTAAAGACATAGCAGTTGATGTATCTGAAAGATTTTTAGCAACAATACCATCAATTTGCTCACCTGTTACCGAACCAGAAATGATTAAATCACTAAATCCATTACCATTATTAAGAATATTAATACCGTTATTATGACCTTTAATTTGAGAATCAGCCATTTGCGTTAAAAAGACATCTGATGTTGTACTTGACGACTCTGAATAAATTGCATCATTATTACGACCTTCAACATAACCAGCAATGGTGATATCAGTTTGTTCCTTACCATTATTATAAGCGGCCAAACCATAACTTTGCCCACTAACCGTACTACCATCATATTGATTAATTGTAATATTCTTGCTATTAGTGCTATTTTTTACAAATATACCTTCACTACTCAATCCATTCACATTACCGGAAACAATGATTTCAGAGATACCATTACCTTGATTTTCAGCACTTATTCCACGATTATGCCCTTCAATACTGCCTCTTGATTGATTAATAGTTAAATCGGTAGATTGAGTCCCATTGAGCACTGATATACCGTTATCCTGATTACCAGAGATTATTCCAGCTGTATTAATAATGGTTAAACCTTTACCATTATTAGTAGCCTCTATGCCCGATTTACTCCCTCTCGTTTCACCACTCACTAATTGTGTTATTTTGATATCTTGTGAATTGCTACTATTTTGAGCATTAATTCCATCCCCTCCGTTACCAAAAACTTTCGCTAATGTATTGATGCTCAAAATACCATTGCCATGGTAACTAATTTCTACCCCATTTTTACTACCTGTAATGGATCCATCAGATTGGACAAAAGAGAAAATATCAGAAGAACTTGTATTTTCATACCCATTACCGTTGGGATTATTTACATCACCGGTACAAGCCTGATTATTTGGATCGCTAGTAATACACTGAGCAAAGCTTGGATTTGTCATTGCTAAAGTTATGCTCGTTGTAGTAATAAATTTGATTAGAGATGCTTTACCTTTAAATTTTCCTTTCCTTGAATTACTAACAGCATATTGTGAATTCAAAATTAACTTATTTATTTTATTCATATTTTATCTCACTAAATCTTTTATTGGTTATAATCCAATTTTTATTTTAAAAACATGAAAAACTTAATTAATGAAACTCTTGAATAATGTGATCCTTACATTTCAAAATAAATACTGGATTTATTTTTTAAATAACTTGGATAACATTTTGATAGATAAAACAATTATTACTTTATTGAAAAACAAAGCTCAAAATCATTTTTAAATATTTAAGATGGAAAAAAGAAAAGTATTGATAGTTCAGAAATATTAAGGAATTAACCTTTCAAAAAAATGAACTATCAATTGCTAGTTGTACCATATACCATTAAAAACAACAATAAAATTATAAAAATTTACATATAATAATGTAAAGTTTCTTAAAAAACGGCTAAGCAATATTCTAATTCGAAAGCAATTATAGAAAATTATTGTTAAAAATTAGTCAATAACATAATTTATAGTAATAAAATTATTCATCTCGGTTTTACTAAATCAACACACACATAATGGTCGTTTTTATAATCAAAATTTTATAAACTAAAAAGTTATATTAATTACTTTTCAATTTATTTATAAGAACTGACATAGAATTATAATTAGGAATATAGGAAATGAAGTATTATCTGGAGTTTAAGGATACATTATCGAATAAATTTTGGTATATCACCCAACAAGACGAATCCCTAACAATCGTATTTGGTAAGATAGGAACAAAAGGACAAACACAAGTTAAAACGTTTTCATCGCCTGCCGATGCGGAAAAAGAAGCCAACAAACTGATCAGATCGAAAATCAAAAAAGGCTATCAGGAAAAAGCGATCCCACCAGCGCTTGAACAATCAACCTGTACAGAAAAAACAATCATCAAAATGCCCGATGCCCCAAAACCGAAAAACCACCCCAAACCCATTCCCCCCAAAGATGTGATTGATGACGGTAAAGAAAAACCATGGTTTGACCTCGACGAATGGGCTGATGAAGGTAAACCTAACCCATTTGATTTTGACGAGTTACGTAAAGTTCCGCCTAAAAAAGTTGCTCCAGTTAAACAACCACCAAAACAAAGTAATACCCCGATTAAAAAAGAAACAGTCACCAAAACACCACAAGAACAAGAATTTGATAACTTAAAAGTTTTGTTACGAAAATATATAAAGCAAGGTGAGCAGTTCGATATTGAAGCTAAGTTCGAACAATTAAAAGCGTTAAGTCCAAACAATAAGGAATTTCAAATTTTCATCAAAGATATGCTTCAAATGATATTTTCAAAATTTATGAAGAAAATATCACCGATTCACTTTGATTGCATTCCTTATCTTTTAAGAATCAGAGATCCAGAAATTCTTTTCCAAGAAATCTTTGCGCAAGGTGTGATGAAATATATTTATGACCGTTATCAGACTCATTCCGAATCAATCCATTATCTGGCTGAACAATATCTTACCGATTATCCGGTACAAATGGTGGATAAAATAGTTAACGCATTACAGAGTATTTTTGAAACTACCCAGACAGAAGAAGATGAAAAAAATACTCCAGCTAACAAATTCCCTGAAAATGTTTGTGGCTTTAATATCACCTTTGATTATAAAACGCTGGAAATATATGCTTTATTCAATGAACGAAATTCCAAACGCTATTATTCAGAAAGTCTAAATGAGCTAGAATATGATGGGACTAGTTATGGCGTTGAGATAAATAATCAATACTTTGTTCCATTACTTACCGAAAAACTTCAAAAAATGCTGGATGATGGTTTTTTTGGTGGTATGACTGATAAATATTTCAGAATTGCCCTTTTCCAAACAGATAATATTCTTATTGAAATACCAATAGAACAAACCTACCGACAAACAAGGATATTTAAGCTTGAAAGCGACCTAAAATATCTCGAGCAATCAGAAGAATATTATGCAGATTTGCTAACTGACACGATTGAGGAATATTTTGCCCTTAATGGCGTTATTGAGCAATACGATACCGATAGAATTTTAGCATTACTAAAAAAATATATTTATTCATGTAAAAAAGAGGCTGAATCGAAAGGACGTTCTCTGTTAAGGAAATACAAAGATTTTGATTATAACAAATGGAGTTTAGTTTCTTTACAGTTTGAATGGGAAAATTTTAGTTATAAATATGCTTATAACGGTGTTGAATGCTTAGTTGATAAAGGATATGAACCAGCAATTATACAAAAACAAGCATGGGATAAACTGGGCATTATTGATAACAAGCCTGATATTAAACTAGAAAAAAAAGACGATCCAGACGATCAATCAGAAACCGAACGTTTTTATGATACTTTTACTGAAACTGATGTTTTTTGTGAAACTGACACTATTATCGCCAGAGCCATGCCAACTGACGGAGAAATTTATTTACGCTTTAAACAAGAAAGCGAACAGGCATATTCCGATGCGCTTGATTATTTAAATAACTTAATGGCAAAAGGTTATTCAAAAATATTTGAGGGGCATTGGCTTCATATTTATTTTGTTGCCAAGCCTGAATACTATTCTGAATTCGCTAAATACGTTGAAGAATATGAAGACTTTGAAGAATTAGAGCTAGGGGCAGGAGGAATCGCCTGTTGTTCACATGTCTTTTTCCGCAAAGCAGCCATGTACGAAAGTTTACATGATAAAATAAAAGAGTTTGTTGACTTAACCATGTATGAACTTGATTATAGTTTTGATTTACAAGATGAATATAATTCAGTCGCCGGAGCATTTGCTGCTATTGCCCTGGCAATGACGGATGTGAAACATATGGATTTGGCTATTAAATTTGCACTTGAAACCGATGGTGACCATGAATATTTGGCAGGTAATTTTGGTATTGTTCTGGAAAAATATTGGGGTATTACGCCCGAAACTGCGGTTGCGATTGCGCTATTGCAATTAACTCAAGGTCAACATATGTATGAATTATCCAGTCAATTTTATAAAATTCCGCAAAATTTAGCTAGTTTGACCGATTATTACAGTATGAACGAGCCAAAAAATCCATATTGTAAATTGACTTATTTAGTAAAATATCTTTTTGGTAAACCTAGTGATAGTCTTAAAAAGTTAAAAAAATTATTTAATAATGCGACTGATCCGCAAGAGAAATTGATTTATGCTGATTTTTATAATTTAGTTTTAGAGGCTCTTGAGGAAGAAGGAGAAGTTAGCGGTCAACCAATTATCTATAATCTCCCACCTAAATATGAAAGCGAATCTGAAGCGTTAACAATAGTTGACCAAGATTTTATTGAAAATCCACCATGTGTTATTACACCCTTGCAAGCTAAAAAGCGTGGGTTTAATGTTAGAGAATTAGAAACTTGTGATTCCTCATGGATAGCCGTTATTTTTGCCCCATTAACGATAACTAATCCCTATATTTTCGACGCTATTATCCAATATTATAAGGTGCGAAATGACATAGGTGCCCGCTCTGTTATCATTTGGGGCGCTGAAAAAGCTTACTTTTTTGGTAAAAGGGTCGTGATTGATTTTAGTGGCACACCTTATCAAGTGGGTATGGGAATTTATGGTAAAAACCAAGCTCAGCTAATTTATGGAGTAATGGATTTTTCTAAGATTGCAGATGCAATGAACAAACAAGCGCCCGATAAAGAGAAATTATACGCACTAAGAAAACAATACTATTACTTCGATAGTCCCAAAGGAAGCCCAAACATTGATAAATCCAAGTCCGGTATAATGTATTTGGATGAAGCTTTAGTCGCCGGAATTTTTAATGATAATAATTATCGGGCAATCAAACAGCTTGAAAAAATCACCCCGGATATGGGCGAAGTCTATGATGCCTCACTACTGATTATGGCATATATGCAGCAGAAAAAACTAGATTATGCATTAGAGAAACTACAAAGAAAACTCGATACTACTGAACTAAAACAGGTATACCAAACAGCACAAAAACGCCTGCCACAATATCAAGAATACTGGCAGGAAAAGTTAGCGAAATTATAAAAAAGATGCAAATAAAATTAAGATGGACCTCCTTCTAGACCTATAAAACTAGGAGGAAGTCAAATCTAGGTATATTTAATAATTTGGTTATTATTACCTTGTTCATCTTTAGCTTAGTTTTTTATCACAGTTTAATTAAAATTTATATTTCATAACTAATTAATCCTAAATTGTGATAACTTTCTTAGTGATATATAATCTTTTTAGTTTCCTTAATTAACAAAGGAAAAATAGTTAAAGGAATATTAAACATGTCTAGTCAAATAGTTTCATATGTAGATAGAGCAGTACAGTTGTTGAATAAAATCGGCATCATGGTTAAACCTCAGGCTGATGCGCCAATTTTAAAGTTATTGGATAATGTTGCTGAAATTGATAAAAATCGTATTATCGCCATTGCTCACACTTTGCAACAACAAAGCGCATTTAATGAAGTAGTCCGGGAACAAATTGATGGGGTACATGTTTCTGATCGCTATTCTAATATTGTTAAGCATTTTGATAGTATTCGTACCGATATGGAAAAAATGCTTGGTTGGTTAGATGACGGAAAGTTAGATTTTTTGGAAAAAATTAAAATGGGTTGGATGACATTTCAACGTGGTTCTATTCCAGATCGTTTTAGTTTAATCAAAAAAACCTATTTAGATGTTTCTAAAGAAACAAGTAATCAAGTCGAGCGTGAACATATTATTTTAAACGCCTACCAAGATTTCCGTTTTGGACTGAAACAAGCTCAAATCGTTGCTGAAGAAGTACTGCAAATTGCGACAGGTCGTCTTGAAGAACGCAAACAAAAATTAACCGACGCTATTGCTCAAGTTGATAATTTTACAGGTGATGATCATGTCGCTCGAGGACGATTAGAACTTGCTAGAGACGAAGCACTACGCAATGTACAACAAGAAGATAGCCGTTATCAAATCATCTTAGATCTCGCCAATAACTTAACCGTTTCTTATAATTCTGCCGAAGCAGTATTTGCAAGATTGCAACAAACAACCTCCATAAAAGAGCGTGTCTACCAACAAAGTGTAAGCTTTTTTTCAACCAACGAAATTGTATTTACTGCATTAAGCGCTTCTATAACTTCATTGACAGGTTTGAGTGAAAGCACTAAAACACTAGAAGCAATGAAAGATGGTATGAATAAAGGCATTGAAAGTATTGCTACTTCAGCTAATAAGCAACTTGAAGAAGGTTTAAGAGCTGGTTATGGTTCGACGATTAAAGCTGATTCTTTACGTGCATTAGTTGAAGCCATTGTCAATTATCAAGAATCAAGCCAACAATTAATTACAGAGCTAAGAAATGAATCGATTGATAATGCTAAAGAAATCGATCGTATAGTGGAAGATGGAAAACAGCGCTTTAATAATATTATCTTGAAGGTTGATGGTTAATGCAGGATGTTAAACTTAGTGACCAACTAGGTGCAATGGCAATAATTGATGAATTATATCAAAAACAACAATTACTACTTGAGCACCTTGACCGCGAAAGATTACGAGCTAATTTAAAAGAAAACATTAAAACCTTCTATGAAGCCAAAGGTCAAATTGTGGACGATAAAATCGTTGATGAAGGAATCGATCTTTGGTTTGATAATCGGTTACGGTTTGTTGCACCTAAACGTTCTTGGTTTCAACACTTTCTAGTTCGTTGTTATATCAAAAGAAAGTTAATATTTAGCCTTTTTAGTATATTCTTATTTATTTTATCCTTAATCTTTTTTAATAATTTAATCTATACAAGAGACGTTAGACAAAAAATTGATAGTTACTATAGTCAAATATTAGCGTCGGAAGATTCATTAACAGAATTACGCAACGAGTTTAAGCAAATTGATAAAACTACTGTTCATTATGCGCAGATTCCAGTAAAAAATTTAAAGACCTCAATTTCTAATCTACTTAGCCAGAAAATTATTCCCACAGTCACCAAGCCAACCATTAACGGGGCTTTTATTACAGATGACGAAAATGGTTTAGTTAAACAATTTAAGCAAATTAATGACTCAGTAACCACTAAATTGTCGGATATTAGAACTCAATTAAATATTTTAAAAAAATTATTGGAAGATGATAAACGGCTAGCTAATTTGATAGATGATGATGGGTTTATAAAAACAAGCAAAGAGTATCACGTACTACAAAATGCAGTCGATTCCGTTCTTGATAATCTTAATCAAGGACAAAGAGTTATCGATTTCAATCAAATTGAAACACTTTACAATTCCACAGAACGAGCAAAAACCATTATAAATAAAATTCAGATTGATAATCAGAAATTATTAGCCCTAAAAGTTCCGAAGTCGGATATGGTACCGGTTATTGCTTTACAAAGTGATTTACAAGCTGACCTAAAAAATCTCAACTTTGATAAGTTTGAAAATTATCAACAAATGATGTCTTATTATTTCAATCTAGCTCAAACTAATTTGACACTTACTATTGTTGACAAACCTAATTATAAATCAGGAGTTGAGCGCACCCACGAAAAAACAAACGGTAAATCTTGGTATGTGATTGTCACACCAACAACATCATCCGGAATAGCAACACCGCTATGGGTAACCAGTATTGAAACAGGTGAAACGAAACTCGTAGATATGTTTGGTCAGCAGGTTTCTCAAAAAGAATTTAATAAGGTTAAAAGAGATAAAATTGCCGATGGACATATTGATGAAAATAAATTATGTAAAAAACCCATTGGCCGTTTAGAATTTAACTGTCCTAATACAGTTAAAGCAGGTAGGATTTTAGAGTGGTAAATATGCAATCTAGCAATATTGAACGAAGTATTGAAATAAAACTTCAGGAAATCTTTAGTGCAATCGAGAAAACTAATAACGAGGTGCAAGACTCTCGTCAAAAAATCCTTGATTTGACAAATAAACAAGTAGAGATTTATCAAAAGATAGCGACTATTTATCTATTAGAATCTCCCCAAAATAACGATTTGGAAATTCAGAAAATCATTAAACAGTTAAAGGATTTAAACTGTAATTTAAAAAATAAATCCGGTAATTTAGATCATTTTATTGCTGATTCCCAACAAAAAATGGATGAAACATTATTAAAATTAGATGAATTAACCGCAGAAAAAATTCGACAACTTGAAAGTGATGCAGATTATCTATCACTATTAAATAATTATAACATTACTAAAGACGAGCTAACCAAAGAAACAAAAAACTTCAAAAGTTCACAACAAGAATTTTCAACCAAGTTGAAACAATATCAACAAAATTACTATTACAATTATTTAATTAATCGTCGCTTTGGAGAGAAAAATTATAAAGCCTTCAAAATATTTCGTTATTTAGACTCATGGGTAGCAAGGTTTATCAATTTTTCAGAAAATTTCAAAAATCATAAAATGCTTAAAGATTTATATAAAGAATCTCAGTTACGGTTTAATAATAAAAAACGAGCATATGAGCAAGCATTAAAAGCAAAAGAGCGTAAAGAACGCGAGGTTGATACTAACCTAAATTTATCTAAATTGAAAAAAACAATTGCGCTAACTGAGCAAGATTTAGCACATTATAAAAAACAGAAACAAGATACAGAAAATACCTTACAAGAACTTCAAAAAGGCAATAATTCGCAGTTTAAACTAATTTCAAATCAATTAGTTAAACTGTTACAAAAACAATCTTTAAGTCAACTTAATGATTTAACTTTACAAACTAAATCAACAGAAGATGATAAATTATTAGAAAAAATTGTCGCGATAAATAAACAAATACTTGATATTGATGCATATCTGGCCTCGTTATTAAAAACGCTTAACGAATTAGACAATGTTTATAATCGTTTTGAACAAACATTCTATTTATTTAGGGAAAACAATATTCCTAGCTCAATTTATGAATATAACATACCATCGTTCAAGCTTAATGATTTATTAGACCAGCTATTTAGCAATCAAATTTTTCCAGAAACAGTTGTTCAAACCCTTTTTGGGTATAGAGCAATAAGGAGAGAATTAAAATCATCTAATCATAATTCAGGATGGTCGCGTGACGATTCATCATCAAGGAGATCTTCTTCTTCTTTCTCTTCATTCTCCTCATCATCATCTTCCTCTTCGAGCTCATCATCCTCTTCGAGTTCTTCCTCCTCGTCATCTTATAGTTCATCAAGTGACAGTGGGTTTTCATCCAGCTCATCAACAGGTGGCGGAGGTTTTAAAACGACTGATAGTTTCTAATCAGGACAAAAATAATCGTGTTGGAACTAAGTTAACAGCTAAACTTTGTATAGAGATGAAATTGGAGCGGGAAACGAGGTTCGAACTCGCGACCTCAACCTTGGCAAGGTTGCGCTCTACCAACTGAGCTATTCCCGCATATTGAACGCTTCGAAAGAAGTGGTGAGCATTATACAAAAATATTTATATCTGACAACCTATTTTATTCTTTATTTTTTGTTTTTCCAGCTAAGTGCTTCAAAAACACCAAAAATAAAAAATCTAAGTGCTTTAAATTTATCCTGTTCTTTTTCTTGATTAACCATTGTTGATTGTAATATCCATGCTTGTAATCCATGAATAAGTGTAAAAGCAACCAATCCTATATAAGCGAGAATATTTGCTGGTTTAGGAAACGGATGAACAAGATTAAATAATAAAAATAACCATATAAATAAATAGACTAGTTTACCTAAAAGTATGAACATTATCTCTCTTCTCGTATAAATAAATAGCTATGAACTTGCCCTGCTGTCTTCTCTCGATGCAAATACCAATTTGATGGAATATTAAAATCATGCCCCAGCTCAGATTCAATATAAATATAAGCAGATGGGCTTAGCCAATGGTTATTCTCAAGAAGCTCTAGTGTCTTCTCGATTAATGAATAATGAAAAGGCGGATCGATAAATACAATATCAAATTGTCTTTGGGCTGGTCTATCAAGCCATTGAAAAGTATCTGTCGAATAAATTTCGACATTATCACATGCAATTAACTGCTTATTTTTCTTAAGTTGATTGGCAACTTGTTTATCTTTCTCTAATAATGTGACATTTTGAGCACCGCGTGATGCGGCTTCAAAGCCTAATGATCCACTACCAGAAAAACAATCCAAACAAACACTATTTTGTATAACTGGCATTAGCCAGTTATACAAAGTCTCTTTTACTCTATCTGTGGTTGGTCGCAAGCCTTGTTTATCAAGCACTGACAACTTTCTTCCGCGCCATTTTCCACCAATAATTCTTATAGAACCATTCATATAAAAACCTTATTTAGAATAGTTCTTGCGTATTACCCTGTGAATCCTTCACGCTGGTACCAACTTCTTGCGATCCATAGGTAGTTGGCTCGGTTCCCTTGATAAAGTATTCTGACATCGTTCTCGCTCCAGAACCTGGTAACATACCGGTTCGCTGATCGATAGTAACAGAAATAACATTATCCGGTTTTACATCTTGTTTTTCAGGTACATCTTTAAGAGCAACTTTCATATAGTCAACCCAAATAGGGTTAGCGGTAACCGCACCGGCTTCAGCGCGGAAAGTTCGACCTAAAGCACGTCGGTGGTCATCAAACCCCATCCAGACCGAGGTAACAATGTTACCACCGAATCCAGAAAACCAAACGTCTTTCGATTGGTTAGTTGTACCGGTTTTACCACCAACATCCTTACGACCTAATGCTTTTACACGCCAAGCAGTTCCTTGCCAATCCGAACCGCCAAAAACAATTGTTCTTAGTCCGTCTTTCATAATATATGCAATACCGCTATCAACGGTGTGTGGAGCATATTTAGGTGTCACATCAGTGGTTTTATTGTCTTTATTAATATTAGGTAAGATTAAATTATCTTCTGTTTTAAGATTTGCCTCTTCAGGCTCTTCACTACCCGTCTCATTTGATTCGTTTTCAACGTTATCTAACGATACAGAAACAGAATCAAATTTTACCACTTCATCTTTACAGTTATGACAAGCAATCAACGGTTGATGCTGATAAATTACCCCACTACCATTGTCATATTCAATTTTTTCGATTAAGTAAGGCGTAATTAAATACCCGCCATTAACAATAACGGAATAAGCACGTGCAACCTGCAATGGTGTAAATGAAGCTGAACCTAAAGCAAGTGATTCATTATGTGAAATATTCTCTTTTGGGAATCCAAAACGTTCTAAATACGTGGCAGCATAATCAATACCGATTGCGCGTAATGCACGTACCATCATCACATTTTTAGACATCCCTAAACCAATTCGCATTCTTAATGGACCAGCATAAGTAGGCGGTGAATTTTTTGGACGCCAAGTCACACTACCTGTTGTACGAACGATCGGCGCATCATTAAGTAGCGTCGCCATCGTTAGTCCTTTCTCTAATGTAGCCGTATACACAAATGGCTTTATATTAGAACCTAGTTGACGTAAAGCTTGTGTTGCACGATTAAATTTACTTAAATTGAAATCATAACCACCAACAATCGCCTTAATTGCACCATTATCAGAATCAACAGAAACCAGTGCAGCATTAACTGCTGGAATTTGCGCTAATGCCCAATTCTCACCAGATTTTTTAACCCAAATCAGCTGACCTGGTTTTAAAGTATCATTAACCTTTCTCGGCGAGGCACCTTGTTGATTATCACTGATAAATTTTCGCGCCCATTTCATATCTTGAAAGGCAATAGTAATATTACTTTTATCGGATAATACTGCTTTTGCTTCCTTATCAGATGATTCAAGAACTACGGCTGGACACATCCCGCTATAGCAAATATATTTATGTAAAGCTTCTTGAATTTTCTCGTCACTCAGTGCTGGCTCATTATTTTGCCATAACACTTTTTCAGGCCCACGATAGCCATGTCGCATGTCATAATCAATAATATGCTTCTGTATTGATTCTGTTGCTGCCACCTGATCTGTCTTAGATATGGTGGTATAAACTTTATAGCCATCGGTATAAGCGTTCTCACCAAATTTATCGAACATAAACTGTCTTGCCATTTCAGCAACATATGGCGCAGAAAATTCAATTTTTGGGGTATGATAACTTGCATTTAAAGGCTTCTTAGTCGCTTCATCATATTGCGCTTGAGTAATATAATTTTGATCAAGCATACGACCTAAAACCCAATTACGTCTTGTTAATGCTTTTTCTGGGTGCGAAATTGGATTATAGGCAGAAGGCGCATTTGGTAGACCAGCTAGTAGTGCCGCTTCATCGATAGTCAACTGATCTGGCGTTTTACCAAAGAAAGTATATGAAGCAGCAGCCACACCATAAGCACGCGAACCAAAGTTGATCATATTAAGATATAATGCCATTATCTCGTCTTTAGATAATTCTCGCTCCATACGAATTGCAATAATCATCTCTTTTACTTTACGAGAAATACTTTTTTCTGGTGTTAAAAAGAAGTTTTTCGCCACTTGTTGGGTGATAGTACTACCACCTTGTGAAAAGCTCTTATCCTTCAATCCGATATACATAGCACGCACAATACCGATAGGATCAATCCCAAAATGCTCATGGAAACGTGCATCTTCGGTAGCTATAACAGCATTAACAACAATCGGGGGGATTTCATCATATTTTAGAGGAATTCGGCGACGTTCACCAAAAATAGCGATTAATTCACCATCTTTACTTAATACTTGCATTGGGGTTTGCAAGCGAACATCTTTTAAAGTCGCTACATCAGGCAGATCTTTAGAATAATAGCTGTAGCCAGCGATACCTATCACTAAGCCACAAAGTACTAAACCGATTATAAGTTTAAGGCAAAATTTTAATATTTTTAATATTATCACAAATCATTCCTATCCAATTGATTTTAAATCAAAGAAAGATAATAAAACTGTATTAATTGATCTCAATCCATTTTAGCCGATGAGTATACTACTTACTCGAAAAGACTCAAAATAAAAAGCGACGCTAACCCATGCTTAAAAAATTGTTTAAATCCATTAAACAATTATTAACATATTAAATTAAAAAAGAAATTTACCTTTAATATATTTTCACTTTCATATTCCATTACTTATTAGTTTATAACTTAATTTTTTAGCAGAACTTAATAGATCAGATATTAAATACCACATAGGTTTGCTACAGGTTAAACAACTAATTGATAGGTTCTCAAAAGTTAGTAAATTTTCAAATTATTTTGTGTATTATCTCACAATATTTTTATATTTTTAAATAAAACTGATAAAACGAATAGATAATTGTGATTTTATCAATTTAAACAAAATTAATATGTGGAGCACAAAACTTACCCCTTCGTTATTACAATTTTTGAGTGCAACCTGCTTTTATCTTATTTTGATTATTCTTTGCTTATTGCAATTAGCGCATACTTCATTAAATAGTTATACTTTTGTTTTAATATTAATCTTAATAATCGAATGGTGGCGTAGTATTTGCTATTTCAAAACTATAAAAGGTGAATTTGCGCTATTTGAATATATACATCAAATTTATTGGTACAAACAGCGTTGGTATTTAACGCGAAAACCACTACTACTACGTTATATAATCATTATTAATTTAAAATCACGGCGAAATGGTAAAAGAAGAACGCTTTTTTTAATGATTGATAACCTTGCGCCTAATGACTGGCGCACACTTCGTTATCATTTCAAAAAAATTGATTTATCAAAATAGGTAATAAAAAATAGCTTAACACACTATATTAATGTGATTTTTTAATCCAATATTCAAATGGTATGGATTCAACTTGTGAGTTAACTAATTGGTGATCCATATGCCGGCAAAAGCTGGGGATATCACGCGTTGTGGCCAAATCATCAGCAACAACGTGCAGTATTTGACCAACAGCTAATTCCCTAATCGCTTTACGCACTAGCATAATCGGCTCAGGACAACGCAAACCTAATGTATTTAATTCTTTATCAATAATCATAATTAATAGATTAAAGTAAAAGATTAGCTAAATAATGGGGAACAGCATCATCAGCATTAGATCCAATAACTTCCAGCTCAGGAAGCAGTGCTTTAAGTTCAGGACTCGCATCTTGCATAATACAGCCCTTACCTGCCATTTTTAACATCTCGTAATCATTCATACCATCACCAAAAGCGATGCTGTCTTTAAGTTGATAGCCTAAGCTTTCAACCACTAACTTTAATGCACTGCCTTTAGTCACATTTTCCGCCATAACTTCAAGACAGTTTGGCGTTGAAAACGCGATGCTAACTTTATTACCATATTGCTTTTCAATTTTGTCCTTCAACTCCACCAAATAATGGTTATGGCTAATATCAGAGGTCGTAAAATAAATTTTGGCAATATCATCAGTCTCAAAATTAGTTGGATCAAAAAATTGATATTTAAATTTTGTATCAACAAAAAAGCTAAGCGAATAGGCATCAGGTTTATTAATTAGCCAATCATCGCCACGGTAAACATGGGTATAAATATATGGACTGTCTTTACAAATTACCGCCAACTCTTTAGCTAAATTAGGATCAAAACTACGGCTAAAAACTAAATTACCATTACTATCGTGAACTCTTGCCCCATTTGATGTAATCATAAAAGCATCGATTTCCATATTTTCACGCATTTGAGTAACATCAATATGGTGTCGGCCTGTCGCAAAAGCAAAATGAATACCCATTTCCCGTAATGCCTGAAGAATTTTTTTTGTAAACGGCGATAAACTATGTTCGGTATTTAACAAAGTACCATCTAGATCAGAAGCAACAAAATGAAACATGATATTCTCAACTTTTATAATAATTGGTGATTAGAATAACGACACTTTGCAGAGAATCAACTAACTCAATACAAAGTCATAAATTATGGTAGAGTATGATACAACTCCATCGCTATTTACTCAACTAATTGCGGAGTAATAAAAATCACTAATTCCCTTTTTTGATTTTTTTTAGCATTATATTTAAAGGCATTCCCAATAATTGGCACTTGAGCAAGACCAGGTACTTTCTTTTTCCCATTACTATTAACTTGCTGAAAAATTCCACCCAAAACCACGGTTTCACCATCTTTAACTTTCACTTGAGTTTTAATTTCTTGCGTTTCAATGGCTAAAGCTTCTCCCCCATCACGGCGCTTAATCGAACGACCCGTAGTATTTTGTGTGATATATAAATCCAAGATCATTTGTTTATCAGCAACAATTTTAGGCGTAACTTCTAAACCTAATACCGCTTGTTTAAATTCAATGGATGTCGAACCATTCCCCCCCGTTGACACTTCGTACGGAATCTCTGTTCCCTGCTTAATCGATGCCATATTTTGATTTGCAGTTAATAAATTCGGACTAGCAATAATTTCTAACTGATTTTCTGATTCTAATGCTGAAAGTTCCAAATTCAACAAACTACCAGAAAGTTTCGCTAAATTAAAACCCGCAGAAGAAGAAGGATTAACGACCCCAAGGTCAACATCCAGCTGATTAAAAAATTGTGAAGATTTACCCCAATATCCCCATTTAATCCCTAACTCCTCCATACTCTCATCACTCATAGTGACAATATGGGCCGAGATATGGACTTGTGGAATGGGTTGATCCAAAGCCTTAACTAACTTCTTAATATCCGCAAATTGTTTGGTCATATCAGTAATAAGCACTGAATTGGTTCGCTTATCAACTATCGCCTTTCCGCGTTCAGATAATAATCCTTGTTGCTGGATGGTCTCTACTAAATTATTAGGATCGCCATGTTTAATCGGAATGGTTAACAAAGTTAACGGCTGATTTAACTCCTGTTCCTTTTGCTCTAATAACTCTCTTTGCGCAAGCACCTCCGGCTCAATAGATTTTGAGACAAACAAAATATTGTCCTCAATTTCGGCCTGTAAATTTGCTGAATTTAACACCACTTTTAAAGCTTTTTGCCAATCAACATTCTTAAGTTTGAGGGTTTGTTTAGTTGATATATCATCTATCATCACTAAATTCATCTGCTTATTATCAGCCAGCGCTTGCAAAATAATTGCGACATCCGTTTGATAAAAATTCATTGAAATAAGATCATTTGATTCTTTTTGTGCTGAAATGGAAGGCTCAGCCAAACATGGAATTGATAAAAGCATAAGCAAAATCGTCAATTGCCTTAAATTCTTTGCTAATTGACGAACTAATTGACTAAATAGTTGGCTGGCTTGATTCATTAATTACAACCTCAAATATCGATCTCATCTTATTTAGTTAACGGCATTGTCCAAAGCACTTTATCGTTACAATACTCTGGTAAACTTGCTTGCCATAAAATTTTATCGCTTAACACAGCTTCAATTTCCCACGGAAACAAAACATGAGGAACATTATTATCAGTAATAGCTAACCAATCATTATCTGACGAAAGCCATAATTGCTGATAATTAACGCGTTGAATAGATCCTCTAAACTGCCAAGCCTGAATCTGCATATTTAAAAGATCGGTTTGTTCTTGGCAACCTAGCTCGATCTTTTGCAAAAAAGGATCGCGATGACCATCAGCATTCACTGTGAAACAACACATCATCAATGCAAAAACAAATAAATAACGACTCATTGCATACCCTTCTTAAACAACAAACTAAATCTAATCCGCAAATAATTATCTTGCTTACCGATTGATAACTGTTGAAAGTTCAAATAGTAGAAATTCTCGTTAAAATCGCCAATAAATTTCATAAAATCAGAAAATTGCCCATTTAATTCAACATCCCAATAAGTTGCTGAATCATTTTGTTCCAGTTTGAACGACATCAACTTCAAATGATGACGATCAATAGCGTTAGCAAGTTCATGCTCGGTTATCAAAGTTAGCGAACTATTTTTAGCGGCATGATAACGTTCAATTCTTGCTTGAAGCATTTCAATTTCAACTTGCTTTTCTTGATACAACGCCATTTGCTGATCAGCTTGTTGCTTTAAATCCTGAATAAAAAATTGATAACCAATAAAAAACAGTGTTAACGGTAATAAAATACAAACTAAGTATTGTTGCCAAATCGGCCTCTCTAGAAAGTCGTTATTCATTCAACTCAATATCCATTTGAAACAACAAACTATCCTGACTTTTCTCGATATTTTTTACCTGACTTTTCGTCACATTTGCAGAAAGTTGCTGATTAAAATTGATAATATCCACATAATTGACACTACGACCGGTAATTTTAATTTTTTCAGGCTCATATTCGTACAGATTTAACCAAATCGTTGCTGGTAGTTTGTTAGAAAGCATTTGTAACGACTGTTGTATCTGTTTTTGACTTGATGAAGGATTAGGAATATAAGATTCAGCCAACAACTCTTGTTGCAACACTAGTTGAGCAGATAGTTGTTGAGAATAGTGTTCGATGTCTGACTGCGTGTTCATCAAAAGATAAAAAAAATAACAGGTCAACACCCCGATAAAATTAACAACAAAAAGAAGTAACTTAAATTGGTGCTGTTTTGCCTTTTGTTTTCGCCATGGTAGAAAGTTAAATGAACTATTTTCAAAATGACTACCGACAAATGTTACTCCATATTTTTGGAACAAATCTAACCAGTCATTAACCGTTTTACGCTCACAAATAGCAATCATTAAAGTTTTAGGTGAAATGGATACATAATCAAAAAAAAGCTGATTGCCAGATTGTTGGAAAAGTTTGTATAGGGAGGCTTCAACATAACTAGTCAATTCGCTTACCGTCAGTTTAACATCGGGATAAGTGGTTTTCTGGTACTGTACAAAATCATCACTTAAATTTAATTCAATTGACGTTAATCTTGGTAGTTTTAGATTATGCATAAACTGATCGACATCAGCCAAATCTTGATAAACGATAAAATCCTCATTCACCTTCCCGCTTGATTCGACTAACTGATAGTGCAGTTTTGTGGGTTCGATAAAAATTACTACGCGACTTTTATTAAAAACCATCATACTAAATAGATTGAAAAACAATATCGCCCAATCTTAATCACAATTATCTAGATTCAAACCTACAAAATCCATTTTTGCGAAGTATCATCCAAAAAATGACTAAAATTACACCGAACAGGGCTAAATTTTAGGAAAAGTAAAAAAAAAGGTTGACTGAAATAAGACACGCCTTATAATGCACATCCACACGGTAAGGGTGATTAGCTCAGTTGGGAGAGCACCTCCCTTACAAGGAGGGGGTCACTGGTTCGAACCCGGTATCACCCACCAATTCTTACCGTGAAGTTTTCGAAAGAAACATTGGGGTGATTAGCTC
Organism: Gilliamella sp. wkB72; assembly: GCF_001693745.1. Taxonomy (NCBI): domain Bacteria; kingdom Pseudomonadati; phylum Pseudomonadota; class Gammaproteobacteria; order Orbales; family Orbaceae; genus Gilliamella; species Gilliamella sp. wkB72. The sequence continues at coordinate 252,963 of NZ_LZEI01000009.1, read as the reverse complement.
AGTTGGGAGAGCACCTCCCTTACAAGGAGGGGGTCACTGGTTCGAACCCGGTATCACCCACCACTTACTACTTATTTTATGGGTTGTTAGCTCAGTCGGTAGAGCAGCGGACTTTTAATCCGTTTGTCGAGCGTTCGAATCGCTCACGACCCACCATTTTTTCTCTCTTGTCAAAACATCATTAATTAAACGCATCATTCAATATATTTATTATTTACCTCAAAAAATTTCGCTGAAGCGTCCCTTCAAAAGAAAAATAAAAGAAATAAGTAAGGACTCTTAATTAAAGATAAAATTGATAGAGAAAATGATGTAAGGCAAAACAGCTATTGCCCTTAGGCAATAGCATAGAATAAAACGACATTAAAAAGGTCCAAACGACTAACGGGTTACTCCATAACCTAACGGATAGAGCGCCTTCATGTCGTTTGGTAAATCAGAAGATTGTTTGATAACACTATCCATTGAATCTGGTAATGCAATTGGCAATTTAGCATTATAAGGTTTGCTATCAAATAAACGTTTAAATAGCACCTCATCTTTAACACCAAAATTTGCTACAACCGCATTAGCACTTTGCTTAATAGGTGTTAAAACGGCTGGGCGATCCAAATAAACAGTTACTACAACGGGATGTGATTTTCTCGCCTCATTGATAAATTTAATATCTTTATCATCCGCCGCAAATTCTAATGAACCTTCATGATATCTTGCGCCAAAAAAGTAGTTCTTATGAGGTTGCTCAAAAGGTGCATTTACCCTAGCCACAACTACATCAGCTTGCTCTAACTTATCGACAATGGTGACTTTACCTTTAAGGGTATTTTTAGCGTCATCGGCAAAACCGTATAAAAAGACTTTACTTTTCGCTTTCAATGGCAAAACTTTATCATTATTCTCTAGTAAAACCATTGAATTAAATTGTGCTTCATCAGCAATCTTTTGGAAATTTTTATTGCCGACAAAACGACTAGCTTGGTTTGGATCGACATAAGGATTTTCAAATTGTCCTAAAGCAAATTTTTGCGTCAAAATCGCTAACACAGCACTATCGACTGCCTTTTCGTCCAATTTATTATTTTTTACTGCTGACACAATAACAGAACTATCACTCACGCCACCAAATTGTTGAACCCCCGCTTCGATAGCTTTAATAAACCGTTGCTCGACAGTCAAATCTTCAACGCCCCAAGGCATACCTTCAGGTTTAGACGGAACATCAGGCGGATTACCATTAATACAGACTTCATTACAATCTTTAGTGATATTCCAATCACTAATAATCACCCCTTTAAATTTATAAGTATCGCGTAGCAAATCTTTTAACAAATAACGGTTAAAGCCAGCACCAACTGCTTCGATTTTATGACCATTAATTTCCGCATTTTTTAAAATCGAATATGTCGGCATAACCGCTGCCACATTCACCTCAAAAGCACCTATAAATGGAATGATATGCTCTTCCAAACTATCTTTTTTCGAATAAAGTGCATATTTACCATAAGAACTGTGACTATCAAAACCATTCTCGGCGGCACCATAGCCAACCCAATGTTTAACCACGGCTGACACGCTTTGTGAATTTAGACCAAGTTTACCATTTTGCATACCAGAGATATAACCACGAACCATGCTTTTGCTCAGCATTGGATCTTCACCGAATGTCCCCTCAAAACGAGACCATCTTGGTTCAGTTCCCAGATCAGCCATGGGTGATAATGCCTGAGTGACACCCAATGAACGGTACTCTTGTCGAATGATATTACCATACTCATTAATCACAAACTCATTACCAATCGCCGCCATCCCCAAAGTTCCTGGCCATTGGCTAAAACCGCTTTTACTGGTCACTTTATCATCATAATAAAAGGTATTTCTAGGATCGATGCTAATCGTTAAAGGAATCCCCAATCGAGAAGACTCAGCAATTTCTTGTAATTGATTATTTTGCTTAGCAAAATCCTTAGGATTGACTTCTAAACGCGTAATTAAACTATTTACCTTATCAGTAAGCACTAACTGTTTAATTTCATCTAGATTATACTTATCACCATGCCCAATCTCACTACCATAAGCTTTGGCATTACCGTGCATCATTAAGCCTGCTTTTTCTTCTAACGACAATTTGGCAAGTAGATCTTGTGCACGAACTTCGGGAGATAAGCGCCAATCTTCAAAAGGTGATAACTTACCATCACGATCAAAGTCTTTAAATTTCAGATTATCAACTACAATATTTTTTAATTGATGACTCTTAAGCCCTATTTGTTTAAGCGCTAGTGCTTGCCCAGTGACTAGCGTTGCACTAATCAACAACGTCAACTTAACTATTTTACTTGTCATATAAACTCCTTATCTAAACAATCAACTTTGAACGCCTTATTCCATTGAGCGTTTTTTGGCAAAAATAATTGACTAAAAATGTTAATAATCAGCCGAAAAAAGCTTGGATCAAATTATTACTGACAAATTAACACCAAAATAAATATCGTATAAGAGAAGAAATCTGATAATTGTGATGGATATCACGTAAAAAATGAGTAAGAAATGAGGAAAACGAACAGATTAATAAAAAATGCAACGCCAAAAGCGTCACATTATTGACCACAAATCACATAAACAATAAGTCGATAAGCAATATAAAACATCACCAGCCCAACAACCGAATCCAATATGACCCACATCCTTTTTTGTCTAAATAGAGGCGTAAGCAACCTAGCGCCATACCCAATACCAAAAAACCAAATAAATGACACACAAACTGCACCAATTAAAAACGCCCATTTTTGCTCAGTAGAAAACGTACCGGCAATCCCACCAACAATTACCACTGTATCCAAATAAACATGAGGATTAAGTAAAGTCACCGCAATTGTCGACAAAATCACTTTTGTTAAAGAACTCTTTCGTTGCTCGGCAGAATCAACCTGCATACTGCTATCACCTCTCACTGCGCTTTTAAATGCATTAAATCCATACCAAAGCAAAAACAATGCACCAAAGATGGCTAATGAATTAGTAATTATAGGATAACGACTAATAAAAGACCCCACGCCCCATATACCAATAGTCATCAAAGCGAAATCACAAAAAAAACAGATAGCAGCAACAAAAAAGATATGATTTTTTAACAACCCTTGCTTAAGCACAAACAAATTTTGCGCGCCAATAGCAATAATTAAACTCGCCGAAATCATCGCGCCACGTAAAATATCGGTCAGCATTAAACCTAAAATCCTTAATCAACGAAAAGTAAGCATTATACAAAAACAATAAAGAATTTTGTATCAAAACCAAGAATTATTACGCATTTATAAAAAACAGTTATAATTATCCCCCTGAATAAAAAAATAAAAAAGTACAAGAAATGGTTGTCGAATTTATAATCTTCTTAATGATAGGCGCATTTGCGGGATTGCTAGCAGGTATATTTGGCGTGGGTGGTGGATCGTTAATTGTACCGGCATTAATAATCGTACTTAATCACTTTAATCATGGTGGAGAATGGATAAACCACATCGCCGTCGCCTCATCGCTTGCCACCATTATTGGCACCAGCTTATCATCAAGTTGGGTTCAGAATAAAAATCATAATATCCAATGGTCGATTCTAAAAAAGATGGTGTTAGGATGCATGATTGGCACGATGGGCGGATCGTATATGACACCTTATATTCCCGGTGTTTGGTTAAAATGGATTTTTATCGTTTTTCTTGTCTACACCGGAAGTAAATTTATTCTCAAAAGCACCAATGTCGCCCAAAATCGAAACGCTGTATCATTTCATGACACGATTTATATCATTATTGGTGGACTAATTGGCGTGTTTGCTGCCCTAGTTGGTGTCGGTGGGGGGGTATTGGTGGTTCCTTTCTTAAAAAAATGCGGGGTAGATATACGTAAAGCGATTGGCACCTCTGCGGCATTTACCTTACCGGTAGCGCTTGGCGGAACAATTGGCTACATTATTGCAGGATGGAATATTGAAGAATTACCAGAATATAGTTTAGGTTTTGTCTATCTACCAGCAGTAATATCCATTATGATCACCAGTATACCCATGGCAAAAATGGGTGTACAAATTGCACAACGATTATCGATAAATAAATTGATAAAATACTTTGGTATCTTTTTATTGCTAATAGCTATAAAACTTATAATTTCGTAATTTGAAGCTTCAAAAACCCCGCTCCTCAACTTTTTTTGAGATAAAATACCTAAAAAATAAACCCGCCGAGGCGGGTAATTGAAGCATCGCTTAGCCGCAAAATCGCTTTTTTTTATGGCTAAAAGACGTTGACTCCTTGAGTCAGCTTACTTTTAATGACTCAACACTATTTTTTATCACCCCCACCCCCACCCCCGCCCTAAGGATTAAGGACGAAGGAATAAGAACTAAGGATAGGCACAAAGCCCGTAGTTGTAGTTGTAGGTGTAAAGCCAATTCACAGAACCGCTGTCTGAGTAGACGACAAACTGGTTACTACCATTCGGGTCACTAGACCAGTACCAAAGGTTGACGAAGCCAACGCTAGAGTAATCCACCATTTTGCCCCACTCCGTGAAAAAACCTGAACCTATATGACGCATGTAAAAATTATTACGCGAGGAAGGGGTGGCGCCGACTGAACCCTGACAGTGAGAACCTGAATTAGTACCACGACAAGATGCATTGGTTAAATCCCTTATGCGAGGCATCCGATAACCAAGACTATTACACCAAGATAAGGTATTAGAAAGAGTGTCCTCCTTAGAACCTCGGTTCACGAACCACTGCTTCAATGTAAAACCATATTTGACGACTGGAGTACCATTACTATCACGACCGACCAACTCGAAGGTCTGAGGCAAAGAAATAGTGGAAAGAGGACCAGGATTGGCTGAACTAATCTGGGATGGAGTAGCGTAAGGACCAGTTAAAGTAACGCGTACGCTTGTAGCAGTAGGATTAGACATTGTGACTGTGATACCACCCTGAGAAACAGGAGACCAAAACAATGGCTGACTACTACCACTAATGAGTAAATCAAAGTACAATCCATTAGCGCCAGTTGTAGGAAAGTTTCTACCGTAAGAGGATGGGCCAGTTGACTGAGGGATAAAACCATTAGCAGGGTCCCACATTGAAGCTGGGCCAGCATAATTACCTGTACCGTAATTCAAATTAGGTCTGGCAAATTTAACACAAACTGAGGAACCAGGCTTAGGATTGACGTAATAAGTCACGCTACTTTCACGGAAAGTACTACGATTAGGAAATCCGTAACGTGTAGATAATATACCGTCAGAACTGGATAACGTAACCTTATAAGGTGCAGAATCAGTACACGTCGTTAACATTGTATCACGTGACACTGGTTGATTGTTTTTATCGACGATAGATAAACTTAAAGAACCAGTAGCAGTAACGTCAGCATCACCATCATCATCTCCCCAATAATTATTAGGAGGACCGATAAGAGCACTTAAATCGACTGAATTTGTATTAGTTGGGACGAACATACGAATATCAGCAAAACTCTGACCCTCAACCGGCAAGGAGATTGGTGCTGAAGAAGATGAAGTATTGGTTGAAGGCGTGTACCTAGTTCCGTCAGATAGAGTAATCCCAAGCAGACCGTTAGTATCAACCGCACGAGTACGACCACCGTCGAAAGTCAGATAAGGTGCACTACCCTGTATCGCATTCCTAGTTGTCTGTGATGTCAATGCGTGACCCGAAAAAGGAAGGAAAAAGACCACGAAAAAAACAATCTGCCGGGATAATTCGGAAAAGGATCGAAATCTGAAAGAGGATCCGGAAAACGTTCGGAAAAAAGATCGAGAAGAGGATCGCGGAAGCGATCGCGCGAAAACTCGCAGAATTTCACTTGATTGCGTGGAAAAATAAGTTTCAGTGAAAAATTTAAACTGGGTGCTGGACTTAGACGAATTTAAAAGATAGGTTGGCCAGGTTGCCTGTTGCCTGTTGCCTGTTGAAAATTATAATGCATTTTGGACTATCCTGTCAAGTAATTTTTTGATTTATTTGTAATTTTATACTTTTATATCAAATTTTAGCCTTGTAGCTAAAACCGTGTAAAAAGTATAGTGATTGGAAAAACACGATGCAACACTTTTTTTCACTCATTTGCGTTAACTTTTGTAAATAGGATCTAAAAAGGATCTAAGTTATAACTGATTAACTTTTGTTTTAATTAAATATGTTGCAATTACAAATCTTTAAAATTAGAGCAATTGATCCTCGAAAATTTTATTTTAAGGCTTTGGATTAGAAATTTAGTGATTTGGATCATTTAATAATTTTTAAGTGAAATTTAGAACCCCAAAAACCCCACTCCTCAACTTTTTTTGAGATAAAATACCTAAAAAATAAACCCGACGAGGCGGGTAATTCAAACGTCGCTTAGCCGCAAAATCGCTTTTTTTTATGGCTAAACGACGTTGACTCTTCGAGTCAGCTTGCTTTTAATCACTCAACACTATTTTTTATCACTCCCGCCCCCGCCTTAAGGATTAAGGACGAAGAAATAAAAACTAAGGATGGGAGCAAAGCCCGTAGTATTTGAGGTAGGTGTAGTGCCAATTCACGTAACCGTCGTAAGTGTTCACGAAAAACTGGTTAACACCATACGGGTCACTAGTCCAGTACCAACCGTAGGAGGAGAAGCCAACGCCTGAATAATCCAGCATACGACCCCACTCCGTGACAAAACCAGAACCTATATGACGCATGTAAAGATTATTAGGAGAAGAAGGAGTAGCGCCGACTGAACCCTGACAAAAAGTGTCTGCATGACTACCACGACAAGATGCATTGGTTAAATCCTTTACCTTAGGAAGGCGATAACCAAGACTATTACACCAAGATAATGTATTAGGATAAGTGTCATACTTAGAACCTCGGTTGACAAACCACTGCTTCAAAGTAAAACCATATTTAATAACTGGATTACCATTATTGTCTCGACCGACCAACTCGAAGGTCTGAGGCAAAGATGGAGTGGAAACACGACCAGGATTGGATGAATTAATCTGGGATTGAGTAGCGTAAGGACCAGTTAAAGTAACGCGTACGCTTGTAGCAGTAGAATTAGACATTGTGACTGTGATACCACCCAGAGAAACTGGAGACCAAGACAATGGCTGACTACTACCACTAATATCTAAATCAAAGTACAATCCATTAAGACCTGTAGTAGGAAAGTTTTGACCGTAACGTGACGGGTCTGTTTCTTGAGTGAGAAAACCCTTAGCAGGGTCCCACATTGAAGAAGGGCCAGCATAATTACCTGTACCGTAATTCAAATTAGGTCGAGCAAAACAAACCACAGGCCCAGCCTTAGGATTAACGTAATAAGTCACATTACTAGCACTGAAAGTACTACGATTAGGAAATCCGTAACGTGTAGATAATATACCGTTAGTACTGGATAAGGTAACCTTATAAGGTGCAGAACCATTACATGTCGTTAACACAGTATTACGTGATACAGGCCGATTGTTTCTATCGACGATAGATAAACTTAAAGAACCTGTAGCACTAACACCAGAATCACCATCATCATCACCCCAATAATTATTAGGAGGACCGATAAGTGTACTCAAAGCGACTGAATTTGTATTAGTCGGAACGAACATACGAATATCAGCAAAACTCTGACCCTCAACCGGCAAGGTGATAGGTCTTGAAGAAGATGAAGTATTGGTTGAAGGTGTATATGTAGTTCCGTTAGATAGCGTAATCCCAAGCAGACCGTTAGCATCGACCGCACGTGTACGACCACCGTCGAAAGTCAAATAAGGTGCACTACCCTGTATCGCATTCCTAGTTGTCTGTGATGTCAATGCGTGACCCGAAAAAGGAAGGAAAAAGACCACGAAAAAAACAATCTGCCGGGATAATTCGGAAAAGGATCGAAAACAGGATCTGAAAATGGATCCGGAAAACGACCGGAAAAAAGATCGAGAAGAGGATCGCGGAAGCGATCGCGCGAAAATTCGCAGAATTTCACTTGATTGCGTGGAAAAATAAGTTTCAGTGAAAAATTTAAACTGTGTGCTGGACTTAGACGAATTTAAAAGATAGGTTGGCCAGGTTGCCTGTTGCCTGTTGCCTGTTGAAAATTATAATGCATATGTGACAATCCTGTCAAGTAATTTTTTGATTAATTTACAATTTTATACTTTTCTGCTAAATTTTAGCCTTTGAGCTAAAACCGTGTAAAAAGTATAGTGATTGGAAAAACACGATGCAACACTTTTTTTCGCTCATTTACGTTAACTTTTGTAAATAGGATCTAAAAAGGATCTAAAGAATGATTGTTTAACTTTTGTTTTAATTAAATATATTATAATTACAAATCTTTAGAATTAGAGCAATTGATCCTTAAAAATTTTATTTTAGGGCTTTGAATTAGAAATTTAGTGAGTTTGATATTTGAATAATTTTTTAAGTAAAATTTAAAACCTCAAAAACCCCACTCCTCAACTTTTTTGCTAAAAAACACATCAAAAATAAACCCGCCTAAGCGGGTAATTCAAACGTCGCTTAGCCGCAAAATCGCTTTTTATTGCTAAACGACGTTGACTCGTAGCTTACTTTTAATCACCTAATACTATTTTTTATCACCCCCGCCCCCGGCCTAAGGCCTAAGGATTAAGGACGAAGAAATAAGAGCTAAGGATAGGCACAAAGCATTTTGTGGTAGGGGTGGGTGTTGTTTGAACGCACACTACCATTCGTATCCACGATAAACTGGTAGCTACCAGCAGGATCATGAGTCCAGTAAATACCGCGTAAAAAACCAGAGTATCCCATATTCCCCCATTCCGTGAAAAATCCAGCACCTATATGACGCTGGTAATGATTACCTTGTGATCGAGGAGTGGCGCCGACTGAACGACGACAGTTAGAATCGTTTTTGGGACAAGATGCATTGGTTAAATCCTTTACATCAGGAACTCGATAACCAAGACTATTACACCAAGATGGGCCATGATAAGAAGAATAAGCACCCATCCAAGTACCACGGCCTACGAACCACTGCTTCAAAGTAAAACCATATTTAACAACTGGATTACCTTGGCCATCACGACCGACCAACTCGAAGGTCTGAGGCAAAGTTGGTTTTTCAATACGACTAGGATTATTAGAACTTAGATCAGTTGGAAAAGGACCAGTTAAAGTAACACGTACACTTGTATCAGTAGAATTAGACATAGTAACTGTGATACCACCCAGAGAAACAGGAGACCAAGACAATGGCTGACTACTTCCACTAATATCTAAATCAAAGTACAATCCATTACCACCAGTTGTAGGAAAGTTTCTACCGTAAAGTGACGGGTCAGTTGACTGAGGGATAAAACCTTTATAAGGGTCCCACATTGAAGATGGACCGCGGAAATCGTGAGAAATACCAGCCTCATTAAGCTTTCCATACCTTAAGTTAGGCCGAGCAAAACAAACCACAGGCGAAGCCTTAGGATTGACGTAATAAGTCACATTACTATCACGGAAATCACTACGATTAGGAAATCCGTAACGAGTAGATAATGTACCGTCAGTACTAGATAACGTCACCTTATAAGGAGAATTACAAGTCGTTAACACGGAATTACGTGATACTGATTGACCTCTTTTATCGACGATAGATAAACTTAAACGACCAGTAGCAGTAACGCCAGAATCACCATCATCATCTCCCCAATAATTATTAGGTGGACCGATAAGAGAACTCAAAGCGACTGAATTAGTATCAGTAGGAACGAACATACTTATATCAGCAAAACTCTGACCCGCAACCGGCAAGACGATAGGTCTTGAATCAGATGAAGTATTGGTTAAAGGCGTATATTGTGTACCATCAGATAGTGTAATCCCAAGCAGACCGTTAACATCAACCGCACGTGTACGACCACCGTCGAAAGTCAGATAAGGCGGAGTACCCTGTATCTGATTTGCTGTTGTCTGTGATGTCAATGCGTGACCCGAAAAAGGAAGAAAAAAAGCCACAAAAAAAACAATCTGCCGGGATAATTGGAAAAAGGATCGAAAACAGGATCTGAAAGAGGATCCGAAAAACGATCGGAAAAAAGATTGAGAAGAGGATCGCGGAAGCGATCGCGCGAAAATTCGCAGAATTTCACTTGATTGAGTGGAAAAATAAGTTTCAGTGAAAAATTTAAGCTGGGAGTTGAACTTAGACGAATTTAAAAGATAGGTTTGGCAGGTTGGCTGTTGGCTGTTGAAAATTATAATGCATTTTAGACTATCCTGTCAAGTAATTTTTTGATTAATTTACAATTTTATACTTTTCTGTCAAATTTTAGCCTATTAGCTAAAACCGTGTAAAAAGTATAGTGATTGGAAAAACACGATGCAACACTTTTTTTCGCTCATTTACGTTAACTTTTGTAAATAGGATCTAAAATGGATCTAAATTATAATTGATTATCTGTTGTTTTAATTAAGTATACCATCATTACAAATCTTTAAAATTAGAGCGATTGATCCTCGAAAATTTTATTTTAAGGCTTTGAATTAGAAATTTAGTGATTTTGATATTTTAATAATTTTTTAAGTAAAATTTAAAACTTCAAAAACCCCACTCCTCAACTTTTTTGGTGGGAAAAAGGGTTTCTAAAAAGCGCCATAGTTTAAGCAGAATTATTTATTTGGGACAATATTTCAAAACAGAATTTAGAACCCCAAAAACCCCGCTCCTCAACTTTTTTTGATGGAAAAACAGGGTTACTAAAAAGCGCCACAGTTAAAGCGGAATTATTTGTTTGGGACAATATTTCAAAACAGAATTTAGAACCCCAAAAACCCCGTTCCTCAACTTTTTAGAGAGTTTATTAGGATTAATAAAAAAGGTCGCAACTGCGACCTTTTGCTTTTAAGGTTAATTTTATCTAGCTTGTTTAACGGCTAATCCCAATTGCCATACTGCCATTGCATAATGTGTGCTATGGTTGTAGCGGGTGATGACGTAGAAGTTCGGTAGTCCATACCAAAATTGGTAACTATCCCCCATGTCTAAACGTAATAAGCTGACTTCTTTATGACCGTCGATTGAGCTTTTTGGTTTTAATCCTGCTTTAGCTAGATGTTCAATCGTATATTTGGTGCTAAAGCCTGTATCGAGTTCGATCGCTTGACCATCAGCAACCACTGCGACTTTTTTGTTTCGTTGCCAGCCGTGAGCTTTGAAATAGTTTGCTACACTGCCGATTGCATCAACCGGATCCCATAAGTCGGTATGACCGTCATGGTTGAAGTCGATAGCATGATTTCTAAAGGCTGATGGCATAAATTGTCCGTAGCCCATTGCTCCTGCAAATGATCCATTTAAATCAAACGGATCAACACCTTCATCACGACACATAATTAAGAAGTCTTCAAGTTCCTTAGCAAAGTATTGTGATCGTCTTGGGTAATAAAATGCTAGGGTTGATAATGCGTCGATAATTTTGGTTTTGCCCATTACTCTTCCCCACCCGGTTTCAACGCCTATAATTCCGACGATAATTTCAGGTGGTACACCGTACTCTTTGTAAGCACGTTGTAGATCTTTGTCATATTTATTCCAAAATTCGACACCTTTAGGTAAGTTACCTGGGGTGATGAATTTATTTTTATAACGAATCCATGCACCATTAGGTACGTTTGACGTTCCTGATTTTGGCGCTTGTTTGTCCATTAAACCAATAACCCAATCAAGTTTGTTGGTTTGTTCTAAAACATTGCGAAGTTGTTGGCGATTAAAGCCATGTTTATTTACCATCATTGTGATGAATTTTTCTTTATCGACCGATAAAGGGGCACTATTGGCTTTTGGTTCTTCGTGTTGTTTTTCTAGATAAACGCCACCCTTTACATTCGAATGTCCTCGATGCTGCTGCATTGGCGATTTCGATGATCCCCCACTCGAACAAGCAGTGAGCCATAAAACCATCATGACACAAATAACGATACGTTGCATAAATCATCCATATTCATTTAGTTAAAAAACGGCGACATATTAAATTATTTATTGTTATTTAACAATATTTTGACACTCTTTTCCTGCTGCTATTTGCGCTATATTATTTAAGGTTGTGTCAGAGATATTTAATAGTGCTTCTTGGGTTAAAAACGCTTGATGACCAGTAAAAATCACGTTATGGCAGGCTGATAATCGACGGAATACGTCATCTAATATGACATCATTAGATTTATCTTCGAAAAATAGGTCTCGTTCGTTTTCATAAACATCCATACCTAGTGCACCGATTTTGGTCTGTTTTAACGCTTCAATTGCAGCGGTTGCATCCAATAAACCACCTCGGCTTGTGTTGATAATCATCACACCATTTTTCATTTTGTTGAATGACTCTTTATTTAGTAGATGATAATTTTCAGGAGACATTGGGCAATGTAAGGTGATAACATCTGATTTGGCATAGAGTTCGTCTAATTGAACATATTGTGCACCTAATTCAACAGCGATATCATTTGGATAAGGATCATAAGCAAGGATATTCATGCCGAATCCTTTTAAGATGCGGATCACTGCTTGGCCAATTTTACCCGTTCCAATCACACCTGCTGTACGATTATGCATGTTAAAACCGGTTAAGCCGTCTAACGAGAAGTTAGCGTCGCGAGTACGTTGGTAAGCTTTGTGGGTTCTGCGGTTTAGTGTCATCATCAATGCAACCGCATGTTCAGCCACCGCTTCAGGAGAATAAGCTGGCACACGAACAACGGTGATCCCTAATTTTTTTGCTTCATCGAGATCAACATTATCAAAACCCGCACAGCGTAATGCTAAGATTTTAATACCATAATGGGCTAATTTTTGTAGAACTATTTTATCAACTTCGTCATTAACAAATACACAAACAGCATCATAACCTTGCGCAGTGACAACCGTTTTATGGCTTAATTTATGCTCATAATATTCGATATCAAAACCAAAGTGTTTGTTGGCGATTTCGAGATGTTCTTTGTCGTAATGCTTACTGCTAAAAACAGCGACTTTGACTGTTTCTTTCATACTGCAATCCCCCTTATAGGCGTTTAATTAATGCATCTTTTAAGTTTTAGTGATGATTGAAACGCATTGTTTACTTGATATTTTTTTGGCGAATGTTGATTAAATGCTTACTTTTGAAAGTTGAGTTAAAAATTAACCTGTATAGTAAAACGCTTTATGTTAGCTTTAGCAATTATTTTTTTTATTAATATGCTATGATAGCACTTTGCTATATAACTGACCGATAATGTTAACTAATGAATAAAAAACAAGTTTCTCTTCTTAGGACTATCTTTTCCACTAAAATGCTTATTTGTATTTTTACTGGTTTGGCTTCCGGTCTTCCTTTTTATTTGTTAATTCAACTTTTACCTGCTTGGTTAACCAGTGAAGGGCTGAATATAAAAGCTATTGGTGCATTTTCATTAACCCAACTGCCCTATATTTTTAAATTTGTTTGGGCGCCATTTATGGACAATATTTCACTGTTTGGGATGGGGCGTCGACGGGGATGGATGTTTCTGACGCAAATAATATTGCTCTTTTTTATTGCTATATTGGGGTGTTTTTCACCGACTCTGAATATTTGGATTATTGCTACACTCTGTTTCATTATTGCGCTGTTTTCAGCCACGCAAGATATCGCTTTAGATGCATTTCGCCAAGAAATTCTTTCTGATACTGAACTTGGATTAGGGAACAGTATTCATATTAACGTTTATCGTCTTGCCAGTTTGGTGCCCGGTTCATTATCGCTAATCTTATCTCATTTTTTACCTTGGAGTAGCGTTTTTATGGTCACGGCGCTATTTATGTTGCCCGTGATAATTATTACCTTGTTGATAAAAGAGCCAATTAATAAACCAATACCAAAATCCCATAATTTTGAAGATATTATTATCAATCCTTTTTTAGAATTTATTAAAAGAAAAGGCGTTAAATCCGCGATGATCATTTTGGCCTTTATATTTTTATATAAGTTAGGCGATAGCATGGCGACATCGTTAGCGACTACTTTTTATATGAAAATGGGATTCAGCCTACCAGACATTGGTTTGATCGCTAAAAATGCGCAATTATGGCCAGGGATATTAGGCGGGATTATGGGCGGCATTTTGATGATAAAAATAGGGATTAATCGTGCTTTATGGTACTTTGGTTTTGTTCAAGTCTTTTCTATTTTAGGTTTTGCCTGGTTATCAATTGAAGGCCCTTTTAATGATATTGGTGTCAGTGAAAAAATAATGTTAGCCATAGTGATCAGTGTTGAATCATTGGGGGTTGGTCTTGGTTCGGCAGCTTTTGTTGCTTTTATAGCCAAAACCACGAATCCATTATATACTGCAACACAGTTTGCGTTATTTAGCAGTATCGCTTCTATTCCTCGAACATTGATTAATTCAACAACAGGAATTATGGTTGAATATTTAGGATGGACCAACTTTTTTGGTTTATGTACGCTATTAGCAATACCCGGCATGGTGTTACTGTTGAAAGTGGCACCATGGAATAAGAAATCTTAGGAGACATTATGGACAAACTATCGTTAGCTTTGGAGTTTAGACATGCTTGTAAACGGTTTGATGAATCAAAAAAGATTAGTCATAGCGATGTTGAAATTATTTTAGACGCTGGTCGTTTATCGCCTTCTTCGTTTGGTTTTGAGCCTTGGCATTTTGTCGTTGTCGATAATGCAGATATCAAAGCTGAATTGCGTGCTGCTTGTTATGACCAAGAACAAGTTACTAGCTGTTCACATTTTGTGATTTTACTTTACCGTAAAGCGAATAATTTTACTTTGCAAAGTCCATATTTACGTCAAGCTATAGGAAGAACATTGCCAGATCAGAACGATCAAACGGCAATTGATAAAGCTAGCCAAGATTTTCTTAACTATATTGCTTATGGTTTACGAGAAGGTTTAAATGCTGATAGCTGGTCAGAAATGCAAGGTTATATTGCTGCTGCAAATATGATGACCACAGCGGCTTATCATGGTATAGATTCTTGTGCGCTTGGCGGATTCCAATATGATAAGGTGATTAATATTTTAGAAAAACATATTCCAACATTTAGTCGTGAGGTATTTGGTGTTGGGCTGTGTTTAGCGTTTGGTTATCGTATTGATGAGCAACCACCTCATATTCGTTGGTCACTTGAAGATGTCACCACTTTCTTATCTTAATTGCTATTAGTCTTATGTCGCCAACTGGCGGCATTAACTCTTTTTTTAACAATTATTCAAACGTGTTATTAAGCGTTTGCGCATCTGCTAATAGTGAATCTAAAATAAATTCAACACCCAATAATATATTTGCGATTTTTGGATCGTTAATATTCTGCTGAGTTGAGTTTAAAATTTCTTTTACCCACGTAGTTTTAGCCGATAGCATTTCCATTTTTTTGAATGGCGGCTTGTCGTATTTCGAGTGAAGGCGTTATCGTCTAATTATTAAAACAGTAATAATTATTTATTTAAAACTTATAAAAACTTTAAATAAATAAAATCAATTTGTTAAAAACATAAATTAATTTAACAATTTGATAATATAAGGAAAAGTAACGTTACTCCGTGTTATTTATCACCTTCACCTATTGCTGTAATAAACATTTTTTTTACAAGAAAATAGTTGATAATGTTAGACTTATCATCTATAAATTGCGCTAATCATATTTTATTTAGCCAGAATAATAGGAAGGATACAAAATGAAAACCAAACATGCCCGTTTATTAATTTTAGGGTCAGGCCCTGCTGGCTATACCGCAGCGGTTTATGCTGCGCGAGCAAATCTCTCTCCAGTATTAATAACTGGCACTCAGCAAGGTGGACAACTTACCACCACGACCGAGATCGAAAACTGGCCAGCAGCAAATCCAGAATTAACGGGTCCTGAACTTATGGTGAAAATGCAACAACATGCCGAACGATTTGATACCGAAATTATTATCGATCATATCGATAGCGTTGATTTTAGCCAAAAGCCCTTCAAACTATTTGGTAGCGATACGGAATATAGTTGTGATGCGTTAATCATTGCAACTGGTGCCTCCGCACAATATCTCGGGTTGCCTTCTGAAGAAGCCTTTAAAAGCAAAGGTGTGTCAGCCTGTGCTACATGTGACGGTTTCTTTTATCGTAATCAGAAAGTGGCTGTTGTTGGTGGCGGTAATACTGCGATTGAAGAGACCCTTTATTTGGCTAATATTGCCAGTGAAGTCCATTTAATCCACCGTCGCGATAGTTTTAGGGCTGAAAAAATCTTAATGAATCGTTTAGCTGAAAAAGTGCAAGAAGGTAAAGTCATTTTGCATACTCATCAAATCGTCGATGAAATTCTTGGCGATAATATGGGCGTAACCGGTGTAAGATTACGAAGTACTATCGATTCTGATCTAACCGAAGAGTTATCAGTAATGGGGGTATTTATTGCTATTGGTCATAAACCCAATACCGCAATTTTTGAAGGCCAACTTGAACTTGATAATGGTTATATCAAGGTGAAATCAGGTACTGAAGGTAATGCAACACAAACTAGCGTAGAAGGAATTTTTGCTGCGGGCGATGTTATGGATCATATTTATCGACAAGCCATTACCTCTGCAGGAACAGGCTGTATGGCTGCCTTAGATGCTGAACATTATTTAGATAAATTAAAATGTCACTAGATAAAAAACGTCAAAATTATTTACTTAGCTGGTTAAAACAGCACACAAAAATGCATAAACCAGATTTGCGTGCTTCAGTTTTATTCGGTTTTTTGTTGAGTCTATTAATGATCGGCCAAGCTGCTTTATTGGCGATTATTTTGCAGAAGTTGATCATCGATCAGACTCCTTTTACCACCGTTTTCCCTTATTTTTTATCTTTAGTTGTCATCCTATTGGCGCGTGGCTTGCTTATTTACTTTCGTGAAAAGATTAACTTTGCTTTAGGCCAAAAAATCCGCCAACAAATTCGGCAAAAAATTATCGATCAGTTTGAATTGTTTGGTCCTGCATATTTAAGTCAAAGTACTACAGGAGCTTGGAGTACCTTAGTTATTGAGCAGGTCGATAATTTGCATGATTTTTTTGCTCGATATTTACCGCAAATGCGCCTGGCAAGTATGGTGCCGATATTAATTTGTATTGCTATTTTCCCTTTTAACTGGGCCGCGGCCGTGATTTTGCTTTGTACTGCTCCGCTAATTCCTATTTTTATGATTTTAGTGGGAATGGGAGCCGCGGATATTAATCGTCGTCATTTTAAAGCACTCTCTTATTTAAGTGGGCACTTTTTAGATCGCCTTAAAGGACTGAGTACTATTCGCTTATTTAATCAAGGCAAACAGCAAACCGAGCAAATTGCCAAGGCGTCTGAAGATTTTCGAATTAAAACGATGCAAGTATTAAAGATGGCGTTTTTGTCATCAGCGGTTTTGGAATTTTTTACGTCGATTTCGATTGCAATTGTGGCGGTCTATTTTGGTTTTTCGTATTTAGGGGAGTTTGATTTTGGTGCTTATAATGGCACAGTCACGTTATTTGCTGGTTTTTTTGCCTTGATTTTAGCACCTGAATATTTTCAACCGCTACGTGATTTGGGCGTCTATTATCATGCCAAAGCAGAAGCCATTGCCGCAGCTGATAATATTGAAACTTTTTTAAATAAAAAATTGCCACTTGATAGCGTTGAGAAAAAAAATGAGTCTAATCAATCATCATCAACCATTCCTTCTGAAATAAATGTTTTAAAAACAATTGAAGCGAAAGATCTTATCGTGTTATCTAACGAAGGTCTGCCTATCGTTGGCCCGCTTAGCTTTTCATTACAAGCGCCATTTAAATTAGCGTTAATTGGTACTAGTGGTGAAGGTAAAAGTTCTATTATGCAAGTATTGCTTGGCTTTTTACCTTATCAGGGTTCGCTAAAAATTAATGGGATTGAATTTAATCAGCTTGATTTAGTAAGTTGGCAACATCAAATCAGTTGGATTGGGCAAAATCCTTATTTGATTAATGGTTCGATTCGTGAAAATATTCTACTGGGTAAACCCATGGCGAGCGCCAATGAAATTGACGAGGTTATTGCAAAAGCGCAATTATCTGATGTTATTGCTCAATTACCAGAAGGCGTCAATACCCAAGTTGGTGAAGATGCGGTTAGATTATCAGTCGGACAAGCTCAGCGCATCGCCCTTGCTAGAGCAATGCTGAAACCTTGCCAATTACTGATACTTGATGAACCGACCGCAAGTTTAGATAAGCAGACAGTTCAGCAGTTGGCACCCTATGATATTGCGACAAATAGTATCACTATCACTCATCAACATGATGATATGCATGAATTTGATCAGGTATGGAAATTGTCGAAGGGTCAACTTAACGCCATCAAGGAGAGCTTATGCTAGCGCTATTACGTCCCTATATTGCACTTTATAAGCACTACTTTTGGCAAATTGTTATTGGATTAGGTTTAGCTATTCTTACATTATTTGCCAGTGTTTTTTTACTTTCTTTATCTGGATGGTTTTTAGCTTCTACCGCGGTAGTCGGTGTGGCGGGTTTATATACGTTTAATTATATGTTACCTGCCGCGGGCGTAAGGGCTGCTGCCATTATGCGAACGGCATCCCGTTATGCTGAGCGTTTGGTTGATCACAATACCACCTTTAAAATATTAGCGTATTTAAGAACATTAGCATTTAAGAAGATTCTTCCTTTAAGCGCTAACCAATTATCCCAATATCAAAAAGCCGATCTTCTTAATCGTTTTATTGTGGATATTGATGCCCTTGATCATCTCTATCTAAAACTCTTTTCACCTATTGTAACGGCACTGGTAATTATTGTGCTCTTGTTTGTCGGATTAAGTTATATCAACTTTCCTATTGCATTAATTATCAGCATGGTACTAACTACTACTATACTTGCTATACCGGTGATCTTTTATTATGCAGGTAAACAATTAGGCGAAATACTGGCTAAACAGCAAAGTGAGTATCGCGCATTGTTGGTTAATTATCTACAAGGCCAAGCTGAACTGACTTTATTTAATGCGCAAGATCGTTATCGCTCAAAACTCGACAAACTTGAATCAGATTGGCTTTATCATCAACAAAAGCAGTCTACTTTAATGGCTCTCTCGAGCGCTCTTGTGGTATTAATTGCTGGCTTTTTGACTTTGTTAGTGCTTTGGCTTATCACTCAATATACATTATCGCCTTTAGTTGCCCTATTTGTGTTTGTCTGCCTTGCTAGTAGTGAAATTTTAGCACCAATCCCTACTGCATTTATCTTTTTAGGGCAAGTATTAGCGTCAGCCAAACGAACAACCGCTTTATTTGATCAAACACCAGATATCCAGTTTGTCGAGCAAGGCAGTTCGATAGAATTGACTACCGCAAAACTGCGGTTTGAAGATGTTTGCTTTAGCTACCCAAATCAACCTTTTGCAGTTTTAAGCCATTTTTCATTAACAGTTGAAGCCGGTAAACATATTGGCTTAATTGGTAAAACCGGTTGTGGCAAATCCACATTACTTAATTTAGTCACGCGCGCGTGGGAACCCACTTCAGGTAATATCTTTATCAACGATATACCGATTAATCAACTTGACGAGCCAACTTTACGTCAGGCGATTGCTGTGGTTCCTCAAGTAATTACTATTTTTAGTGACTCGCTTAGACAAAATTTGTTAATCGGTAATCCAAACGCTTCTGATCAACAGTTAATGGATATTTTACATCAAGTTGGGCTTTCCAAATTGATCTCAACCGATCAGGGTTTAGATTTGCCATTAGGGCAAGGAGGAAGATCATTATCTGGTGGTGAAACTCGACGTATCGGTATTGCTCGGGCATTACTACATAATTCGCCATTAATGTTGATGGATGAGCCTACCGAAAGTCTTGACCAACAAACTGAACTGCAGATAATTGAACTTATCAAAAAATACGATAAAACTCTGCTGATGGTTACACATAGATTAACGGATAATCCATTGTTTGATCAGGTGGTTGAGTTGTAAGATTTGGGGTGTCAAAAACCCCGTTCCTCAACTTTTTTTATTTTAAAAAGTGCGCTCCTCACTTTTTTTGATTTGTACTGGTTGAGATGTGCTATTTTCAAGGCGATTTTGAAAAAATATGCTATACTAGCGCTTTATATATATTAGTAGAGAGTATATTTTGCAACAATCATTACAAGACTTTATTATTGATAAAATTGATGATTTAAAAGGCAAGGATATTGTTACCCTTGATGTGCGTGGTAAGTCAAGTATCACCGACTATATGATTATTTGTACTGGAACTTCAAATCGTCATGTTTCGTCAATTGCAGGGCATCTACTTGATGAAGCTAAAAAGCAAGGACATGTGGTATTAGGCAGTGAAGGCCAAAATGATGCGGATTGGGTAGTCGTTGATATGGATTCGGTGATCGTTCATATAATGCAAGAAGAGAGCCGACAATTATACGAACTCGAGAAGCTTTGGAGTTAGTTACGTGAAACTACAGCTTATTGCTGTTGGCAACAAGATGCCTAATTGGGTGACCACGGCTTTTGTTGACTACCAATCTCGATTCCCCAAAGATATGCCTTTAGAGCTTATTGAAATTCCCGCAGGAAAACGGACTAAAAATGCCGATATTGCGCGAATTTTGGATAAAGAAGGCGAGCAGATGCTGGCTTCTTGTAGTAAAGGTAATCGCATCGTGACGCTTGATATTCCTGGTAAACCTTATACGACTCATGATTTAGCTAAGCAACTTGAACGTTGGAAAACGGATGGCCGTGATGTGAGTTTGTTAATTGGTGGCCCTGAGGGATTATCCCCTGCTTGTAAGGCTGCCGCTGAGCAGAGTTGGTCGCTTTCACCTTTAACACTACCGCATCCACTAGTTCGAGTAATTGTGTCCGAAAGCCTTTACCGAGCTTGGAGTTTAACGGCTAATCATCCTTATCATCGTGAATAAGTTGGGTATTTGAATGAATATTTTAGATTTGCAAATTGCCACCGAGCAACAAGATAATCTGCCAAGTGAGCAACAAATTATGCAGTGGTTAGAGGTAATTTTACCGCAGTTTGTGGAGAATGCTGAGATCACTATTCGGATTGTTGATAAGGAAGAGAGTCAACACCTTAATCATACTTATCGCAATAAAGATAAGCCAACCAATGTTTTGTCGTTTCCGTTTGAATCGCCGGTTGAAATTGATGTTCCATTACTTGGCGATTTGGTGATTTGTAAGCAAGTGGTTGAAGCGGAAGCAATTGAGCAACATAAGTCGTTAACGTCACATTGGGCGCATATGATTGTGCATGGCTGTTTGCATTTATTAGGATATGATCATATTCTTGACGAAGAAGCCGAAGAAATGGAAAATATCGAAATCGATATAATGGCACAGTTAGGATTTGATAATCCTTATTTATTAATTGATTAGATGACTAATTTTTAATAGTCTGTTTAATATAAAATTATAACTCAAAATACATTTGATATATGAAAGGAAGAGAGCAAATGAGTGATGATAATCACCGGAGACCCAAAAAAGGGTTTACATTATGGTTAAGTCAGTTATTCAATTCAGAACCAAAAGATAAAGATGAACTTATTGAAGTGATTCGTGAAGCAGAAGAAAACGAACTTATTGATCCAGATACCCTTGATATGATCGAAGGTGTAATGGATATAGCTGATCAGCGCGTTCGCGATATCATGATCCCCCGCTCTCAAATTGTAACAATCAAAGATAATTTTTCCCTTGATGAATGTTTAGATATTATTTCTGAACACGGTCATTCACGCTACCCGGTTATTAGTGAAGATAGAGACCATATTGAGGGAGTACTTTTAGCTAAGGATTTACTTATTTATATTCGACAAGGTGTTAATGATTTTGACTTGAAGAAGATCCTTAGACCGACTGTTGTTGTTCCTGAAAGTAAACGCGTTGATCATATGTTAAAAGAGTTTCGTATGCAGCGCTATCATATGGCAATGGCCATTGATGAGTTTGGTGGCGTTTCAGGTTTAGTGACTATCGAGGATATTTTAGAACTTATTGTTGGCGATATTGAGGATGAATACGATGAGGTTGAAGATCGGGATATTCGTCGTTTATCACCAACTATGTATTCCGTTCGTGCCCTTACGCCAGTTGAAGATTTTAATGAGATCTTTGGCACCTCTTTTAGTGATGAGGAGATGGATACTATCGGCGGTTTGGTGATGCAACATTTTGGGCGTTTACCAATTCGTGGCGAGACGATTACTATTGATGGCTATCAATTTAAGGTAACCATTGTTGACCGTAGACGAATTATTCAATTGCATGTCACAATCCCTGAAGATGCAGTTGTTCCTAATTTAGAGCAAAATGCTTAAGCAAATTCTATTGAGCCTTTTTTTAGGCGCCATCGCCGTATTTAGTTACGCGCCCTTCCATTTTTGGCCAATTGCCTTTGTGTCTTTTGCTGGGCTTTTATGGTTAGTCGCTGATAAAACGAAAAAGCAAGCTATGCTAGTTGGCTTTAGTTGGGGTATTGGCTACTTTTTAGCTGGTGTTCACTGGGTTTATATCAGTATTAAACAATATGGTGAAGTGCCAACATCAGTTGCGATTATTATTTTGGGACTGTTAGTTAGCTATTTAGCGCTCTATCCAATGCTATTTGCTTGGTTATTGAGAGCCTGTGACCGTTTTGCGCCTAAATTTTCAATAAAACAATTGGTTTTACTGGCACCAATTTTGTGGCAAGTTACCGAATTTTTACGAGGCTATATTTTAACAGGATTCGCTTGGTTAGAATTAGGTTATAGTCAACTTGATAGCCCTTTACGAAATTATTTCCCAATTGTTGGAATTAATGGGGTAACGTTACTTTTAACTATGTGTTGCGGATTGGGTGTTTATTGTTTATACAATTTCAGGCGAATAGCCTTTATAAAGCACACATATGGTGCAATTATCGCACTATTTGCGATCATTATTGCACCAATTTCACTCAATTTGGTTAATTGGACAACCATTGATCATTCCCGGACAGCTAATTTCAGCTTAATTCAAGGAAATATTTTACAATCACTACGTTGGAGCAGAGAGCAGTTAGATAACACTTTACAAACCTACGCTTCATTAACCGAAAAGAATTTTGGTAAAGATAAAATTATTATTTGGTCAGAAGCCAGTGTTACTGATTACGAGATAAATCAGCAACCTTATTTACAGTTTTTAGATAATGAAGCCCGAGCAAATGGTAGTGAAATTGCAGTCGGTATTATTGATTATCGTATCGGAGATAATGATGCAAATCCAGATATTTATAATACGTTACTGGTTTTAGGCGAAAATACGCCATATCAATACCCTAATGCTAATCG
The DNA here is from genome assembly GCF_001693745.1 of Gilliamella sp. wkB72. Lineage (NCBI taxonomy): Bacteria > Pseudomonadati > Pseudomonadota > Gammaproteobacteria > Orbales > Orbaceae > Gilliamella > Gilliamella sp. wkB72. The sequence goes on along the minus strand of NZ_LZEI01000009.1, from coordinate 229,566 downwards.
ATATCAAAAACATCATTTGGTACCTTTTGGCGAATTTACACCTTTTAGATTTTTATTAGATCCTATTGCAGATATCCTTGATATTCCTATGTCGTCAATGCAAGAGGGAGCAGAAAAGCAACCTCAGCTTACAATGAAGGGATTTAAGTTTACTACTGCAATTTGTTATGAGGTGATTTTATCGAATTTGATGTGGAAGAATTTTGCACCTGATACAGATTTTTTATTGACCATTTCGAATGATGCTTGGTTTGGTGATAGTATTGGGCCAAAACAACATTTGCAAATGGCGCAAGCTAGAGCGTTAGAGTTTGGTCGACCAATGATTCGTAGTACCAATACTGGCATTACAGCAATTATTGACCACCATGGTTATATTATTGAGCAGTTACCGCAATTTCAAACCAATGTTTTAAATTATAAGTTATCGCCAACTGTTGGTTTGACTCCTTATGCTAGATTTGGCGATCTAGCTTATTATCTTATTCTTTCTTTGCTATTTATTTTGTTTTTTGTAAAAAAACGTCGATAATCAATTTTTTGGCATAAATATTGCTTGTATATTATTGAAATTCAAAAAATTGTCTGAGTTAAATTTTTGTGAAAATCTAGATAAACCTAGGTTGTAGCTTGTCCTTTTAATCGATAAATATACAGTAAAAAGTACTTTTATGATGAAAAATAAGTTATAATATACGCCCTTTGTAAAAATATTAAATTTATTTAATATGATACAAATTAAACAGTAGGAGATGAGTATGAACAAAAAGACAAAATTAACCAAATTAGTGTTATCATTAGCAATGCTTGGACTAATGAGTGGTGCCGCTGTTGCTGAAGAATTAAGTGGTACATTAGCCAAAATTAAAGATAGTGGTGTGATTGTTGTTGGTCATCGTGAATCTTCTATTCCATTTTCCTACTATGGTGAAAAACAAGAAGTTATTGGCTATTCACAAGATTATTCTAATTTAATTGTTGATGCAGTTAAAAAAGAGTTGAATATGCCGGATCTTAAAGTTAAATATTTACCGGTTACTTCTAAAACTCGTATTCAATTACTTAATAACTATACCTATGATTTTGAATGCGGTTCTACTACTAATAATCTTGAGCGTCAAAAGACAGTAAGTTTTTCTGATAGTATTTTTATTGTTGGTACTCGATTCTTAGTAAAAGCTGACAGCAATATTAATAGTATCGAAGATTTAAAAGGTAAAAATGTAGTAACTACTGCGGGTACTACCTCTGAAGTCCGATTAAATCAAATTAATAATAAAGACAATTTAGGTATTCGTATTATTACGCCTAAAGATCATGGTGATGCATTTAATGCCCTTGAAACAGGCCGTGCTGCTGCATTTCTAATGGATGATGCACTTTTAGCTGGTGAACGTTCACGCGCTATTAATCCAGCTGAATGGAAAATTGTTGGCGAGCCATTATCTTATGAATCGTATGGTTGTATGTTAAGAAAAGACGATACCCAATTTAAACAATTGATGGATAAAACTATTGCTGATGCACAAAAATCTGGTAAAGCATTAGAGTCTTATAACAAATGGTTTACTCAACCTGTTCCACCTAAAGGTGCGAATATGGCTCTTGAAATTTCACCTAAAATGGTTGAGCTTTTTGCAAATCCAAATGATAAAGCATTAGATTAATACTTTTCATATCTTTCTAATCCAATGTACTAGATGTTTTTGCATTTAGTACATAATCTAATTTAGTGAAATAAATATATTATGAGTTTCAATTGGACACTATTTTTTGAATCCACCCCTTATGGTGATGGAATTTACTTAAACTGGCTTTTTGACGGTATTATCGTTACCGTTTCATTGGCAGTAACAGCTTGGATTATTGCATTCATACTAGGATCACTAGTAGGGATTTGCAGAACTTTAGAAAATAAATTTCTAAATAGCTTTGCTGCCGGTTATATCCAGCTTTTCCGTAATATCCCATTACTTGTTCAGATGTTTTTGTGGTATATGCTTTTTCCAGAAATTTTATCTGGTAGCTTAAAAACATGGTTTATTTCTGGCATTTCTCCTAATGTCAGCGCATTTATTACTGCGGCAATCGCTTTAGGTTTGTTTACTTCTGCACGTATTGCAGAACAAGTCAGAACAGGTATTCAAACTCTACCTAAAGGCCAACGTTATGCGGCAATTGCGCTTGGTTTAACCAATCGACAAGCTTATATGTATGTTTTATTACCTAATGCTTATCGTCGTATTATTCCACCATTAACATCTGAAATGACCAACATCATTAAAAACTCATCAGTGGCTTCGACCATTGGGCTTATTGATTTGATCGGTCAAATCGATCGTATTAATGATGCAACTAATAGTATTATTGAAATATTATGTGGCGTTACCATTGCGTTTATGTTGATAAACTATGCTGTGTTAACGATTATGCGTTTTGTTGAAAAACATACACGCTTACCTAATATGAGTCATGGAGGTTAATATGCAAATTTTAAGTTGGATTGCAGATATACCTTCATTGGTTTTAAACAATTATCATTTATTGTTATCTGGATTATGGCTAACAACTAAGATCACCTTTACCGCTGTTGTATTCGGTATTATTTGGGGAACTGTGCTAGCTTTAATGCGTTTATCAAATAATAAAATTTTAAATATTTTTGCTAAATGTTATGTCAATTTATTCCGTTCCATTCCATTACTATTAGTGTTGTTATGGTTCTATTTAGCATTACCACAAGTTATTAAGCATGTATTTAATTTGCCACCATATGCTGATGTTAGGGTTGTTTCAGCAATGATTGCGTTTGCTTTATTTGAAGCAGCCTATTATTCAGAAATCATTCGTGCTGGTATTAATGCCGTTGCTAAAGGTCAGTATCATGCCGCTTATGCGTTGGGTATGACTAAAGGCCAGGCAATGCGTTTGATAATATTACCGCAAGCATTTAGATCAATGGTACCATTGTTATTAACCCAAGGTATTATCTTGTTCCAAGATACATCGTTAGTTTATGTGATGAGTTTAATTGATTTATTTGGTGCAAGTGTGACACAAATTGGTGTCGTTCAAGGTGGCACAGTTAAGTATTCAATGATTATTTTTGCAGCAATAAGTTACTTTATAATTTGTTATACTGCTTCTCGTTTAGTTAATTATTTCAAGAAAGGGATAAGTAGATGATCTCCTTAGAAAATGTATCAAAATGGTACGGAAAATTTCAAGTATTAAAAAACTGTACTACTAAAGTAGGTAAAGGCGAAGTTGTTGTTGTCTGTGGACCATCAGGTTCTGGTAAATCAACATTAATTAAAACCGTTAATGGTTTAGAGCCTATTCAGAAAGGTAAAATTACGATTGATGGTACTGAGATTACTGATCCATCGACTAATTTAGCAAAACTACGTTCTAAAGTGGGTATGGTGTTTCAGCATTTTGAGCTTTTCCCACATCTGACAATTTTGAAGAATCTGACACTAGCTCAAGTTAAAGTGCTTGGCCGATCAAATGAAGAAGCACGTGAAAAAGCCCTTTCTCTTTTAGATCGTGTGGGTTTGTTAGCACATGCCGATAAATTCCCTGCTCAACTTTCTGGTGGGCAACAACAACGTGTTGCGATTGCTCGTGCACTTTGTATGGATCCAATTGTTATGTTATTTGATGAACCAACTTCAGCACTTGATCCAGAAATGGTTAACGAAGTGTTAGACGTTATGGTTGAATTAGCCTATGAAGGGATGACAATGATGGTTGTGACCCATGAAATGGGCTTTGCTCGCAAAGTTGCGCATCGCGTTATTTTTATGGATGCCGGTGAGATCATTGAAGATACTTCTAAAGAACAGTTCTTTACTAATCCACAATCTGATCGTGCTAAAGACTTTTTAGCGAAGATCATCCATTAATATATAAAAAGCACCAGCTATTATTAGTTGGTGCTTGCTTAATCTTTTCTTTAATTCTTTTGCGAATAATTTGCTATTTGCTCAACTAATCCACTTTCCCGATCTATTTGACTTTTAACCACGCGCTCTAATATTTTGGCATCAGCGTAAATGGATACGGACTTTTTCGCCCTAGTGATTGCCGTATAGAGTAGAGAGCGATTAAGTAACAGTGAGAATTCAGTGGGTAGTATTATATTTACATGATCAAATTCAGAACCTTGTGATTTGTGTATTGTCATTGCATAGGCTGTTTCATGTTCAGGTAGTCGATAAGGTGAAAAACCTTTAATGACTCCATCCGAAAATGGAAAATAGACTCGCAATTTTGAACTATCATGTTCAGCTGTTAGTGTAATTCCTATATCACCGTTGTATAAACCTAACGATGTGCTGTTACGTAAAATCATAACTGGTCGACCGATATACCATTGTTCACGTTGATTTAATTTGATCAATTTATGTTTGGCTAGTAGCAGTTCAATTTGTTTATTTAATCCTTCTACGCCAAATTTTCCTTCACGCACAGCGCATAATAAACGGCATTGAGCGAATTTAGCTAAAACTGTAGCGATATCATTATTGGCGTGATGTCTAATGGCATTTAAGTAATCTTTATAGTGTTCAGCACAGTCTTCTAAAAGCGCTTGGTAGGTTTGATTTGATGAAAGTTCATAATAACTGACATCTTGTAATGTATTATCAGCAAGTAGCTTTTTAACATTATGATACTGCCCTTCTTTTACTGCATTTGCTAACAATCCAATACCGGATGATTCGTTAAATCGATAACTTTTTTTCAGTAAACAGATGCTATCAGCGATTGTTGTTACAGGTTGATCCGTGATTGGGATGGTATAGCCGGTTAACTTGCTTAGCTCATCAGCTCTTGATTGGCTATACCCATTTGAAATAAAGTGACATAAATCTCCAAAGACCGCTCCGGCCTCAACTGATGAAAGTTGGTCTTTGTCACCTAATAAAATTAATCGGGCAGAAGTTGGTAAGGCTTCAATAATTCTCGCCATCATATTGAGATCAACCATTGAGGCTTCATCAATTACAAGAACATCGATATGTAATTGATTGTTCTTGTTATAACTAAACGAGCGATTATCCGTCTTTGCGCCCAATAGTCGATGAAGTGTTACCGCTTCGGTTTTAATATTTAATGATTCAAAAGATAGCTGTTCAATTGCTCGCCCTAATGATTCAGTTAATCGTGATGCAGCTTTGCCGGTTGGCGCAGCTGCTACGATTCGTGTTGCTGGGTTGTTTAATACGATTCCAGCTAGAATTTTAGCTACGGTAGTTGTTTTACCTGTTCCCGGTCCACCAGAGATGATGGCAACTTTTCGTGTTAATGCAACAGCAACAGCAATTTTTTGCCAGTCAATACTTGCACTGTTGTGAGTAAAGAGTTGGTCGAGTATTTTTTTTAAGTCGATGCTCGACGTAATATCCAATTGAGTTTGATTGAAATATTGCGCAACAAAACGTTCATCTAACCACATGCGTTGAAAATAGAGTTTGTTTTCAATAAAAACTAAAGGTGCTAGTTGATCTCCAAAACTGACAACATGTTTATTAGACGCTAACTTAAGTACATTAACCCAATCGTCATTCGTCGGTGAATTAAGTTCTGACCAGATTGGTGGCTCAATATTTTCTAATCGAGTAAGATCAAGGCACACGTGCCCTGCTCTTACTTCCATACTTAAGGATAAAACTAAAAAAGCAAAACGTTTAGCAATGACTTCATCTTCACAATCAATTTTATTAACCAAAAATTGAGCCAAATGAAGATCTAATAAACTGATCTGACTATTTTGCTTAAATTGTTCTAACCATGTAATTAACATACTTTATACTTTGTTTTATTAGGTTTATAAACCATATATATCTCGTTCTTTACCATCTGGATAAGTGATTTTAAAACTTAGATTAAGGTTTTTAGTTTCACTTGGGTTTAAGTTGAATTGCCACGTTAATAATCCGGTTTGTTTGTCATATACTGCGCCATCATATTTGGCATCATCAAGTGTTACCGCTTTATTTAAGATAACAGGTAGTTGATCCTTCACAACAATATTTATTGGCAACGCTTTGGTATTTTTGACATCAATAGTATAAGCATATTTTTCTGAAACATCATTACCAAATAGTGTAGGAGTCGAGGTCTCTTTTATATTACGATTTCGAGAAACTAAGATATTTTTATCACGCCCTAATGAAAAATCCAATGAGCCTTTAGTATTTTTAGTTGAAATGATAGTTTCCCCCATAAAATCACCACTGAAAAAGATATTGGCTTTTCCTGATAATAAATTCAGCTTATCCCAATCATTTATTTGCGCTAGTAAGTATACGCTACTATCAAATTTTGGTATGGAAACATATTGGTAATTTGCTTTAACATCTTTAGTTTGTAATGTGATTATGTTACTTTTACTATCATTTTTGATTGTATAAGGTAATTTGATATCAAAATGGGTATTGATACCTAATGTATTAACATTGCCAATTTGACTAGGATTAACCAATTGCGATTTGGCATCGCGTTCATAATAATCTTCTTTATCAGATTTGGAAAAAAATAAACCGCTTTTTTCATTATAAACGTCAATATACCAGGGATTAAAATCTGGTGGAGTAATATCTATGCTCGGATTAGATGTCGATAAACTAAAATCAACATTTTGCCAATCTAAACCCGTGTTTTGGTGGATTTCTGCTTTATATGTTAATTGGAGTGGTGAATTGATATCCGCTACTCGCACATCATAAGCTGGTTCCCAACCTGCTTTAGTTGTGATATATGAAAGCGTGATAGGTAGCGTTATATCTTTGTCAGAAGCAACTTTGACTATAACGGCATTGTGTAATTTTCCATTGTTATTCTGATTTTCATCTAGTTTTTTCTCATATTCGCTTATCTGCCTGTCTAACTCATCGATTTCTTTTTGTAATCGATTTTGTTCATTTAACGCAGTGGTCAAATTGGTTTTCACAAAATCTAATACATTTTTCATTGCTGTTAAGTCATCAGGTCCTTTTTTAGCTAAAGTATCTAAACGGTTACCTTGTAAAAGCATAATTTGTTCATTAACAGCTTTGAGTTCGATTTCTAATGTATCGCGATCTTCTTGTAACTTATTCATTTTTTTAACAGTTAATAGAGTATCTTCGCCGTTACGAATATTAGCCAGATAGTTATCACTAAATGATGTAGATAATACTCGGACGTCACTATTATTACCAAAACCTACATTGATTGTATTTGGTTTAACATCATTAGCAATACCAGTTAATACTATTTCACTTTCACCTTTAGTTAATGAAACAGTTGACTGACCTTGTAATTCTGCTCCCTGAATAAATAATGTCACTTTATTTAATTTAACGTTATTATCTGCCAAAGCACTACCTGAAATTAATGCTATTGCTAATGCAATTTTTTTCATTGAATTATTTCCTTATATCATTCTGATTTTAATTATTAAATTATAGATTTTACTTAAAATGAAGATTGCCTATTTTTAAGATTATAAAAGTATCTCCTATTTTATATTTAATTACTATTAGATTTAAATTGATTAGGCAAAATTATTTTCCTTGTTTAATATATTGAACATTTATTAAAAATGATGTAAATTTAGTTCCAGATAAAAAACAAAAGGTAAGGAGGCGATATGAATGGTTTTAGTTATTTAAAAACTGCCATAAAACGCAAAAATTTATCGTTACAGACAGTTGCTGATGCCTGCCAAATGACCAAAGGTTATTTGAGCCAATTAATTAATGATAAAATCAAAAATCCTAGTGCTCAAAAATTACAATCACTACACCGTTATTTGCAAATTGATCCCAACAGTAAACATAAAAAGGTAGGTGTCATTTTTGGTAAGTTTTATCCATTACATACCGGACATATTTATCTTATTCAAAGAGCGATTAGCCAAGTTGACGAACTTTATGTGATTCTTTGTTCCGATACGATGCGAGATATGGCACTATTTAAAGAAAGCGCAATGTCACGCCAACCAACAATTAACGATAGGATTCGTTGGTTATTACAAACGTTTAAATATCAAAAAAATATCCATATTGAACTTTTAGAAGAAGACGGTATTCCTTCATATCCAAATGGTTGGAATGAGTGGAGCGATCGCGTTAAAAAGTTATTCAAGGAAAAAGGCATCAATCCTAGTTGCGTTTATTCGAGTGAACCACAAGATGTAGCGATGTATAAAGATTTATTCGATTTAGATACTGTGCTTATTGATCCTACCCGCCGATTTATGCAAGTAAGTGGTACACAAATTCGTCAAGCGCCTTTAAAAAATTGGCAATATATTCCAACTGAAGTTAGACCGTTTTTTGTACGAACTGTTGCTATTCTTGGTGGTGAATCGAGTGGTAAATCAACATTAGTTAATAAGTTAGCCAATATGTTTAATACCACTAGCGCTTGGGAATATGGTCGTGATTATGTGTTTTCTCAACTCGGTGGCGATGAACGAGCATTGCAATATGCTGATTACGATAAAATTGCATTAGGACATGCACAATATATCGATTTTGCTATCAAACATGCGAATAAAGTGTCGTTCATTGATACTGATTTTATTACCACGCAAGCATTTTGCAAAAAGTACGAAGGTAAAGAGCATCCATTTTTACAAGCCATGATCAACAACTATCGCTTTGATTTGGTTATTTTATTAGGTAATAACACGCCTTGGGTTGCTGATGGCTTACGTAGTTTAGGAAGTCCAAAACAACGGAAAGATTTTCAGCAACTACTAATCTCATTATTGAAAAAGAATCATATCAGCTATGTTCAAATCGACTCATCTGACTATGATGAACGTTATTTACGCTGTATTGAATTAGTCAATCAACTTATTAATGATAAGAGTATTAATTATGAATAATTTAAGAGATGTCATCATCGCTATTGGACGAAACAAGTTTTATCCACTATTTTGTATTATCTGCGTCACCCTTGCATTTTTGTATACTGATCCATTTAATAATTTCAATTTACGCTATGCCGTATCGTATGCTGGTGCATTTTTGGGATTATTGTGTGTCATTTTATTAGCTAAACGAAAAAACTTAGGAAATGTGCTGGGAATGCTTGCTGTAGTAGCTGAGTGTTGTGCCAATTTTCTTGGTGGCAATATTGGGGCTGGCTTACCTACTTTTTACTATTTTGGTTCACATATTTATGGATTATTTACTTGGCAAAAAAATCTCGATCAGAATAAAAATGTTAAAGTTCGTTCCTTAAATGAAAGTGCATTTTTATATGCGTTGATATTTTTAATTGTTGCAGCATTTTTTAATATCTATTTAACTAACGAAATCGGTGCGAGCAATACTTCATATCAACTCATTACAAATTGCTTTATATTCGGCTTAGGTGTAGTTGCGCAACTATTATTAATGATGAGGTACGCCTTCAATTGGTATTTGTGGGTATTGTTAAATGTATTAGTGATCGGTTTGAATATTTATACTGACAATATTGTTATTGCAACTCAATATTTAATTTACCTATTTAATGCATTATACGGTATTAGTGAATGGAAGCTTTCAGAAGAAAAAGCAAAAGAAAATAAATTATAGAGAACATTCAATCAAAAAATAGAAAATAATTGATTATTTTCTATTTTTTGCGATTTATTCAACATCCCCATCAACAAGCGGTACAAATTTTACTTCCCCAATATTTGTAGTTATAAAATTGTCTCCATCACGCTCAATTAATTGTAACGTTTGTTTGTTTTTACCAACAGGTAAAACTAAGCGCCCTTTGTCAGCAAGCTGTTCTAGAAGGCTTTGAGGAACTTCTGATGCTGCGGCAGTAACGATTATGCCGTCAAATGGACCTCGTTCAGGCCAACCTTGCCAACCATTACCATGACGAGTTGAGATGTTATGAATATCAAGTTGCTTTAATCGCCGTTTTGTATTCCATTGTAAACTTTTTATTCTTTCTACTGAGCAGACATGATCAACCAGCTTGGCTAGTACTGCGGTTTGATATCCTGAACCTGTACCAATTTCAAGCACTTTGGCTGTCGGCGTTAACCTTAGTAATTCAGTCATTTTGGCAACGATATATGGCTGAGAAATGGTTTGACCGCTACCTATTGGTAATGATCGGTCATCATAAGCTTGATGAGAAAGCGCTTCATCAACAAAATTTTCACGCGGTATTGAAGCTATAGCATCTAAAACACGATCATCTTTTATTCCCTGCTGGCGCAATAAATTAATCATAGCCTGCATTTTTGAATTTTGCATTACTCATTTCCAATTATCAATTCGCGTAAAACACTTGTAGCATAGCAACCAGAAGGTAAGTAGAAATTGATTTCAATATCATTTTCGCCTATCCATTGCCATTCTAGTTGCTCGGGGCGCAATAATATTGAGCGCCTGATTGTTTCCATTCGTTCTTTCTTGAATAATTCCTCAAAGCAAGACCAATATTTTAAACAATTTGTTTCAAATTCTAATGCAACTGATGTTGTGCCCAATGGCGAATCACCAACCATTGGTGCAGTAATATTAATTTCGCCATTTTGCAAACGTTGTTGTAAAAGTGATAATTCATCAGTTTTAGACAAAAACCAACTATTACTTTTAGATAGTTGTAATATATCACCATCGAGCACCGTTTGCTGAATATTTTGTTTAATTCTTTGACTGACAATATCATTGAAAATAGCACTACGAGCAGCAGAAAGATAAAAACCTCTTTTTTTACGATCTTTAACTGAAATTTCGCCAGTTGCCCATTTTATTGCTTGGGTTATGTTATTTTGATCTCGTCCAAATCTTTGCTCACCAAAATAATTAGGGACACCATATTGTTTAATTGTGTTTAATTTAGGCTCAATATTATCGGTTAAGTTTCTTAAAATAATTTTAAAGCGATTACCTTTTAAAGCCCCTATTTTTAATTTTTTATTATGACGAGTAATCTGCAATATTCGACAGCCCGTTAAATCAAATTTTGAAAAATCAGGTGTTTCTTTACCTGGCATATGTAAGCTAAACCATTGCTGGGTAACTGCTTGACGGTCTTTAAGACCAGCATAACTGACATTTTTAGCTGAAATACCGACATATTTAGCTAATTGTTCGGCGACAAAGACCGTATTGCAATCTTTCTTTTCAAGATAAACTAAAACATGTTCACCTTCACCAGTAAGCTCAAAACCAAGCTCTTCAATAACGATGAAATCTTCAAATTGCTGTTTATATAAACCATGAGTTGTCGGTTTACCATAAAAATAATTAAGTTCTGCTAACACTTATTTTGCCTATCGTTTATTTTGTATTTGTTTTTTTTGCTAATAGTACTACTGCCTCACAAGCTATCCCTTCTTTACGGCCTGTAAAACCTAGTTGCTCGGTGGTGGTTGCTTTAACACTAATTTGATCAAAATGTACATTCAAATCTTCAGCAATATTAACGCGCATTTGATCTACATGGGGTCTCATTTTAGGTTCTTGGGCAATAATAGTTGTATCTAAATTAACTAATTCATAACCTTTAGATTGAATAATTTGGTAAACTTCTTGTAATAACAATCGGCTGTTTATATTTTTGTATTTGGGATCATTATCAGGAAATAGTTTACCAATATCGCCCAAAGCTAATGCGCCAATTAAAGCGTCAGTGATAGCATGTAAAACGACATCACCATCAGAATGAGCAATAAGTCCATATTGATAAGGAATTGTTACTCCACCTAGGATAATTGGTCCTTCCCCACCAAACTTGTGTACATCAAATCCATGACCTATTCGCATAATCTACCTATATTAAATTTGATTAGTTAAATAAAACGTAGCCAAGCTTAAATCTTCTGGACGAGTGATTTTTATATTATCTCGACGACACTCAATTAATAATGGATGACCACCACAATACTCTATCGCTGATGCTTCATCAGTGATGGCGACATGATTATTTAAAGCCTTACTCAAACATGCTTTAAGTTCACCTGCATTAAACAACTGAGGTGTAGCAGCTCCCCATAAATATGTACGATCCACAGAGTGACTAATGATATTTGGATCATCTGTATAAGCTTGCTTGATCGTATCACTGAGTGGGGTTGCCAATATTCCACCTTTGTCTTCATGTAAAACTCGATTTATTAATTTAGTGATATCTTCATGACTAACACAAGGCCTTGCGGCATCATGGACTAATGCCCATTGATTTTCAGCAACTAAGTTTAAGCCTGCTAAAACAGAGTCAGCACGAGTTTCACCACCATAAGTCACTTTAACTTTTGATGCGACATCAAGTGTTTTAAAAAGCTTATCTTCTTGGTTTATCACCACTACTACTTGACTGATTTTAGGGTGGGTTAATAATTTTTGTAGGGTGTGTTCTAAAATGGTCATTTGACCAATTTTTAAATATTGTTTAGGTAATTGACTATCCATGCGACAACCAATTCCTGCGGCAGGAACGATTGCGATAATATCACTATTATTTGCCACGTAATACCTTATTGTTGTGAGTTGGAATCAATAATTATTCGATAAAAGTACTCATTAGGTTTAACCATACCCAAATGACTTCGAGCTCGTTCTTCTATTGCTTCATAACCTTTTTGTAAATCTTCAACTTCAGCAAACATCTGTTCGTTGCGAGCTTTTAACTTATCATTCTCTTGATGTAGGTTTTCAAGCATTTGCACATTTTCTTGGTAATCATAAAAATTATTTTTACCATACCATAATGAGTACTGCAAATACCCTAATACAAGAAGTAATATAAATGGGAGTTTCCATCTAATCATGAGTATAATTGTTCTCTTAACTTAAATACATTTCACAGGTTTAGGTAAGCCTGCAAGTTTAGTTGCTTGTTTAGCTGGTCCGTCAGGAAATAATTTATATAAATAGCGACTATTACCTTTTTCTGGACCAAATTTTTTCTCCATTGCTTTAACTAACGCACGGATTGCTGGTGATGTTTTATATTCTAAATAAAAATCACGAACGAATAAAATGACTTCCCAGTGAGCATCAGTTAATTCAATAGACTCTTTAATAGCTAATTCAGGCACCAAATCAACAGACCAATCCTGCCAATTCTTTAAATAGCCTTTTTCATCGGTTTCTAGTTGATTTAACATTTTTCAAAACATGGTTTGATATTTGCGGTGTATTATACTCAAATAATAAGATTCCAACACTAATTTTGGTAAGTAAACCATATCAATTTACCTAAATTGACCCGAATTTGGCGAAAATTAGAGCAGTTGATGAAAAATATTAAATTAGCTATTTACAAATAAGTCCGTCTCCTTTAATATTCACAGCCATTGCGGAAGTGTGGCTGAGCGGTTGAAAGCACCGGTCTTGAAAACCGGCGAGGGGCGACCCTCCCAGAGTTCGAATCTCTGCGCTTCCGCCATCTTTCCTAGAGATTAATCAAATAGTTACAATTCAAAACTCAATAAATAACTCTCTTCCAAAATATATCACTTAGAATTAACTTAGAATATATCTATTTTCCCTAAAATACCTGTTTTACGTACAGTGAAAATCATCATCAATTTTTTTGCTAGGGTAAAACTCATACCATTTTTAGCAAATTTCTGCGATCCGCTTTCCAACTTTTCACTTCAATTCACACTCCAGAAAAATATTAGTTATGATGAATAAAACTAACTAATCTTTCATAACATGATCACAATAAACTACACAAAACAATTTACATACTAACCGACCCAGACACCGATTCAATTTACGATTGCGAAAATGATTCGTATTTGATTTTTCCTCTCTCTCGATATACACAATGACTGGTAGTGCTTTTATCGGAATAACGGATTAAACAAAATCGGAATTTTTGAATCGTATCAAGATGAGGTAGAGTATGTTAAGTTGAAGATTGAAGATGAATCTTTTAACTGGATATGATTTAATAATCATCTTATTAATTATTGAGATCAACCATGAAAAAAATAATAGCGATATTTTTTATCTTATTTTCGTTTAGTGTTTATTCTTATGATATTGATGAGTTAATTAAGAAAGCAAACAACGGAGACGCAGAAGCTCAAAATAAGTTAGGTAAGATATATTCTGATGGCAACAGTACAATTACAGATTATGAGAAGGCTATAAATTATTTTAAATTATCCGCAGAGCAAGGTAATTTATATGCTCAACACAACTTAGGCGTAATGTATTATTTTGGCCAAGGAGTACCTAAAAATTTATCTATTGCAAAAGAATGGTTTGAAAAATCTTGTGACCAAAAATTTGTAATTGCATGTGGTTATTATAAAAAATTAAATAAGTTTAATTAATAACTTGACCTGCACCGTCGGTTAAAACTCCCGAAATTTTTGCCATAATTTTAATTTCTCCAGATAATAAAAAACCGCTACTAAAGCGGTTTTTTTATTTTTTTAATGTCATAAGCGTAATGATGTCGGGAATGCCCGTTTTATGATGTTTATCGCTCTCGTGCATACTAACACTAAATGTTGCGTGCGCTGGAATGACAACATAATATGTGTTGCTAGCAATATGATTATAATTTGTTGTTTCCATTGTTTTTACCAAAACAAATCTACCACTAGTATTATCGAATGTAACAACCAGCATGGTTATTTATGAAATTATAAGCTTAAATCAGAGTTTCTAGGAAACAAATAAACTTTATAAATTATTGCCCTATCTTAAGATTGATGAGTTAATTATTAAAAAGGTAGAGGCTGATGAAGCTAATCTTTTAGAAGATTACTTTGGAATCTCAGAAAATAAATTCGTGCCAGTGCTGGATAATTTAAGAAATAATGAGTTAGATAATATTACAGATTATCAACATTTATGTTCTTTTGCTGCATTGCAGCTAATTAGAACAATTAAAATACAAAAAATACAGACAGATATCATGCAAAGGTGTATGAAAAATTTTCATATTCATGTCAAAAGGAATGTTTCATTTATTGTTCAAAACATGCTGAAAAATTAACTACAGATACCAGCTAAAAATAAGTAAACTTTGCTATACTACATTTGTTAAAAAATAAAATTTATGTATGCTAGTTTCTGTTTAGATCAGTTAAGGTACAGACAGTGAACGGATACTAAGACGGGTGCAGATTTATTTTTTATTTAAAATATGATTTTAAATCAATCGTATAAAAATAATTTTGATAAGTTAGCGCTTCCGCCATCTTTCCTAAATACCTATCAAAACCCAACAAGATAAAATAAAAATACTATTCAATATACCATCTAGCAATTAAACTAATTAGCTTTACGCAGGTTACCATTCGTTTTCAGTCCAGTTTGTATTTCTGTAAACTTCTTTTCTGACACTTCCACAATACATTGAGCCACTTTAGTCCCCTCTTTTACATGGACGATAGATGCTCTTAAGTAATTGCCAAAATCGGTTTTTAATAAACTCTCATAATAAATACCAACGCACTTATTATAAGGCCATTGGTTATCATTTTGACATTGTTCAGCAATTCTCTCTTTTAGAGCTGATGCATCAAAATCAGGCGCTTCTTCCAATTGTACCTGACCTGTTTTTGAACAAGCACAAATTAAACAGTCTTGCTGATCATGATTATCACCCAATACTTCTAATGGAATCATTAAAGATGGAACAGGGACTGATTGATAAAGTTTTTCATAATTGACGGTAAAAGATTTTTGATTACATTTCATTATCAAATTATCATCGCCAAATAAGCTAACATCATCTACTGATTGGCATTGATTTGAACCAAGTAAATAGTAAGCTAATTTAATCACTTTATCATTAGGGAATTGATGAGTATGTTGTTTTTGAAATTCAATAATACGATCACTAATATAGGATTTTAGTTCATTTTCATTCTTATCTAACATTGGTAGAACATATAGTTGGTCATAATATTTGCCATATCTAGTTCCATCAACAGGATCTTTATAGATAATAGTATAATCATTATCATCGAGTAAATTGATATAAGGATATTCTGAAACTAAATATTCTTCATAGTGATCTAGTCTTCCACCATTCCAAGGATTAACAAATGAGGAATTACCTTTTTGAGTAGCTAGCGCATAACTTAATATGCTGTTATCCGGATTTTGACAACTTAAAATAATGTACATTTGGTCATCGGTAACAAAAGAGTGTTTAAATTTATGACAAATTGGTTTGTCATAATTGGCACTACCATAATAAAATTTACCACCGTTTGTTGCATAACCTTTAGCGAAATTCTCTCTTAGATTTTGAATCCGTCTTTCATCTAATGTTCCTTTATCTTCATAAAAAGGTTTTAAAGTATCGCCAAGTAATTTCTCTTCAAGTGCTTTTTTTTGCTGCCTATAATTTTGCTTTTTATTTTCTATGATTAAGTTATTTATCGGGATAAAAAAGATAATTGTAAATAACATTGTAATTGTTATGTAGTCACTTGTCTTTTTATTGGATTTGATTAGTAAGTAACATAACCCGATAATAGCATTAAAAATAAATAAAATGATAATTAAACCTGTAGTTACATTTTGATCGCTAAGTATAAGGTTTCTATTTTGACCAAGTCGAAAAAAAATTAAAAGGTATTCAATTGAGAGCAAAATTGTAATAAAAATTCGCATATTTTATATATTTTCAGCTATTTTATATTTTCATATTATTATGACAATAATAGTGAATGGCAAATTATTTATATGTTTATAATCAAGTTTTAAATTGATCGATACTATCAAGTTAACTCATCTTGTCGTTATCAACAACGAGAAAATACTAATGCTAAATTAACAAATTAATTGCACTACCTTATTTGTCTGATAATTGGGTATCGATTTTCATTGATTTTTGTATAAATAATTCTCAACAAGGGAAAATCAATTCACCTGTATCTCTTTCAATAGTTGATGTAATTTATCCAATCAGTATTAATCAGTTGGTACCAATTGTAAAAATATAACTAAATTGTTTAGGCAAGTCGTAGCATTGCTTGTTTTAAATCAATGGCTACTGAAAGTCGAAGTGTTTAGGAATATTGGTCGTGTAACGCCATATGACATTAATGCTGTGGTGACTGTTAGGTTTAATATTTATACCATTAACCAAACTTAAAAATTATTAAGCAGATCGTCGGATAGGCAAAATCACTTTCACTTTGTACATTTGAAACAGGTGAAGGAAATAGTTTCAGTAACATCATGCTCTGTTACATTCTAAAATTGATATGAGACATCGATTTTAGTGTCGATGATAATCAGATCTTCTGTTTCCAAAGAATATAACTCACCATTAACAACGTACACGTGCTTTTGTTAGCTAATGTTAGAAACGATACTATAGCTAATCTCAATAAGAACAATTTATTAATCAATTCATTACGATAGAACAGAACTTTTAATATTATATTAACTTAAAATAATAAATGTAGTTATCGATTTTGTTAGCTATTACTTTAAATACAACGATATATCGCCTCTTTGATTTTTTTGGGGTATAGGCCTGACATTCCTTCTATCGCTGTATTAGTAAAAATAACAACTGCTAAATCTTGTTGAGGGTCGTAAAACCAATCATGACCGTACACACCAACCCACTCTATTGTACCTTCACCTTGAGGTGTTTGAGCTATAGCTGGATTATCAAGTACAGCACCGCCATAACCAAATCCCCAACCTGGACCTTGAGTAGCAAAGTCACTACTAATATAACATTTAGCCATTTTATCCATTAATTTTTGTTCGCTTATTGGATTATTTTTTTCGGTTAATGCTAACAAAAATTGTATAAACTCACACGCATTGCCAACCATACCTGCGCCACCAGATTGGTAAGCATTATTATTGTATATCCGTTTAGGATCATAAGATAAAATTCCATTATTCCATTCCGCACCTAAATGCATAAAATATGGACTTGGCATTGGTAAGGGCTCTGGAACGGCATCATAATAATGAGTTACCAATTGACTGCTTTCAGATATAGTAAAACCTGTGTGTGGCATGTTTAAAGGTTCGGTTATTAGAGTTTTGATGACACTTGCTAATGATTGCTTTGTGGCCGCTTCTATTACTGCTCCTAATACATCTAGTGCTAATGAATAACACCAACTTGTCCCTGGTTGGTAAATAAGTGTAGTTTGAGATAAGCGCTTAAGATTCTCTTCCAAGCTGATAGCAATTTGATCAAAACCATCAGAAATCTGCAAAGAATTATAATTACCTTTACCATTAGGTTCATCAAATCGATACTTCAACCCAGCACTATGAGTCAGTAAATGATGTAAAGTTATAATCGGTTGCTCACCACTGTCAAGCTTAGGAGTGAAGCTAGGAAGATAATCGGTAACCGGCGATTGTAAATTAAGTAATCCTTTTTCTACTAAACATAATGCAGCAGCTGTCACTATTGGCTTCGTAACAGATGACAATAAAAATAGCGAGTCAGTATGCATAGGTATTTTTTGTTCACGATTAGCATAACCACAAGCTTGCTGATAGATAATTTCTCCATTTTTAGCCACTATAACAACAGAACCAACGATTCTTTTGTTTTCTATAGCTTCTTGATTGACGTGATTGATACTTTTAGACATTGCTGCTGATAGATGGTTAGTATTCATAATACATCCTTATACATTATTTATAACTTAATAATGGGTGTTACTTTTTTATATATAATTTTTGAATAATAATCTAATTTAATTAACCAATAAAATTATTTAGCTGTTTTAAATAAGTTTATCAGATTTATCTTGTAGCCCTGGTAGAACCTAAACTACAAGGTTATCAATAATATTGATAACTTAAACTAACGATAGTTTCTATTTTTATTAACCTTAGATCATAAATTTATCCAGAAAATTCCTTAAGCTTTTTATTGTGTTACTAGCATAAATTAATAATAAAAACCAATACACTATTCTTAAATTATTAAATAAAACCACAATAAAAAACCCTAGATATTCTAGGGTTTAAGTTGATGCAGTAAAACAATAAATCGTCCTTACTTTAATCCGGTTTATTTTTGCTTTGTTTTATACTCATCATAGTATTCTTGAGCTAATTTACGCATAGATAAACCAATCGCTGCATATTGATATTCATTTAAGTTAGCTAATGAAGCCCGAGCAGATGGATGTTGCAATACAAACCCTTTACCTGGTAATAAAACTACACCAGCTTCATCAGCAATTCTAAATAACATTTCAGACGGATTTTTATTTTTTAAGATCCATTTAGCAAACTTATCATCATAAAGTTCACGACAAATATGTTCTAGATCAATTAAGGTATAATAATCGACACTATTTTCATCAGTATGATGCTCAAGTCCCAAATGTTGATACAATGATGCTGCTCGACGACGAATTAACGATTTCAATGCGGCTTTATAACTTTGATCAGTATCCCTCATTTCACACAATGCACTAAGTGAATTCGAAAATTATTATTTTTCTGATTTGACAGTTACTTTCAATTAAACATTTTTAATTTGTATTCTTAATTCCTATTCATCATCTCTGATACTAAATTAATGGTATCTTGTTCAATCTGATCATTAAGATCCCTATCATTTTTATACACTACACTAATATTAATTAATCCTTCAAGAATCACCATCAGTTTATTTGTCAAAGACTCTTTATATGAATAATCTTCAAGTTTTGAATAAATTAGATGTCTAACAAATTCTTTATGCTCCATAAGTATATCTGATACGCAAGGCAAGGTTTCACGCATTTCCTCAACTGCTCGCATGAATAAACAGCCATTATAATCCACTTCAGAAAACCATTTTTTATGCCATTTAAATATTTCCAAAATAGCATTTTTTCCATAGAGTCCTTTAATAGAATCCTCAAGCTTTGAACGAAATATTGAGTCTCTATGTTTTAACACTTCTACGATAAGTTTATCCTTGCTTCCAAAGTGATTGTATAAAGTTGTTTTAGAACATCCTGATATATCCCTAATATCATCTACTCCTACACTAGAAAAACCAGTTCGATAAAACAGTTTTTCTGCTGTCTTAATAATTAATTCATCTGTTTTTTTCAAAATAAATCACCTAAATAAATTGCAAAGTGAACAGATCTGTACTACCATCAATTTTGTGTACAGATCTGTTCATATTTTCTATTCATATATTATAACTTATAAGGAAAACAATTAATGAAATTCTTTCTTTGGGGTAGTGAAAAACTACCTAATAGACCTAAATTACTTGATTTATTTCAAGGACTGTTAGGCGGAACTTTGGCAATTTTAACTCTGGAATATCTGACTATCTATTCTGGTAGCTATTTTATTATGGCTCCATTTGGAGCTTCATGTGTTATCTTATTTGCTGTTTCTCAGTCTCCTCTTGCACAGCCAAGGAATGTAATTTTTGGGCATCTTATATCAGCATTTATTGGTCTTATATTTTTGAAATTATTTGGTGATTCAATTTTTATTACTGCTTTAGCGGTGGGTTGTGCTATTGCAGCAATGCAATTCTTAAGATGTGTACATCCACCAGCAGGTGCTAATCCGTTGGTTATTTTATTAACAGCGAGTCAGGTTAATTACGATTTCAGCTTTTTGTTGTTTCCCGTGCTCTCAGGCTCCTTCTCTCTGGTAATAATAGCCTATGCTGTTAACAATCTACTATCAAAAAACAAATGGCCAATTTATTGGTTAGCATTTTTTAATGATAAAAAGGAGAAATAAGTAATATGCCTTTAATCGAGATCAATATTTACCGAACTGGTTCGCAACTAGATACAAAGTCTATAGTTAATAGTGCCATTGATGAAACAGTCAACATTTTAGGAAAAGACAGAGCGGTGACTGCTGTTGTTTTGAATAATTTTTCAAATTGCTTCCCAAATGAATTAAGTGGAAATTACACAACTGATTATTCAGTAAAAATATTTATAACTGAGGGAACTAATACAAAAGAGGATAAAGCAATATGGATTTCAACCATAAACAAGTTAATGAAGGATAGCCTTGATATACCTAGTGGAGGTTATGCCAATTATGTCTCAATAATTGAATTAGATTCAAAAAATTGGGGATATGATGGAAAGACACAATCGGATAGAAAAGATAACAAAAGTAAGGATTTCAACTGAGGAAAACATTATGATGAATTTTGACACTCCACCTGAAAATAACGACTTCGTATTTGATTTGCGATTAAATACAGAGTTCTCCTTTGACGAGGAGAAACTAGATTTTAAACCATATCTTCCCGGGATACGTGAAGGTGTTGAGATAGCAGTAATTTTTGATGAGTCTCCGAGTGGTGGCCCAGATATGGCTTTTTTACGTTATTCAATGGGATCTAGATCGCCAGCACATGTACACATAGGATACGAAAGCGTATTCGTTGTCAAGGGCGTATACATTGAAAATGGTGTTGAGTATAAGCCTGGAATGTTAATCGTTAGAGCTCCAGGTACTGTACATAGTCTTGGTGCAAAATCAGATGAAGGATGCATCATTCTGGCATCTAGATATAAACCAACTCAATTAATAGAGGACTAATTTATGTCTTCTTTTGTTACAGGGGAATTTTTTGCGTCACAAATCAGGAAAAGTCAAAATATTTTAGTTGGTGGCTTTGGTTGCTGTGGGGCTCCGGAGGATCTATTAAAAGCAATAAGAGAAAGATTTGAAACCACTCAAGAACATCTTGATTTAGGGATTTTTTTTGTTTCCAGTGTAGGCGATATGCAAGGTGCTGGGATCGATAACTTGGCTGTTAATGGATTGGTAAAGTTTGCTATAGGAGGTTTTTGGGGATTTACCCCCAATCTCTCCAAAATGGCTTTGGATGGTCTAATCAAAGCTCATAATTGGCCGCTAGGTGTGGTTAAACATTGGATTAATTCAATCGCTCATGGAGCAGATGGTTTTAAAACTGAAGTTGGATTTGGAACATTTATAGATCCGGAATACGATGGAGGTGTGCTTAACAGAAAAACAAAGACATTACTTAAAGTACACGATTTTTTGGGGAAAAAATACATATACTATCCAGCACAAAGAATTGATTGGGCTTTATTGCGAGGTTCATACGCAGATCGAAATGGCAATATAAGTATAGATAAAGAGTTGCTTCATGGTTCATGTATGAGTGATGCACTTTCTGCTAAGAGATTTGGTGGAAAGGTTGTAGTTCAGGTAGAAAAGATAGTAGATACGATCCCGCCTAAACAGGTTCAAATACCTGGCCTTGTGGTTGACTATATTGTCGTATCACAGAATCCTAAAATAAATCACAAACCTAGTTACGGTTCAAGTAATATTAATAGAAGTTCACAATCACCTATCCCGGAAAGACGATTGGCTCTTGCGAAAAAAGCCGCCAATGAAATAGGAAAAGAGGATAGGATTCTTAATTTTGGTATAGGTGTTCCTGCGCTGGTTCCAAGATTTCTGAATTGTAAAAATGGCCATAACTTACCAATAACTATAGAGTCAGGTGTAATTGGAGGGGTCCCTTATGATGCATTATCTTTTGGTGGAGCTGAAAATCCAGAAGCTATCGTAGATCCAACACATGTTTTCAACATGTATCAAGGAATGGGAATTGATGCATGTGTATTAGGATTTGCTGAAATAGATAACCATTGTCGAGTCAATGTAAGCAAGTTTCAAAATACACTAAGAGGAAGCGGAGGATTCATAGACATTGTAAGTGCTAGCAAAAAAGTTGTTCTTTGCGGTTTTTCTAAGTCTAGTACAGGTAAAAGTAAGTTTGTCAAAGAAGTAGAACACATAACAGTAGATTTTTCTCATCCAAGGTTTGCTAGTAAAGAAGTTATTATTGTGACGGAAGAGGATAAATATAGAATATTTAACGGAAAACTCAAAACTATAAAGAGGGATATATGAAGGATATAACCATGTCAATTGTAGGCGGTGGAGCCGCTAGTTTGTCTTTAGTTAATGCAGTTAAACGCAAATACAAAGAGTTTGCAAATATTAAGCTCACTATAAGAATTTTTGATGAAAAAGTTAAGATGGGAAGAGGAAACGCCTATTTAAAAGATAGTCACTCTAATTTAATGAATACAAGAGCTGGTTATCTAACCTTTGATGAACGAAAGCCACGAGACTTTCTCAATTGGGTTGAGAATGAGTCTGATCTGGCTCTATCAATTGGTGAAGAAGAATTTGTTTCTAGAGCACTTTTTGGTGAATATTTATTATGTAGATGGAAGTCAATTGTTAAAGCAGATATTGACAATGTTGAGGTAATTGAAAAGGATGAGAAGATTCTTTCAATAATGAGAAAAGAAAATGACTTTCTTCTAATAAATGATTTAGGCGAGTCATATAAATCAGACTTTTTGATACTTGCTACTGGAACAACTAATAGAATAATTGACGATAAAATATATACTCTAGGTGCAAAAATCATTCAAAATCCTTATCCTACACAATCTTTAATTCAAAGAGTCGATATGGATCGCAATATTGCTGTAATAGGCTCAAGATTGAGTGCTATAGATACAATTATTTCATTGAAAGAATCTGGATATAACGGCAAAATTGCAATGCATTGTATAAACGGCACTTTTCCTAGTGTTAGAGGTATTCAAGGAAGATATACAAATACCTATCTTTGTAAAAATCACATTAATTGCCATTTTAAAAACTCTATTACCCTCAGTGATATTATGGAACTATATAGTAAGGAAGTCGAATATTATAGGACTACAAGAAACCATTCAACTGATGAGGATATAACAGGGTTATTTAATAAATATCCTATAAACTCTTTAGAAACTTATTTAGAGGACGAAATCTCCCTTGCTTCAAAAGATAGAGCCTGGCAGGCTGTTCTTTATGATACTAATAGAAGTTTGTCTGATATTTGGTCATTGATTAAAGACATTGATAAAAAATATGTACTTAGTGATGTTCTAAATAAGTTAATGGCGATGAGGGTTTCAATTCCTGTGGAAAACGCTGAAAAAATGCTTTCTTTTATCAAATCCAATGAAGTAATCTTTTCTTCAGGAAAGTTCGAGTTTTGTAAAGATAGAAACATGGTGGAACTTAGACCTGAAAAAGGCGATATAACTAATGATATAGGAACTATTATATTTGCAACGGGTAGTCCTTCAAATATTTCCGAATCTGACTTTACCTTAGGAAAACAGTTAATCGAAACAGGAGTTTTAGTTAAGGATGAATTAGGCGGCATTAAGGTTAGTAAGTATTATAGGCCTATAGATAATAGAGGGAAGGAAATTAATAACATGTTTGTAATAGGAGAGCTTACAAAGGGTAGGCATCTTTTTACAGCTGCACTCGATATCATACGCCATCAAGCAGAAGAATGTTCTGAGCAAGTTATCAAATCTCTTGGGAAGTATGATCTATCCGACATTAACACGCGTGTAGAGTATTTATAATACAACCCTTTCCTTTTCGTGCTAGAGCAAGAGTCGAACCTTGTTTTAGTGCGGGAAATTTTTAGTCTGTAATTGAATAATGGAGATTTGTAAGTATGCGTCCAACAGTTGCAATACTGGGTCTTGGAGCAATAGGTCACGCTTTTGCTGAAAACCTATTGAACAAAGGTTTTAAGGTGTTTGCTTGGAATAGAACTTTGAGCAAGGGAGAGAATCTATTATCCAAGGGATTGAAATTAAAAAGCAGTATAGAAGAAGCCGTCATATCGGCAGATGTTATTATTAGTATACTGTCTGATGAAAAAACCACATTGAAAATTGCCAAAGAGCTTGCAAAAAGTTGTTCGAAACATGTTGCCTATTGCCAAATGGGTACAATTGGTGTGAATGGAACAAAAAAAGTAAGAGGGTTATTAAAGAAATTATGCCCAAATGTAACTTATATAGATGCTCCTATCTCAGGCACTAAAGCACCTGCACAAAATGCACAGATTACAATCTTTGCAAGTCCTGCCCACTTAAAGTCTGATATGCTTAAAATAATTTTTGATGCAATTAGTCGGAAAGTTATATGGTTTGATAATGAAGATGATGGTCAAAAAATGAAGCTTGTTGTGAATTCAATACTTGTTATGATGATGGAGGGTATTGCCGAAAGCATGCAACTGGCTGATATATTTGGTTTTTCATGCGAAGAATTATGGAGCTCTTTAGAGGATGGACCTTTGTCTGCCCCATATATAAAAGGTAAATTGAATATCATAAGTAATGATGACTATGAACCCCAGATGGAATTGCGACATGCTTTAAAAGATGTTAAATTAGCTTTAAAGAATTTATCTCCTGAAAAAGCTCCATGCCTAACCAAGCTTAAAAAGCTCTGGCAAAATGCGAACAATACTGGATTGGCAAGTGAAGATATTTCAATAGTCTATAAATTTCTTAAGATAAATTAAAATTCCGAAAGTACTAGTCACTTAATTAAAAATATTTGAATGAAGTATAGCTGAAGCATTAAAGCTATATTTCGTTAATTGAGAGATATCGGTTTAGGTATAGAAAATTTTGTTGAAACCTTAGTTAACCTAAAAGATAAAGTACATGGCTAAATTAGTAATTATAGGCTTTTTCGAAACTCGGCATAGAAGTATTCATTTTCTATGCCTTTCATTAAGACACAAAGTAGTATTTTCAATTACAATGAAATAACAATCACTGATGGTAAAGTATTTTCCTAGGTAAAAACTGGCGTGTTATAAAATGCTTCAACGTGATGCAATATAAGCTCCGAGCCATGAGTTTAGACTAAGACATTTAATAAATGAAACTATAAAGTGTATGTAGATAAAACGGACTGTAAATAGGAGATATGAAAGAAACTTACAGAACAAACTAAGTTTGTTAGCACAAGATGAAATATTGAACTTATGCAGATATATTAAATTAACTAGTTCGTCATTTGAATTTAATAGCTAATATTTAAAATAAAATTGAAGAGATATATAAAATAAAAACCCTAGATAATCTAGGGTTTGATAGTAGAGTTGATAAGTTAATCAGTATGATTATCTATTTTTTATTAGCTTTACCTTGGTACTCTGCATAATACTCTTGTGCAAGTTTACGCATAGATAAACCAATTGCTGCATATTGATATTCATTTAAGTTAGCTAATGAAGCCCGAGCAGATGGATGTTGCACTGCAAACCCTTTACCTGGTAATAAAACTACACCAGCTTCATCAGCAATTCTAAATAACATTTCAGATGGATTTTTATTTTTTAAGATCCATTTAGCAAACTTATCATCATAAAGTTCACGACAAATATGTTCTAGATCAATTAAGGTATAATAATCGACACTATTTTCATCAGTATGATGTTCAAGTCCTAAATGTTGATACAATGATGCTGCTCGACGACGAATTAATGATTTCAATGCGGCTTTATAACTTTGATCGGTATCCATCATCTCACATAATGCAAATAACACCATTTGAACCTGTTGTGGCGTAGAAAGACCAGCAGTGTGATTTAACGCAACCGCACGGCTATCTGCTACTAAACGATCGATAAATTTAAGATTTTCAGGATCGGTCACAATTGAGCTGTAACGTTTATCTAAAATCTGTCTAGCCTTGCTTGGTAATGCTTTAATTTTGTTATCTAAAATATTATCGTGTGCTATTGCAATCACACCTAAACGCCAACCTGTTGCACCAAAATACTTAGAGAATGAATAAACTAAAATCGTATTTTTAGGACAAATAGCAAATAAGGATTGGAAATCATCAGCAAATGTACCGTAAACATCATCAGTTAAAATAATTAAATCTGGACGTTTTTTCACAATATCAGCAATGATTTTCAAACTTTTATCATCAATTTTTACTGATGGCGGATTAGATGGGTTAACTAAATAAAATGCTTTGATGGAAGGATCTTCTAATTTGCGCAATTCGGCTTCTGGATATTGCCAATTTTTATCAGGATCAGAATTAACTAACACTTCAACCAATTGATAATCATTAAGCTCTGGAATTTCCAAATACGGCGTAAAAATAGGTGCACCAATTGCAATTTTATCACCTTTTTGGATTAAGTTATTTTCTTTCATTGAATTGAAAATATAAGCCATTGCAGCAGTACCACCTTCAACAGCAAATAGATCAAGATCATCTCGTCTTAAATATTGCGCACCCATTTGAGAAAGAACATAGGCTTTAACCACCTCTTCACTAAAATGCAGCATTCTATCAGGTACTGGATAGTTACAGCCCAAAATACCTTCCACCATCTCTTGTAAGAAGGCATTTTCATCTAGACCAAGTTGATCGCGAATATATGAAAACGCTTTACCTAAAAATGACACGCCAGGAGTTTGATAATTTTGACGGACAAAATGTTCAAAACGACCTGTTAAACCAGCCTTAATTGGCATTCCTCCTATGCCTTCATTCATATATGAAAAAGACATTTCAGACTCTTGCAAAGCAAAAACGCCAAGTTGGAAAAAAGCTTGTCGTGGCCATGTTGCCAAGAAATTAGGATTACCACGCCCCGCATTTAACATTACACGGTCAGTATGGCTTTGTGCTAGTTTAATTAAATTATCTTTCAATTCAAAAGGACTTAAATTCGCATATTTTGCATATTCATTATTACTTTTCATAACCATGTATCCTTAATTTGAGATGTCAATTAAACAAAAGCAACAACTAATGGCCCTAATAAAGTTAGGAAAACATTAGCTAAAGCATAGGTAATAGCAAAAGAGTTAGTAGGTGTTGAGTTACCCGCTTTATTTAGTACTTCACCAAAAGCTGGATTTGCACTACGAGAACCCGCCAATGCACCAGCGAATACTGCAGAATTTTTATAACCCAGCACATACTTACCAAAGTAAATACCAAGCAACATAGGCAATAAAGTAACTACAACGCCAATTAGAAATAAAGAAATACCTTGATCTTTAATGGTATCAATAGCTTGCAATCCAGAGCTTAGACCAACTACGGCTACGAAGCCAGCTAGACCAAAATCTTTAAGTAATTGCACCGCACCCGTTGGGATGTTTCCTACAGTTTGATGTAAAGATCGATACCATCCAAATAATAAGCCTGATAACAAAGCACCACCACCAGCACCTAAGGTAATTGGAATACCACTAACACGAATTACAATAAGACCAATAATAAGGCCAACGACAAGACCTAAACCATGGAATATCCAGTCAGTTTTTTCGCTCTTTGTTATCGGCGCACCAATTTTATCAACTACTCGCCTTAAGTCACCATCAGTACCATAAACCGTAATAATGTCACCTAATTTGAACACCATATCATTATTTAATGGCAATGGTTGCCCATCGCGATGGACAGCAATTAAATAAATACCATGTTTTAGTTTCATTACTTCATCAGATGAAAGTACTTGCGTTAAGTTTTGACCAACATAACGTGTATTACGCATTTCGACATCTTGAGTATTCATAACCACATCCATACCCTGTGCCGAATTCACCTCTTCACCTAATAAATCAGTGGCTTTAATCATGGCATCACGATGGCCAACAACTAAAATAATATCTTTGGCCTTTAATATAGTTTCTGGTCCAGCTTCAATAATACGATTACCACGTTTGATTCGTTCGATGCTTATACCGTTAATCACCTTTTCTAAACTTTCAACGGTTTGATTAACTTTATTGGTAATACGATATAAACGACCCGTTACATCAGATAAAGCAAAGTTCTGACCACTACCTAATAAAAGTGAACCATGTAATTGTTCTGCTTCTGCCTGAATTGCATCATCGTTAATTTCACGCCCCATAATTTTAGGTAAAATATTAACACAGACAATTATGGCTCCGAGTGAACCAAAAATATAAGTTACGGCATATCCAATAGTCACATTACCTTGTAATCGGCTTAACTCTTCAGGGCTTAAACCTAACTGAGTAAGCGCATCTGATGCCGTCCCCATTATTGCTGATTGGGTTAATCCTCCTGCAGCTAAACCAGCAGCAAGACCTTTATCTAAATGGAATAATTTGGCTAAAACGAGCACCGTAACAAAGCCAGCAACGGCAATAAATAGTGCTAAAAAGATTTCACGAAGGGTTTTAACCCCCAATGAACGAAAGAATTGTGGTCCACTTTCGAACCCTACTGCATAAATAAATAAAGCAAAAAGTACAGCTTTGACACCAGCATCAACCGTAACACTAAACACGCTTAATGCGACAGCAACTAGTAGGGAACCAGCCACTCCACCTAATTGAAATTTACCAATTCGAATACCACCAATCAAATACCCTAAGCTCAGTGAGAGAAATAAAAGTATTTCTGGTGAATGTTTAAGTCCATCTAAAATCCAATTTGAAAGCCATTGAAACATAATAATTGTCCTCAAGTGCTAAAATTTATGAAATAGAAAAAGATAGAAAAAGAAAAGATTGGAACTTGAACTTTAATATTCATCACATTTTATGAATACTGTTATATATTAAACTTCAATGCAAAGAATAGATAGTTAATTTTAACGATTAATACTATTGTTAGGAGATAACAATTTTTTAAGAATTTTAAGATTCTTACTGCTACATTAATACTCACAACATTGCTGTCTTACATTGAAATATTACTAAAACCAATATCTATGGTTATATCATCTTTAAAAAGCTATTTTGGTCATACTCTTGGTGCATGTGGCGCGATAGAAGCATGGTTAACATTAGAAATGATGCATACTGGCTGGTTTAATCCAACTATCAACTTAAATAATGTCGATCCTCAATGTGGTGATTTGGATTATATCGTTGGTTCAGGACGAAATTTAGATATTGAATATTTTCAAACTAATAACTTTGCTTTTGGCGGAATTAACACCTCAATTGTGATTAAAAGAATATAATTTGTAATTTCTTGTCATTAAAACAAGGCAAAAAAAGTTGAGGAGAGGGGTTTTTGAGGTTTTTTTCAAACCACAAAAAACTTTTAGGGCTAAAAAACCCCGTTCCTCAACTTTTTTGGCTTAATGGTAGATAAAAAAATAGTGCTATATAGCGCTATTTTTGTGAAATTTATTTATTTTTTTCGCGTTCAATAGCTCGATAGCCAATATCATGACGATAGTAACAACCATGCCAATAGATACTTTTAATTTGTTCATACGCACGTTTTTGAGCGTCTGAAACACTATCGCCTAAAGCTGTAACACATAGAACTCTCCCACCATTGGTATAGACTTGACCGTTTTCTAAACAGGTGCCGGCATGGAAGATTTTGCAATTATTATCTGTTTCAGTAGGTAGACCTAATATAACATCTTTGGTGTTGTAATCGCCTGGATATCCGCCAGCAGCAAGAACTACACCTAAAGCAGGCCTTATATCCCATTTTGATTTTACAGTATTTAGTTCGCCCTTTGTGGCAGCCAAGCAGAGCTCAACTAGGTCTGATTGCATTCGCATCATGATTGGTTGAGTTTCAGGATCGCCAAATCGACAATTGAATTCGATTACTTTAGTATTTCCTTGTTTATCAATCATTAATCCGGCATAAAGAAAACCAACATATACATTGCCTTCTTTTGCCATGCCATTGACGGTTGGGTAAATGATTTCTTCCATAACTTTATTGAAGACGTCATCGGTTACTACTGGCGCTGGAGAGTAAGCGCCCATTCCACCAGTATTCAAACCAGTATCACCATCACCAACACGTTTATGATCTTGGCTGGTTGCCATTGGTTCGACATGTTTACCATCGACCATTACGATAAAACTGGCTTCTTCGCCATCAAGGAACTCTTCAATTACGACTCGATGACCGGCATCACCAAAAGCATTTCCCGCTAACATATCGTGTACTGCCTCTTCGGCTTCCTTTTGTGTCATGGCAACAATCACGCCCTTTCCTGCCGCTAAACCATCAGCTTTTATCACAATTGGTGCGCCTTTTTGACGAATATAAGCAATGGCTGGTTCAATTTCTGTGAAGTTTTGGTATTCAGCAGTTGGGATGTTATGTCGAGCTAAAAAATCTTTAGTGAAAGCTTTTGATCCTTCTAGCTGAGCAGCCGCTTTTGATGGGCCAAAGATAGTTAATCCAGCTTTTTGAAAACTATCGACAATACCAATCACTAATGGCGCTTCTGGTCCAACAATAGTTAAGTCTATTTGTTGCTCTTGAGCAAAGTTGAGTAGACCAGCAATATCTGTTGCTTTAATGTTGATATTTTCTAAATTTGGCTCAAGTGCGGTACCTGCATTACCTGGTGCAACAAACACTTTAGAAACTAATGGCGATTGTGCTGCTTTCCAAGCTAAAGCATGTTCGCGCCCACCATTACCAATTACTAATACTTTCATACAAGGTCCTTTCAATACTTTTATAATTAATGCCTAAAATGACGCATATTGGTGAAGATCATGGCAATATTATGCTCATTAGCGGCTTGAATTACTTCGTCATCACGGATTGAACCACCCGGCTGAATAACACAGGTGACACCAACCGCAGCCGCGGCATCAACACCATCTCTAAACGGGAAGAATGCATCAGAAGCTACAACTGAACCAGCAACTTCTAGATTCTCATCTTGTGCTTTTATTCCAGCAATTTTGGCCGAATAAACACGACTCATTTGCCCTGCACCAATGCCAATAGTCATCTTATCTTTAGCGTAAACAATAGCATTAGATTTCACAAATTTTGCCACTTTCCAACAAAATAGTGCATCAGATAACTCTTTTTCAGTCGGTTGTCGTTTGGTAACTACCGTTAATTGGTCTTTGGTTACCATACCTAAATCACGATCTTGTACAAGCAATCCGCCATTAACGCGTTTTAAATCTAAACTGGCTTTTGTGCTCGCTGGCCATTCGCCACATTCTAATACTCGAACATTTTTTTTCGTTTGTGTAATGGCCAAAGCGTTTTGATCAACCGATGGTGCAATAATTACTTCAACAAATTGTTTATCAACAATAGTTTGGGCTGTTTTAGCATCTAATGGACGATTAAAAGCAATAATGCCCCCAAAGGCAGAAGTTGGGTCGGTTTTAAAAGCATTAAGATAGGCATTTAAGATGTTATCACTCACCGCAACACCACATGGGTTAGCGTGTTTAACTATTACACAAGCTGGTTCATCAAATGATTTTACACATTCTAATGCAGCATCGGTATCGGCAATATTGTTATAAGATAGCTCTTTACCTTGTATTTGTTTGGCAGTAGCAATAGAACCTGGCTCAAGATGTTCTTCCACATAAAAAGCTGCATGTTGATGTGAGTTTTCGCCATATCGCATATCTTGCTTTTTAACAAATTGTAGATTTAAAGTGCGAGGGAATTCACCAGCAGGCTTTTCAGTATCGCCATAATATGGAGGTACAAGTTTACCAAAATAGTTAGCGATCATACCGTCATATTGAGCTGTATGTTCAAATGCTTTTATTGCTAAGCTAAATCGATACTTGAAAGAGAGGCAATTTTTCTGTTTATCTAACATATCAATGATTGTGCTATAGTCCTGACAATCAACAACAATGGCGACATCTTTATTATTTTTAGCTGCAGATCGCACCATAGTTGGTCCGCCAATATCAATGTTTTCTATCGCATCTTCTAAACTACAATTTGGGTCAGCTACCGTTTTCGCGAAAGGATATAAGTTGACAACCACCATATCAATCGGTGCGATCTGATGTTGTTGCATCACTTCGTCATCAATCCCTCGACGCCCTAAAATGCCACCGTGTATTTTAGGATGTAACGTTTTGACTCGACCATCCATCATTTCAGGGAATCCCGTATAATTCGATACTTCGGTAACAGGAATGTGGTTGTCGATTAAAAGTTTGGCGGTGCCACCAGTAGAAAGGAGTTCAATATTACGTTCAGATAAAGCTTTAGCAAATTCAATGATTCCTGTTTTATCAGAAACACTGAGTAAAGCACGACGGATAGGACGAAACTGCTGCATGAAAAAGCTCCGAAATTGATATTCTAAATCCAAGTCTGTGAGCGGCTATTATATATAAAACGAGGAGCGATGTTTAGTATTAACTTTCTGAAAAAATAATTACCTAATAATTTGTATTTATTCAATGATATGGTCATTTTGCTTATCATAAAAGTAAAGCGAGTTTACACTTTGGATTTTTCTTTCATTTTGTTCTCGAGTGCTATTGCGATATTTTTGAGGACATAGACCAATTCTTTTTTTGAAGATTCGCGAAAAATAAAGTTGATCATCAAATCCGATTGAACGGCTAATTTCTGCGATACTCATATTAGTGGTTTGCAATAACAGTTTTGCACGATTTACCCGTTGCTCTTGTCGCCATTCTCCAATAGACATACCAATCTGGTCTTTAAATATATGAGCAATTCGCGATGTCGACAAACACACTTTCTGCGATACGATATCAAGCGTAAAATTATTTTCATCCAGAGTATCAATTAAATAGTTGCAAACTTGTAGTACTCGGGTATCTATTTTAGGAGGATTAGTGCAAGAAGTCTCTTGTGCGCAACGTATCAAGAATTGCTCTAACATGCTCATAGCTAAATTTTCAGAATATATCGTGTTTGATTGCCCTACCTCAACAATTTTTATAAATAGCTGTTCTAGTTCATCTTTTACTTGGGTATTAGGGCGATAAAATCCCGTTTCTTTTAATCGGTTTTCCCAACTTAATAAATATTTCCATGTTGATTTTGGTCTGAAATATACCCAAAAATGAAACCAATTATTCTCATCTTCTTTACGTCCGTATAAATGGGGTTCTTTGGGAGGAAAAAGAACAAAGTCACCGGGATAACAATTAAATGATTCATCATCACGATAAATAGTACCTTGGCCTGCATAAGTGAGGTTAATAATGTAACCATTTAATCCATTAGGACGATCAATGAAAAAATCAAATTTTCCTTCTTTTTCGATCGGTGTTAAACCAGATACAAGATGGACATTAAATGAATAACCAGGTAACAAAGGGTTATTTTGTTGTTTATTGCTCATTTGTCATCACCAATTTTTTGAAACTATTTTATTTTTACATAAAAATTTTTTTTGAATAGTGATAATTGTGAGATCTACATCACAAAACAAATTAGGTGTGCAGAATCGTCTATATTTATAGCAACAACATACCTACTTGTTTTATCGATAATTATTTATTCTTCCAAAAAACTCCATTTAATTAGTCTTTGAGGTGTTAGCGGATGAATAAAAAAATAACCATTGGATTGGATTTTGGTAGTGATTCTGTCAGAGCTTTAGCGGTCGACTGTCAAAATGGGAAAGAGTTAGCTACAGCAGTAGTTTATTACCCACGCTGGTCTAAGGGCCAGTTTTGTGATCCGCAAAAAAATCAGTTCAGGCATCATCCCCTTGATTACATTGAGTCAATGACTCAATCAATACAATCTGTTGTCAATCAACTTAAATCTGATGCACAAAATATAGTTGCTATTGGTGTGGACTCAACAGGTTCTACCCCAGCACCTATTGATGAAAATGGCGATGTGTTAGCTTTAAAACCAGAATTTATGAACAATCCTAATGCAATGTTTATTTTATGGAAAGATCATACCTCGGTACACGAAGCTGAAGAAATTAATAGAGTGTGCAAAACTGAACCATACTCTAAATATTTGGAATATTGTGGTGGAGTTTATTCTTCAGAATGGTTTTGGGCGAAGATTATGCATATTTTTCGTCAAGACAGTGCTGTAAAAAATGCTTCTGCATCTTGGATTGAACTCTGTGATTGGGTACCCGCTTTACTTTCTGGAACGACAGCGCCAAATGCAATAAAGCGTGGTCGATGCGCTGCCGGTCACAAATGTTTTTGGAGCGAAGAATGGAATGGTTTACCCCCTTATGAGTTTTTTGAAAAACTCGACCCAAGTTTAGTTAATAACTTACCTTATCCTTTATTTGAAAAGACTTATACCGCAAATCATAAAGTGGGCACTATTACCCAAGAGTGGGCAGAAAAATTAGGATTACCAACATCGACCGTAATTTCTGGTGGTGCATTTGATTGTCACATGGGTGCCGTTGGTGCGGGTGCAAAACCTTATACATTAGTTAAAGTAATTGGCACCTCTACCTGCGATATTTTATTGGCAGAACAAAACGTTATAAATAATCGTTCAATTAAAGGCATTTGTGGTCAAGTAGATGGTAGTGTAATACCAAACTTTATAGGTCTTGAAGCCGGGCAATCAGCTTTTGGAGACATCTATGCATGGTATAAAAAACTCTTGTGTTGGCCTCTTGAAAAGTTAGTTTCAATCTCACCAGAATCTCAACCAATAGTAAAGGAGTTAAAGCATAAATTATTAAATGATATTGCTCAAGCTTGGGCAGAAAATCCAAATCTAGACACAATTCCTATAACGCTTGATTGGTTTAATGGTAGACGAACCCCTTATGCCAATCAACGAATCAAAGGTGTTATAACCAATTTAACGATTTCAACTGATGCTGCAACATTATTTGGAAGCTTGGTTTTATCAACAGCCTTTGGCGCTAGAGCAATTATGGAATGCTTTATTAATCAAGATGTGCCTGTTAATGAAATTGTCGCTTTAGGAGGAATAGCTAAAAAATCCCCGGTTATTATGCAAGCTTGTGCAGATGTAATGAATAAACCGCTGACCGTTGTGAGTTCAGAACAATGTTGTGCATTAGGTGCAGCAATCTTTGCGGCTGTAGCGGCCAATGTTTACGCCGATATTTCCACCGCTCAAAGTAGCATGTCTAGTAAGCTAGAAACCACCTTTACCCCTGATGAAAACAGGGTCCCTAAATATGAAGAATTATATAGAAAGTATTTAGTTTGGTCAGCATCTAGTGAACCCAACTATAACGCTTAACTTAAAAAATATGAATAAATTATAAAGGAGTCCATTATGTTTGTTTATTCAGAAGCTGAAATTTGGTTTGTTGCAGGTAGTCAACACCTTTATGGGCCAGAATCACTTGAACAAATTAAAAGAAATATTCAAGAGGTAACAGATTATTTTAATCATGAAGCAAATCTACCCGTTAAAATTGTTCTCAAACCACTCGCAACAAAACCTGAGGATATATATAACCTTTGTCAGGAAGTAAATTATTCTTCAAAATGTGTTGGATTAATCACATGGTTACATACATTTTCGCCAGCTAAGATGTGGATTAATGGATTAACTCATCTGCAAAAACCTCTTCTACAACTTCATACTCAATTTAATAAAGTCGTTCCGTGGGATTCAATGGATATGGATTTTATGAATCTTAACCAAACTGCACATGGAGGACGTGAATTTGGTTTTATCGGTTCTCGTATGCGCCAACCTCATTCTCTGGTAACAGGTTACTGGAAAGATAAAGATGTTCATGAGCAAATTGGGAAATGGATGCGAGTTTGTGTGGCAATTAATGCAGAAAAAACCATGAAAATCGTTAGATTTGGTGACAATATGCGCGAAGTTGCTGTAACAGAAGGAAATAAAGTTTCTGCACAAATTAAATTTGGTTACTCAGTCAACACTCATGCAGTTGGTGATTTGGTTTCAGTAATTAGCTCAATTGCTGATGGTGATGTCAATCAGCTAATTGATGAATATGAAACACTTTATAAACTTGCTCCCGTCGCGCAAATTGGTGGAGAGAAAAGACAAAACTTAATTGACGCAGCGAGAATCGAATTAGGTATTGAGCAATTCCTTAAACAAGGTAATTATGGCGGATTTACCACAACGTTTGAAGATCTATACGGTATGGCACAATTACCAGGACTTGCTGTCCAACGATTAATGGCTAAAGGTTATGGCTTTGCAGGTGAAGGTGATTGGAAAACCGCAGCATTACTAAGCACAATGAAATTAATGGCCAAAGGACTTCCTGGCGGCACCGCATTCATGGAAGATTATACCTATGATTTTACTGAAGGTAATGAGTTAGTTGTCGGCTCACATATGTTAGAAGTTTGCCCATCTATCATAGATGATGATGTCAAACCTTTACTTGATATTCAACATTTGGGCATTGGTGGTAAAGCCGATCCTGCTCGACTTATTTTCCCTGCAAAACCTGGTTTAGCAATCAATGCCAGTTTAATTGATATTGGTAACCGATTTAGATTAGTCGCTAATGAACTTGAGACAATCAAGCAACCTTATGCACTACCAAAATTACCTGTAGCATGTGCTGTTTGGAAACCAAAACCATCGTTAAAAGTATCAGCTGAAGCCTGGATTCTTGCTGGAGCAGCACATCATTCTGTTTATACCCAAGCACTTTCTATGGATTATTTTAAACTTTATGCGCAACTGCATAAAATTGAACTGTTGGTTATTGACGAAAGTACTCGAATCGATGATTTCAGGAATGAGTTACGTTGGAATGAGATTGCGTATTGTAATCCTTATGCTTGATAAATTTATTTTAGTTCAATGATTGGAAATATTTTTTCCAATTATTATCAAAATTACAGAATAAAGGGAATAAAGAGGTGGATATGAATACGTCTTTAACAACGAATAAAATGGAAATAAATTCTGCAAAAAAAATGACCTTTCTAATCGGCTTTTCAGCTGCAATGGCCGGTCTACTATTCGGTCTAGACATAGGTGTAATTGCGGGAGCTTTACCATTTATTACTATTCAGTTTGAACTAACTACTCAGCTACAAGAGTGGGTAGTGAGTTCAATGATGTTAGGAGCTGCTTTGGGGGCTCTATCCAATGGTTGGTTATCTTTTTATTTAGGTAGAAAATATAGCTTATTAGCGGGCGCCTTATTTTTTATTATAAGTTGCTTTGGATCAGCTTTAGCACCTAATGTAGAAGTTCTTTTAGTCTGGCGAGTTATTTTGGGGTTTGCTGTTGGTATTGCATCCTATACGGCGCCACTTTATCTTTCTGAAATGGCGCCAGAAAACATTCGCGGTAAGATGATTGCTGCTTACCAACTTTTAGTCACAATTGGTATTTTAGTTGCATTTTTATCAGATACCTATTTTAGCTACACAGGTGATTGGCGAATGATGCTTGGTATCATTTCTATACCTGCAATTATATTGTTTATAGTAGTGATTTTCCTGCCTAATAGTCCTAGGTGGTTGGCATCAAAAGGACGATTAAATGAAACTGAGAAAGTTTTAAAATCAATTCGTAGCGATCCTGTAAAAATTCAACAAGAATTTAATGATATCAAGGATAGTTTACAAGAAAAACAGGAAGGCTGGACACTGTTTAAAGCAAACAAAAATGTACGCAGAACAGTTTATCTTGGTATGGCATTACAAGCGATGCAACAATTTACTGGTATGAATATTATTATGTACTATGCACCAAAAATCTTTAGCCTTGCAGGATTTGAAAGTACCCAGCAACAAATGATTGCTACAATTATTGTTGGTCTTACTTTTGTGTTAGCTACATTTATTGCAATTTTTACTGTTGATAAATTAGGACGAAAACCAATTCTAAAAGTTGGTTTTGGTATTATGGCTTTAGGTACATTAGTACTAGGTATTTGTTTGCAACTTATCGAAAATGGTAATCCATCATCATTTACATCCTATGCAGCAGTTGGAATGGCAATTATGTGTATTGGTGGTTATGCAATGAGTGCAGCACCAGTGGTGTGGATTTTATGTTCTGAAATTCAACCTTTAAAAAGCCGTGATTTTGGTGTGACTTGTTCAACTGCGACCAATTGGATTTCAAATATGATAATTGGTGCAACATTCCTTACATTATTAAATCATATAGGTGTTGCTCAAACATTTTGGTTATATACCGGCATGAATGTTTTATTTATCTTCATTGTAATTTTCTTTGTACCTGAAACCAAAAATATTTCATTGGAACGTATCGAAAAAAATCTGATGTTAGGTAAAAAACTTCGTCATATTGGAGATGATCATTGAGGTTTATATTAGAACAATTGATATTGTTTTATGTTTATTCCTGATGTTTTATTTATTATCAAACAGGATGTTAATATGTTTACTGAATTAAAAGAACATGTTTTAGCAGCAAATTTATTATTACCTTATTATCAGCTTGTGACATTTACTTGGGGGAATGTATCTGCAATTGACAGAAGTAACGGTGTTATTGCTATCAAACCGTCAGGAGTCGCTTATGATAAGTTGCAAGTGAATGATATTGTTATTGTCGATCTTGATGGTAAAAAAGTCGAAGGTAAACTTAATCCTTCAAGCGACACACAAACGCATATTGAGCTTTATAAGGCTTTTGAACAAATTGGTGGAGTTATTCATACTCATTCAAGAAACGCAACAATTTGGTCTCAAGCAGGGTTAGATATTCCAGCTTTAGGTACAACTCATGCAGATTATTTTTATGGAGATATTCCTTGCACTCGCCAGTTAACACCAACTGAAATAATTAACAATTATGAACTCAATACAGGTAAAGTGATTATTGAAGAGTTTACTAAACGATCCATTGATGTATTGGCAATACCTAGTGTATTGGTATCCGGACATGGTCCTTTTAGTTGGGGAAAAAATGCAGATGATGCTGTTCATAATGCAGTTGTCTTAGAAGAAGTCGCTGCTATGGCATTAGCTACACGCAATCTAAATGTCGGCATAAAAATCCAACAAGAATTATTGGATAAACACTATTTCCGTAAGCATGGACAAAATGCTTATTATGGGCAGGGTTAGATATTTTTGGATAATATCAATCTACTGCAAGTAGATAAAAAAATCAGGCAAACTTTTGCCTGATTTTTTAAAGAGTTAGATTAATCGTCACTATAACCTAAACTACGTAATGCTCGCTCATCATCAGCCCAACCAGCTTTGACTTTAACCCATAATTCTAAATGAACTTTGTTATCAAAGAAAAGTTGCATATCTTTACGGGCTTCAATACCGATTTTTTTGATTTTTTCACCTTTGTTGCCAATGACCATTTTCTTTTGTCCATCGCGTTCAACTAGGATTAAGCCATTAATGCGGTACATGCCAGTACGTTCATCAACTTTAAATTGTTCAATTTCAACCGTAACCGAGTAAGGTAATTCATCACCTAAAAAACGCATTAGTTTTTCTCGGATGATTTCTGAAGCCATAAATCGTTGTGATCGGTCAGTGATATAATCTTCAGGAAAGTGGTGTTCACCAACGGGTAAATGTTTTTTGACAATATCTTTGATGATGTCAATCCCTTCACCTTTTTCTGCACTAATTGGCACAACATCTAAAAAGTTAATTTTTTGACTAATTTCTTGGATATGTGGTAACAGTTGGGTTTTATCTGTTACATTATCAATTTTGTTGATAACTAACAGTATAGGTGCCTTGCAATCTTTGAGTTTGCCTGCAACCATTTCGTCATCTTCAGTCCAGTGGGTTCCTTCCACGACAAAAATAACTAATTCAACATCACCAATTGAACTGCTAGCGGCACGATTCATTAAGCGATTAATCGCTCTTTTTTCTTCAATATGTAAACCGGGTGTATCAATATAGATAATTTGATCATCGCCTTGGGTATCAATTCCGACAATACGGTGACGCGTTGTTTGCGCTTTACGTGAGGTGATTGATACTTTTTGACCAAGTAGTTGGTTTAATAGTGTTGATTTGCCGACATTTGGTCTTCCAACTATGGCAACAAATCCACAATGTTGTTTTGATTCTGTCATTTTATTCCTAATTGGTTTAATGCTTCTTGAGCTGCGGCTTGTTCAGCCTTGCGACGGCTTAAACCTCGCCCTAAGTATTGGTGATCATCGTTTTCAATTTTACATTGAATTAAGAACTCTTGCTCATGATTGTCGCCAGTAACTTCAAGAATTAAATAACATGGTCTTTCATGTCGTATACCTTGCAAATATTCTTGTAAACGTGTCTTAGCATCTTTTTGCTTAATACCAGGTTGAATTTCATCTAAGCGTTTTTGATACCAAGATAAAATTGTGCGGCGAATGTTTTCAATTTCACTATCTAGATAAATAGCGCCAATGATAGCTTCTACTGCATCAGAGATAATGGATTCACGGCGAAAACCACCACTTTTTAATTCACCTTGACCTAAAATTAGGTAATCACCTAATTTGAATTCTTTTCCCATTTCAGCAAGTGTCTGTCCACATACTAAACTTGCTCGCATTTGACTAAGATCACCCTCATCTTGCTTGAGAAATCGATGATAAAGTTCATCAGCAATGACAAAACTTAATATCGAATCACCTAAAAATTCAAGGCGTTCATTATGCATTTTATTAGCACTACGATGAGTTAGTGCTAACTGAAGTAAAGATGTGTTTTTAAACTGATATCCAATAGCTTGTTGTAGTTGATTCAAATTTTTCATCACAGTTAGTGGATTCCACCTATACGGCTAAAACGAATTCCTGTTGGCCATTGATCAGGTTGTTTTTCAAAACTGATCCAAATAGTTGTAGCTCGACCAACAAAGTTTTTTTCCGGAACAAAGCCAAAATATCGACTGTCACCGCTGTTATCACGGTTATCACCCATCATAAAATAGTTATCTTGTGGAACAACCCATGTTCCGATCGGTTGACCATTTTGATGATAAAAATAACTTGTATCTTCCATTTTTCCAGGCGTTGTTAGAACATCGTGAGTAATTTCACCTAAGGTTTCTTGTTGAATTTTCATATCTAATGTAATTCTAGAGTTAGAATCAACAATACCCTTATCTTTATATTGTTCTATTGTATAGAAGTCTGGGTTTTTCCCCATTTCGTTCACTTCTTTCCAATCACTTGCTTGGGGTTGAGTATAATGTAAATCTAATGGTTCAGAACGCTGACCAACACAATTATTATCGGTTGATTGACAAGCTGGATAAATGAGAATTTTCTTTTCATTAGACAAATAGACAATTTTATCGCCAGGTAAACCTACAACGCGTTTAATAATATCTCTATTTGATCCATCGGGGTGTTTGAAAACCGCAATTTCACCGCGTTTTGGGTGGCCAGTTGAAATTAAGACAGTATTGGTGATCGGATCACGTAATCCATATGAAAACTTTTGAACAGCAATAAAATCACCAACTAATAGTGTTTGCATCATTGACCCTGAAGGAATTTGAAATGGTTCATATATAAATGATCGAATAACAAAAACCACAAAAAGAACAGGGAAAAACGATGCTAAATTTTCAATCCAGCCTTTAGGTTTTCCAACTTCTGCCAAAATTTTACCATCAATTTCACCATTAGCTTGCTTACGAATCTCTTCAACTTTACGTTGTCTAGCTGGTTTCCATCGGTACTTCTCTAAAAACCAAAAGATCGCAGTAATGAATGTTGCTATTGTTAATATGATGGCGAATAAGTTAGCCATTTTTTATCCTCTTTAACTGATTAATCTTTACCAACATGTAGAATAGCCAAAAACGCTTCTTGCGGTAATTCTACATTACCTACTTGTTTCATGCGCTTTTTACCTTCTTTTTGTTTTTGTAAAAGTTTTTTCTTACGACTTACATCACCACCATAGCATTTAGCTAAAACATTTTTACGAAGTTGTTTAACTGTTGAACGAGCTATGACGTGGTTGCCAATTGCAGCTTGAATCGCGATATCAAATTGCTGACGCGGAATAAGATCTTTCATCTTTTCGACTAGTTCACGCCCACGGTATGGTGCATTGTCTTTATGGGTAATGAGTGCTAATGCATCAACACGCTCACCATTAATTAATACATCAAGCCTAACCATGTCAGCGACTTGGAAACGTTTGAAGCTGTAATCTAAAGAGGCATAACCACGTGAAGTTGATTTCAGTTTGTCGAAGAAATCTAAAACAACTTCAGTCATTGGAATTTCGTAAGTTAATGCAACTTGATTACCATGATAAACCATATTGGTTTGTACACCGCGCTTTTCAACACATAGAGTAATTACATTACCTAAATACGTTTGTGGAACTAATATGTTACATTCAGCTATAGGTTCACGAAGTTCTTGAATGTTATTCACTGCAGGTAATTTTGCAGGGCTATCAACATAGATAATTTCATTTTGAGTAGTCAAAACCTCATAAACTACTGTTGGTGCAGTAGTGATTAAATCAAGATTATACTCTCTTTCTAATCGTTCTTGAATGATTTCCATATGCAATAAGCCAAGGAAACCACAACGGAAACCAAATCCTAACGCACCAGAATTTTCAGGTTCATAAAAAAGCGAGGCATCGTTAAGGCTTAGTTTTCCTAATGCATCACGAAATGCTTCGTAATCATCAGAACTGGTTGGAAATAATCCTGCATATACTTGAGGTTTAACTTTTTTAAATCCTGGTAGTGGCTTGTCTGCTGGAGATTTTGCTAAAGTTAACGTGTCCCCTACAGGTGCTCCTAATATATCTTTGATTGCACAAACAACCCAACCTACTTCACCACAATGCAAGCAGTCTTTATCTATTTGTTTTGGAGTAAAGATCCCTAGGCGATCAACATTATAAGTCATTCCTGTACTCATAACTTTGATTTTATCACCTTTATTTAACTCACCATTCTTGATACGAATTAATGATACAACACCTAAATAGTTATCAAACCATGAATCAATAATTAGTGCTTGTAGTGGTGCATTCGAATCACCTTCTGGCGCAGGGATATCATGAACGAGTTGTTCAAGCACATCAACCACACCTACTCCGGTTTTAGCCGAGCATCTTACTGCATTGCTAGCATCAATACCAACAATGTCTTCAATCTCTTCCGCCACTCTTTCAGGTTCGGCTGCCGGTAAGTCGATTTTATTAAGTACTGGTACAACCTCAAGGTCCATATCAAGTGCTGTATAACAGTTTGCAAGAGTTTGCGCTTCAACACCTTGCCCTGCATCAACAACAAGTAATGCACCTTCACATGCAGCAAGTGAACGAGAAACTTCATATGAAAAATCCACATGTCCTGGTGTATCGATGAAGTTTAGCTGATATGTTTGGCCATCTTTAGCATGATAATCTAAAGTAACACTTTGTGCTTTAATTGTAATACCACGTTCACGTTCCAGATCCATTGAGTCTAAAACTTGAGCTTCCATTTCACGATCAGAAAGTCCTCCACAGATTTGGATAATACGATCAGAAAGCGTTGATTTACCATGGTCAATATGAGCAATAATTGAAAAATTGCGGATATTTTTATTCATATCAATAAGTTATATTTTAGTTATGTACTGTTAATTATCGTTAGTGTTATTGGCTATAAATAACAAGTCAAATAATCACGAAAATAGAAGCAAACATTCTACACATTAATGGTCAGTAAGCATAGTGTTATCGAGAGGTTTACGGCGATTTCTCAACAATATTTTGGGCAATTCTTTCAATTGTCCCTTCAGGTAAATTACCAATAATAATAATATTTTTGTTACCCAGATTAGTTGAGAATATTGTTCTTCCGCCCTGCTGAATAAGTTGATTAGGTTGACTTGCTTGCTCTAAAGAGACATTCACTGTAAAAGAAAATACGCCATCAGAAAACAATTTAGTTGCAATATCAGAACTATAAAAATTGACATTATACGCCGCTATTTCTTTAAATCCTTTTGGCAACCATGCTAAGCGCCAAGCATCAAGTAAATTATTCTGTTTTTCAATTGATAATAAAATTGGGTAAGTTCGATTATCAATATAA
The DNA here is from genome assembly GCF_001693745.1 of Gilliamella sp. wkB72. NCBI lineage: Bacteria > Pseudomonadati > Pseudomonadota > Gammaproteobacteria > Orbales > Orbaceae > Gilliamella > Gilliamella sp. wkB72. The sequence continues at coordinate 184,993 of NZ_LZEI01000009.1, read as the reverse complement.
TTTTTGAATTTTTTAACATCGAAATCAACATCGATATCAACAACTTTTAATTGATTAACAATGTCATTATCATCATCAATTAAGTCTATTCGTAATGGTAAGAAAGTCTCATCATCGATCCATATAACATAGCTATAGCGATCTTTGTCTTTTGCAATTATTTTAACTAATTGAGCACCACGATTTGCCGTTCTAGTTTTACCTAATAAAATAAAATCATAAATATTCGCTAATGAATTAAAGTCATTATAAATTACATCAGGAAATGCCTCTGTTATGCGAGAACTAGCAATCGAAAATGAAGGGCTATCAGGTTGAAAATAACTGGTGGTGTTGTTATGCAAGATAATCTCTTTTGCTGGACCTTCAAGATAAAGCAATTGCGCATTAATATTTTCTTTTTTAGCTGCGCCTAAGTGATTATATTCAAAAGTTGAGCCAAATTGTTCTCTATCTTGTGATACAAAATGAATTTGATAATCATTGATTTGCACCGCTTTACTCATTTTATTTAATAAATTTAACGCTTCATTTGTTTCTGTTGCCATGGTTGAGGCAGAAAACAATATAAAAAACAGAGTAATAATAAAATTATTACTCTGTTTTAGCTTTATTTTTATTAAAGAAAATAGAAAATTCATTTTTATTTAACGGGCATTTAACCTTTTTTGTAATTCATAATCTTGAACGAGCAATCTAATTTTATCGTATTGTCTTTTTTCAAGTAATTGCTTGTCATTATGTTGTATTCCACCAACAGGAGCTACATTAACACCCATAGGAACAGTATTAAGCGTTGGAGCACCACTGGCATCGTCCGATTGACCTTGATGATATTGAACACCAGCAATAATTGCTAATGTAACACAAGCAGCAAGTCCAACTTGGCTAACTTTAGCCACAACATCTTTAATTCGCACCCAAAATAGATTTTCAGCTTTAGGAATTGAAATCTCATCTTGAGAAGGTTGCTCTGTTAATTGTGGGTATAAATCATCATCCGCAATCGCCATAGCAACTTGATTGCTAATATCTAATGTTAATGAACTACCGTGCAATTCTCCTCGCATTGCTTCTCTTGCGATATGATAGCGATGCCAGCAGGATTGCAAACTTTCATCATGGCTAACGACATCAACAAAGTTATCGTCTGTAAACTCACCATCCATCAATAATGAAAGTTGCTGCTTCTGTTCTATTTGCATAGTAGATACCTTAATTTCTTGCTACCTATTTTAATTTGTTCAAACCACTAACTAATTAATGGTTTTATTTTTTCATCAATAGCATCACGTGCTCTAAAAATACGTGATCTCACAGTTCCGACTGGTGTACCCATAATTTCAGCTATTTCCTCATAACTTAATCCATCAATTTCACGTAGTGTGATGGCGGTTCTTAAATCATTAGGTAATGCTTCAATTGCTTCAAATACTACTCTTTCAACTTCTTTAGAAAGAACTAAACTTTCAGGGTTATCGACATCTCTTAATGAGTCTGCACCTTCGTAACTTTCCGCTTCACTTGCATCAATATCCGAAGATGGTGGTCGTCTGCCTTGCGAAGTTAAGTAATTCTTTGCAGTATTAACCGCGATTCGATACAACCAAGTATAAAAAATACTTTCACCTTTAAAAGAGCTTAATGAACGATAAGCTTTAATAAAAGTTTCTTGCACAACATCAGGTATTTCAGAAGGTAAAACATAACGTGATACCAAATGAGCTAGCTTATTTTGATAACGTACCACAAGTAAATTAAACGCATTTTTATCTCCGTTTAAAACGCGATCTACTAAAACTTGGTCTGTTATTTGCTCCCCCATTAAAGGCCATCCCTCATTATATTATCACTATTAGTGTGGCCCAAAATTGTGCACTCTAACAGTTAGATTCATAAATTTAAAAAAAGTTCCCATTATTTTAATAGAAATTTCATTTTCATTGCTAATTCTTTTATTTTTTATCATGTTGCATACTAAAAAAGTACGTTCCTCAACTTTTTTAATATACTTTTTGAACAAAACTAATTAAGTAAGAAGATTTCGCGTTCACCAGCATCGTTGTATGTAATTTGGTAAAATTGCGGTAAATTAAAATTAACAGAGCTACTGGTGGTAAACGTAAAGCGGTCATCAGATAATACATAAAAATCATTAATATCCTTGACCATGTTCTCTTTGGTACCGTTACAATTACGGTAAATTTCGATCTGATTATGCTCGTTTAAAATGTATAAATCAAATCCATTTGCGGTATCTTCAAAAAAGAATTGAATAATACCTTCATAAGCGACGCTATCTATCTCTTTAGGTAATTCATTACTTTCATCTAAAATATTTAGCGGTCTACCTTGAACTTTGTTGTTTGATACTGCACCATAAAAATCAATAGCACTTTCAAATTGATGGAATGAAACGCCAAACCGTTCGAAGAATAGATACCAAGACGCCCCATCAATTCTCAATGGCTTAACTTGTGTTGAATTATTTTTAGTTGTCGATAATCTCAAATCAACACAATTGTACATCAGCCTTTTCATTTGATTTTTAATTTCATTACTTAGCTGGTTACTATAACAGAAAATTTCGACCGAATTAGGTAAATCAGCATCTTTGTGCATACGATTGAGTAAAGCTTTTATAGCTTCTAGCACGCACAAAGTACCACTAAAATGCAAGACCCGAATTTCATTCCATGAATTACGATAAAGCAAATCAATTGAGCTAACCAAACTTAATTCTTGCTTACCATAGTTTAGAACATTAGTGCTGATTTCATCTTCTAACTTTAAATTAACCGTTGGATCGTTTTCTAAATTCAATATGATTGCTAAATGGCGTATTTCACACGGACCATATAATTGTTCTTCTGTTGCTGTTGGAACATCAATTGGAAAGTAATTTTTCAGATCTTCAATCAGTTTGGTGATTTTTTTGTTATCACGGTCATCACCATCATAATAGTAAAATTGAGTTGAATCTGAAATCAAACCATTAAAGTAACACCAACCAACTAATTTGACTAAGTATTTACTATATTCTAGATATTGATGTCCAACAATCGAATTGAGTTTAGGTTTTTGGTTATAAACATACCAACCAGCTCGGTTAATCCGGTCTTCTTTAACATGGATAAAAGTTAAAACATCTTCCTGTAAATTATCAGAAATATTTAATTTCAATGTAGAGATTTTACCAGGAAGAACTTCAAAAGAGGCATATAATTTGCGAGTCAGTATTGCTAGATCTTGTGGGCTAATCAATGAATCTAAATTGTTACGACGGCCAAAATTGAGCAAATTTCGATAACCCGTCATCATAGTATGTAGTAATATTTCGTGTATTTCACGAACTTGTTCTATTTTCCAAGTTTTACTAGCATCTAATTTTTCCAATAATGATTGTTGCCACCCCCAATTTTGTACAAATTCATTTAATATGTCACGTCGCCATGACGATGAATTTGCTTTTTGTGACAATTTTTCATTCACTTTTAAATAAAAGCAATGTCTAACTAATTCCAGTCGTTGAAAATCTCTAATATTTGTTAGATAGTTTGAGATCCTATCCAATAACATCGAGTATGAATCAAGATAGTGATGGGAATGGATTTCTCCTTTTTGAATTAATTCCCGCATATCAAACGCGATAGGCCTATTTTTTGGATAGATCGAAGAATAAGCTTCAAGTAATAATGTTTTTAATACTGCTTTGAATGGTGAATCGATACTTTTATACAGTTGCCATAAACTTGCACCAAAGTACTCTTCAGCAGATAAACCCGTCAAAGGTCCAAAATCAATCCATTCTTCGCGTTTGATGATATTCGATACAACTAATGCCTGAACACATTTTTCATAGGTTGGATAAGTGACGTCATTGACTGTAAAATCAGAAGGAATCGCAAACCATAACAGACGTTTACCTGCTAAAAGGTTGGCTGAACGGTAAAATTCTTCGAGTAGTAATATGTGCTGTGCAGATCCACAGTTTTCACCCATTAGACATTCATGATGTTGGTTAATAAACCGATCGACGTCAACAACAAATAAAGTAAGTTTAATGCCGAGATCTTTAGCCCAAGTTTCTATTAATCTGCACTTCTGTATTAATGCTTGCTTTTTAACATCAGATAAACTATTTTCGATACAGATCCATATATCAAGATCTGATGAGGTAGATTGCCCGATGGAACATGTGCTACCCATTGAATATAATGCAGAAATATTGGCGTGATTTTTTTTATTTACCTCACTGAAATTGAACTCATTTTTTAACTGTTCAACAATTTCATTGGATGGTTGATAATACGCAATACCTAATGGAGTCTCTTCGCCCGCATAACCTGGCAGATTGGGATGGTTAAAATGAAAAAGAACTGGCAATAATGAAAAGACACGCTGAAATTCCAGAGACATACCACTTTGAGCACGTTCGTGTTTTAGTATTGCAAGATCATCAAGTTCTTTTTTTATATTATTTATATCGTATTGCATAGCATTATTCAGGTGAAACAGATGTACTATTGACGAACAATTTCTCCAATAATTTTCTATTATAGCGTAAAAAGAATGTAAATTTACAAATAAATGAAATAAATATTATGATCACCCTAGAAAAAATATCACAATCTTTGAAAAATACCAAAAACCAATTTCAATTTATGAATAAAGCTGCCGTGTTAATCCCTATTATCACTATTGAAAACCAATTGCACCTGCTTTTTCAGGTACGTTCAAAAAAACTTAAATGGCAACCAGGGGATATTTGTTTTCCTGGAGGACGAGTTGAGTTATCGGATATCAGCCCTGAATATACCGCCAAACGTGAAACTTTCGAGGAGTTGGGTATTACGCTTGATCAAATTACCCTATTAGGACAATTACCTAAATTTTATGCCTCATTAGGCATGGTAATTTATCCTTTTGTTGCAAAAATTGAGCATGTAGATAAATTGGATAATTTACAAATTAATCATGATGAAGTTGAGTCGGTTTTTACGGTTCCATTAGAATGGTTTATTGAGCATTCCCCCAAAAAAGCAACTATGTTTGTTGGCTTTAAACCTGATGATAATTTCCCTTTTGAATTAGTTCCAAATCGCACAGCAAATTGGCAAAAGAAATCGCAACATGATGTACACTTTTATCAGTATGGTGATTATGTCATTTGGGGATTAACTGCACAGATAATTAATTGTTTTATAAGCACCATAAATATAAATCCTTAGCTGTAATATGATGATTTATTAAAAAATAATATTTTTTAATATCGAAATATTTCTTTAGCATAAAATGCTTAAAAATATATTCTTTACAAAAATTTAAAGTGATACCTACACAAATATTCTAATTGATATATACTATTTAACGGTTATTTTTCTTTTCCACAATTTCCACATTGTTTTATCTAGCTGTTTGAAAGAATTAGTAAAAGATAGATCCCGAGAGCGTTTTTCGTTTTCATACTCTCATGCAATACCCTCATAGAATAAGCGTTACAGATTGTTTTTTTATTTTTATAACATAAATACAAAGGACATTATTATGAAACGTTATAATAAATCATCTATTGCATTAGCTTTACTATTATCTCTACCTATTGCCAATATTTATGCGGCTTTACCATTAACAGCAGAAGAAAGTAATAACTTAATTCCCTTCAAAGAAATCTCTGTAACCGGTAGCTACTTACAAGCACAAAATGCAGCAGATGATATATCAAAAGCTGCAGACGAAGTTGGTGCTAAATATTATCATATAACTGGTATTGAACAACCTTCTACAGGCACATCAACTGATCGTGCAATTGTTTATGCCGATGTTTATAAATCAAATGCACCTATTGCGGTAAGCAAAGAAGAAGTGACTCATAACGGTGTTGTGCTTTATCCTCGTTCAAAAGCCCTTTATTATTTACCATTTGCAGTCGTAAAATTTAAAGGCGATTATAATAACACTTCTGAAATTTTAGATGCAGCGAGTAAAATCGCTTCTGAAAAAGATGCCTATGCGTTTTATGTTTACTCAATTATTGCTGATGATGTAAAAAATCGTGAACAAGATGTTGATGTTGCATTATACAAAAAAGAGGCGCCAGTTCGTGACTTTATCATTTCTAAAGCAATCGCAGGCCAAGATGCTTATGAAATTACGAGCGAAGCCTTCAAAATCATGAAGCCATATAAAACAATCGTTTTCCATGGAACATTTAACAATACCAGCGAAGTTAGCGCAGCAGCACAAAAATATGCTATCGCTAACGATGCACACTTCTACTATGTAAAAGAAATATCAAATAACCGTGCTGAAACAGCGCAAACTGTTTATGTAAATTTATATAGATAATCATTTTTTCAAGGCTGTCCATGCGTAAAAACTCTTTTTTCCGCATGGATAGTTTTTATTCAATTTTTGCATGTCAGTAATAAAAAATATCTTTATCAATAAATTAATTTTCCCACATTTTTAACATTGAAATAAGTATCAACTTAATTGAAACGTAATGATTGTATCTTTCTATTAAATTTAAGAATTAAAAGGTAAGGTAACATGATGTTATTGAAAGGATTTAAATTTAAAAAGTTTTCTCAATTTTCAATAAGGTTTATTGTTTTATTTTCGATATTTTTAATGAGTAATTTAGCTTTTGCACTGGTAGCAGTCACAGCACAATCTATTAATGGCAATCGCCCATATTTTATCGATCCTGATGCGGTTGGTGTTAATGGTTCCCGAGAGTATGATCAACAAAACTTCCAATATTTTGGGATAAAATTCCAATCTCAGGTTTTTACGGGAATCAATGACCTAAATCGTCAACTAAAAAATATCAATTTCCCTCAAGTTGATCCCAATGCCACCACACCTAATCAATTAATGACATCGTTAAAATCTAATTATGGTCTTGACGGTACAATGATACCTTTTTCCATGTCTAATCCAGTTGACAGTCAATTAGTTGCTGATGATGATGGAGATAGTATAACTCAAATAACCCCACCCGATGGGGGATTTAAAATAGATTGGTTCTATCGCTATGATAATAAATCCTATTTATTACTTGAATCAGATAGAAACAGAACTTTTTGTGAGTTGGCAAGATTAGGTTGGAGTCCTTATATTAGAATTTCAGGCTCTATTGCTTTAGTAACGCAATATGGTGTTCCAAATTATAAAGTTTATCCAGGAGCTAAAAAAGATTTTTTGATTTACAATGCAATCAAACCAACTGTTTGTGCCAATCGTCCATCAATTGTGCATTCATTCCTCTTCGAAAATCGGGATTATACTGGTGATTGGGTCTATTTAACTTGGGGGGATGCTAATCAACACGTTATTGATTCTGGTTTCGTCAATAAAGTAAGTTCTGGTGGGTTTCCAACAACGGGATTTGATCAAGCCCGATTCCTTATGTTTATAGCTGGAGCACCATTTGATTTATCGACGATAACATCATCAAATAGTTCAAAAGGCGTGAATATAGAAATAAACCAAATTACTGTTGGCGATATAGATAGTCATCTAATTAATACAGGGCTTCAAGTAAAATTGACAGGTGAAGCAACGGATGTAAATCCTACCTTTACCATAAAATCTGATGGCGAAGATATATACACGTTTACGATTAAGAAATGGTTCACATCGCCAAGCCAAGATGTTTACCATTACAACCAAAGCGCAAGTGTTTGCAATGGTAAATATGTTGTTCCTACTATTGAGGATTTGACCAATAGCGACCAAAACCTTATAACCAATGGCCCATGTAAGTCAGATAATAATTCTGATAACTGTTTAGCTATTACAACTAATCACTATTATCGTAGGATTGGTAATAGCCTTCTAGGAGAATGGGGTAATATAACAAACGAAGGAAAACTTTATCACCACACCTACCCGGGTAACCATTTTCCTAAAGGTCATCTATATTGGACATCTGATGAACGAGATGCTACCAACCAATATACTGTTGGTACGACTATAGGAGCGATTGAGTGGCAACCAAAAAATAATGAATTATATTTCGTCTGTGTACTTAAATAATAATTGTTCTAATCATTGCGCTTGTAGATTAAAGTGCGATGATTATTACTTTTAAGTTTGACTGCACATTAATTCATTTCTCGACAGCAAACTAAACTTTTAAATTAGGTCTTAATGGCTGGGGTACCAGGATTCGAACCTGGGCATGGCGGGATCAAAACCCGCTGCCTTACCGCTTGGCTATACCCCAATTATAAAGGAGAAAAGATATCTGGTACGGGTAGTGAGATTTGAACTCGCACACCTTTCGGAACTAGAATCTGAATCTAGCGCGTCTACCAATTCCGCCATACCCGTGAAAAGGAATAACTAAGAATGTAAAAAGCAAAACAGATTAGCTAATAGATATCAAAATTTGCAGATTGGAATGGCTGGGGTACCAGGATTCGAACCTGGGCGTGGCGGGATCAAAACCCGCTGCCTTACCGCTTGGCTATACCCCAATAAAGGATAGATATTAAGATTAAATGGTGCGGGTGAAGGGACTTGAACCCCCACGCCTCGCGGCGCCAGAACCTAAATCTGGTGCGTCTACCAATTTCGCCACACCCGCATAATATACTTTCGGTTAAAGTATAACTTAATCTTAATGGTGGCTACGACGGGATTCGAACCTGTGACCCCATCATTATGAGTGATGTGCTCTAACCAACTGAGCTACGTAGCCATTTCATTCGCAACGTCATAACCAACACTGCGAGGCGCATTATGCTTGTGTTACGGCAAATCGTCAACCCTTTTTTTTAGATATTTTGAAAAAAAGTGACAATTGATTAAGATGCAATCAAATACCGTTTAATAACGCTTCAATTCGCCTTTTTTGTAACTCATCTTGAATCAACTTTCCTTTATAACCTTCAGCAATAATATTTTGAACATTGACGCCATGAGCTAATTTATATGCCCTTTCTAGGTACTTTGCTTGTGGAAATGATTCTGTTTTAGCATAAGATTGGCTAGCAATAATTAATTGATTCAGATGATGAGGATTACGCCAAACATCTATTCGATTGAATAAATCAATAATTTGTTCAGCTGTTAATTGTGTCACGTTTTCAACTTTAAGACGGTATTGCTGCACCATTATCGCTAATTTTGTATATTGATTTGGTGCTTTAATTTGTGAACAAAGTTTCTCTGCTTCAGTTGCTAATTCACCAAATAATACTGCAAAACGAACCGTTAAATCATCGGTTAATAAAGTAGATTTCTTTAATGCATCTGCAACAGTATTAGAAAGAATTAATGATGGAAATAATATCGCCAAAGCACCACATTGTTTTAACACTTGAAAATAAACTTGTGGATCGGCACTTGCTAATGCCTTCTCGGTCTCTTTCCAAACACGCTCTGGAGTAAGAGTATTTATTTCTCCAGCTAAAACCATCTCTTCCATTAACTTTTGTGTTTCAGATGCGATTCTAAAACCTAAATGATAATAACGAGCAGCAAATCGAGCAACTCGTAACACTCGTAAAGGATCTTCTCTAAACGCAGGGGAAACATGACGCAATAATTTAAGTTTGATATCATCAATACCATGATAAGGATCGACAAGATTACCATCTTCATCCATGGCGATAGCATTAATAGTCAGGTCTCGGCGGATAAGATCTTGCTCTAAGGTAATATCCTTACTAAAGTCACAAATAAATCCAGTATAGCCTTTACCCGATTTTCGCTCGGTTCGAGCTAAGGCATATTCTTCTTTTGTTATGGGATGTAAAAAGACTGGGAAGTCTTTACCAACTTGTTGATAACCTAGAGCTAAAAGCTCATCGGGTGTAGAACCAACTACAACCCAATCTCGATCAACAAGAGGAAGATGTAATAATCTATCTCGAACAGAACCGCCAACAAGATAGAATTTGCTCATTTAGCGCATCCAGCGATCTTTTTTGCGGCGACCCGGCATAATAGCTGGCAAAATTAAACCTAATAGGAATCCACCACCAGCGACTAAGCCACCATAAGTAAACCAAGTAACAATAAGGTCTCGTCGCTTGTCATCAACTTGATTTAGCATTGATTCAAGTTTAGTGTCTTGTGATTTATTGATTTGTTCTAATTCTTTATTTCTAGCTTGTAGGCTTTCAATTGTTTGTTCGGCTTGTTTTAATTTTTCGGAATAATCATTGATAGCATTTTGTCTATACTGCTCTGCGTTATCAACCTTATCTTTATATTCCGCAAGTTTTGACTCTAACGTTGGGACAAGTACTCTAAGGCTAGGTTGATCTTTTAGTTTATTTGATTCAATCCAAGCCGAGCTACCGTTAGGAAGTTGTATCCGGGTGTATTTACCGTCAGCGCTTTTCTCTAGTTCTGTAACTTTTTCCCCTGCTTTAACAGCATTCGTATAGGCATATTGAGAACCTGGACCGCGGCGAAGATAAATATCAACATTTTCAGTCACATATCTATCTGCTGCTTCAACACTAAAAACCAGCGCAATTAAAGAAAATAAAGTAATAATATTTTTCATAATATTTTAAAATTTCACCCATGATTAAAAATCATAATAACACAAAATACTGCCTTTTCGCACAACCATTTGCAATAAAAATTGCTTAATTAACCATTTTAGAAAAATAAAATGGAAACGATTACATTAATTGAGATCTTAATCACAAAATTAAAAATTAATCATATTAATTAATGAAAATTATTATTATTCTATATCGGAAAAGTGATTAACCTTTGGAGAGAATATGAATTGCCATCTTAGAACCCGCGATATAGATATTATCTTACGCACCCAACCTTATGCTGAACTCTGCTATTTTGGTAAACGATTACAAAACGTAAATCTTGATGATATCGATATGCTTATACCTGCCGTACCCAATTCACGTATTGATATCGATGTCCCGTTCACCCTTTGTCCTGAGGAAGGAGTAGGAAACTTTAGCACGCCAGGACTAGAAGGTCATCGAAATGGTAAAGATTGGTCACCAGTTTTTGTTACCAAAAAAGTAACCAAGAAAAAAAATGATATAACTATAATTAGTGAAGATAGTATTGCAAAACTTCGTTTGACTAGTAAGCTGATTTTAGACGAAACCGGTGTATTACAATGTCAAAATAGTCTGACTAATCTAGGTAAAGAACCATATCAAGTCAACCGTTTATCTGTAACATTACCAATTCCTGAACGTGCACAAGAATTAATGGCATTTAGTGGTCGTTGGATTAAAGAGTTCTTCCCTCACAGAACAAAAATCGAACATTGTGGATACCTGCAAGAAAACCGCCGTGGTCGTACTTCACACGAATACTTTCCGGGTATGGTAGTTGGTACCGATGGATTTAAAGAACAAACTGGTGAAGTTTGGGGTATCCATTTAGGTTGGAGTGGTAATCATCGTATCCAAGTTGCAGTGAAAAGTAATGGTAAGCGCTTCATCCAAGCCGAAGCGCTTTATCTTGCTGGAGAAATATCATTAGCTAAAGGTGAAACTTTAAGTACTCCTTGGCTTTATGCAACCTATAGTAATGAAGGCTTAAATAAGATGAGCCAGCATTTCCATCAATTTTTACGCCAAAATATTATTCATTTCGCAAGCGATAAACCTCGTCCTGTCCATCTTAATACTTGGGAAGGAATCTTCTTCGATCACAACCCAGATTACATCATGAAAATGGCGACAAAAGCAGCACAACTGGGTGTTGAACGTTTTATCATTGATGATGGTTGGTTTGGCAAACGTGATGATGATTATCAAGCCTTAGGCGATTGGTATTTAGATAAACGCAAATATCCAAAAGGACTTGAACCAGTTATCAAACATGTAAAAAAACAAGGAATGGAATTTGGTATCTGGGTTGAGCCAGAAATGATCAGTAAAAACTCTGATCTTTATCGAGCACATCCTGATTGGTTACTTGAATTACCTGGCTACAATCAACCTGAAGGCCGTCATCAATACTTACTTGATTTACAAAATCCAGCGGTATTTGATTATCTACTCGAAAGATTAAATTGGTTACTCGGTAGTTATGATATTGACTATATTAAATGGGATATGAATAGAGAAATTGTTCAGGCAGGCCACGAAGGTCACCCAGCTGTAGTTGGACAAACTAATGCGGTTTATCGTTTAATGGATATTCTGCTAGAAAAATATCCTAATGTTGAAATTGAATCATGTTCTTCTGGTGGTGGTCGTATAGATTTTGAAGTGTTAAAACGTACTCAACGTTTTTGGGCCTCAGATTCAAATGATGCATTAGATAGACAAATCATACAACGAGGTATGAGCTACTTCTTCCCACCTGAGGTAATGGGTGCTCATATCGGTGGCAAAACTTGTCACACCACCTATCGTGAATTAGATATGAATTTACGAGGTTTAACAGCATTATTTGGACATATGGGTGTTGAGCTCGATCCAGTGAAAGAATCGGCAGAAGAACAAAAAGGTTTTACTCATTATATCCGTTTACATAAACAGCTACGCCCATTATTGCATAGTGGTAATAGTGTACGTTTAGATGTTGATGATAGCGCAGCTATGCAAAGCTATGGTGTGGTCAGTCAGGATAAAAAAGAAGCAGCATTTATTATAGCGCAATTGGCATTACCGACTTATGCATTAAGTGGTAACTTACGCTTAGTTGGATTATTAGCTGATAAGCAATACAAAATCGAAATTCTAGATCTACCTGATCACATTGATCCGAAAGTAAATGGTCACGCCATGAAATCATTTCCAAAATGGATGACAACAGATACCACACTGTCAGGAGATTGGTTAATGAATATCGGCTTACCATTACCTGTACTCGATCCTGCTACCGCAATGTTAATAAAAGTTACGGCAAAATAGTACGAACTAGTTAAAATTTAACTAATTTGAGGGGAATTTAGTCAATTAATCATTCCCCTTATTAATAAATTACAACTGAAACGATTCAGGCGTCAATGCTTTGTTGGCAAAGCCAAAATTTTGCTTTATTATCATACATTAAGTCATAAAAGTGAGCAGATATCTGTATCAGCTATTTAAGATAAGTAAGAACGTATTCTGTAATATTTCATAACTTCATTATGAATCATTTTTGGCTTAGTTATTAACAGTTCTACTTAACTTGATACCAACACCAAACTAATAATAAACTTTAAAAAAGTTACGGTAATAATTTAAAAGGTTTTTTTATGGCGACAATAAAAGATGTTGCACATTTAGCTAAAGTTTCTGTTGCGACAGTCTCGCGAGTGATTAACAACGCCGAAAACGTTAGTGATACCACACGCGAAACCGTAAAAAAAGCCATGGAAAAATTAAGTTATTATCCTGATGCTAATGCTCGTGCATTATCACAACAAAACTCTAATACTATTGGAATTGTTGTGGCTGACGTATCCGATCCTTTTTTTGGCGCTATGGTTAGCACGGTAGAAAAAGTTGCATCCAAAACAGGACATTTTTTGCTAATTGGTAATGGTTACCATAATGAACAACAAGAATATAATGCAATAACTCACTTAATAGAGCATCGCTGCTCATCACTAGTCGTTCATGCAAAAATGTTACCCGATAGCAGATTGATAAAATTAATGGAGCAAGTGCCAGGGATGGTATTAATCAATCGGCTATTGAAAGGTTTTGAAAAGCGTTGTATTGCTCTAGATGACCGTTATGGTTCATATCTAGCCGTAAAACATTTAATCCAGCATGGACATACTAAAATTGGATATTTATGCTCTAACCATGAAATTTCTGACTCGTCCGATCGGTTACAAGGCTATAAAGATGCATTAATTGAACACAATATTGATGTTAATGAAAACTTTATTGCCTTCTCCTCACCTAATGAAGAAGGAGGAGAACAAGCAATGATGTCACTATTGGAACGTAATCGAGAAATTACCGCAATTGCCTGTTATAACGACTCAATGGCCGCTGGTGCAATGTCAGTGTTATATGATAACGACATAAAAATTCCAGCAGAAATTTCCATTATTGGATTTGATGATTTGCTACTTGCGCGCTATTTACATCCAAAATTAACCACCATCCGTTACCCACTTCATACAATGGCTGAACAAGCTGCGGAACTGGCATTATGCTTGGCAAAAGGCGAATCACCTTCAGCAAATTTAATTAATATATATACGCCCACCCTCTCTAAACGGTATTCAGTCTATCCAATTGAATAATTGATACAAAGTATAAATTAATCAAAGTATACCTACCAATGTAATCGCATACATAAAAAATTAAAATTATAAAAATAAAGTCAATCAAATAAAAATGTATTCGATTACACAAATGTTAACTTGATCACTGTTTTCAATAATTGAATCATTATAATTAAAAAGTCAAAAAAGATTTTAGACATTATCAGATATACTTGAACAAATGGAGAGGCTTATGAATCCGTCCCTAGATGATATTATCAACAGACAAGATTGGAATAATCTATCTGTATTAAGCATGAACAAACTTGATACCCATCCAAAATTTCATAGTTGGCGAAACAAGCAAAGTGCTAAAAATAATGCTGATTCAAGTGCCATTATTTCACTTAATGGTGACTGGTTTTTTAGTTATTATCAAAATCCTAAACAAGTACCTGTATCATGGTTAAAAAAAGAAATAGATAAAAATACTATTCCAGTTCCATCAAATTGGCAATTACATGGCTATGATGCGCCTGTTTATACTAATATCCGATATCCATTTCCTTATAATCCCCCATTTGTTCCTGAAGATAACCCAACTGGTTGCTATTCTCGCTATTTTAAAATTGATAAAAAATGGTTAAATAAAGGGGACACAAGAATTATATTTGATGGTGTCAGCTCAGCATTTCATCTTTGGTGTAACGGCAATTGGGTTGGCTATTCACAAGACAGTCGCATCGCTGCTGAATTTGATTTAACGCCTTTTTTAAAAGAAGGTGAAAATCGAATTGCTGTATTAGTATTGAAATGGTGTGATGGTAGTTATTTAGAAGATCAAGATATGTGGCGATTAAGTGGTATTTTCCGTGGAGTTTCACTACTTAACAAACCAAAATCACATTTGAGTGATATTCATGTTAAAACAGAGCTTGACGCTTGCTATCAAAATGCAATATTAACATTGCAAGTTAACGTAAAGCATGACAGTGAGATGGACATGCTAAATGTCGGTATTGAGTTATGGCAAAAAGACAAACTCATTCTTGAACAAACGCAACCAATCGGAATATCTTTTGTTGATGAAAAAGGTGGATATAATGACCGAATGACATGCCATATTCCCGTCAATAAACCACAATTGTGGAGTGCCGAAACCCCAAATCTTTACCGACTAGTTGTTAGCTTAAATCATAAGAAAACCGGCTTGATTGAATCAGAGGCTTATAATATTGGTTTCCGAACTGTTGAAATCAAACATGGGCAACTCTGTTTAAACGGTAAACCACTTCTTATTAAAGGAACTAACCGTCACGAATTTTATCCTGATATGGGCTATGCTGTTACCGAACAAGCCATGTTGCACGATATCAAGTTAATTAAACAGCACAACTTCAACGCTGTACGTTGCAGCCATTACCCTAACGATCCTCGTTGGTATGAACTTTGTGATGAATTTGGACTATACGTAGTTGATGAAGCCAATATTGAATCGCACGGCATGTTCCCAATGTCTCGATTATCTGACGATCCTCGTTGGTTAGCAGCTTATAGTGAACGAGTAACTCGCATGGTTCAACGTGACCGAAATCATCCTGCCATAATTATTTGGTCATTAGGAAATGAATCAGGGCACGGGGCAAATCATGATGCACTATACTCATGGATAAAAAGCAATGACCCAACTCGTCCAGTGCAATATGAAGGTGGTGGTGCCAATACTAAAGCTACTGACATTATTTGCCCTATGTATGCCCGAGTTGAACAAGATCAACCTCATCCTAATGTGCCTAAATGGGCGATAAAAAAATGGATATCCATGCCAGATGAAGAGCGACCACTCATTTTATGTGAATATGCTCATGCAATGGGAAACAGTCTAGGTGCATTCTATAAATATTGGCAAGCCTTTAGACAATATCCTCGATTACAAGGAGGATTTATTTGGGAATGGGCTGATCATGGTATTCGTTGCCATACCAAATCTGGCGAAAGTTATTGGGCTTACGGTGGTGATTTTGGTGAAGCGTATCATGATAGACAATTTTGTTTAGACGGTTTAGTGTTTCCTGATCGCCAAGCACACCCAAGTTTAATTGAAGCTAAAAAAGTACAACAACCTTTCCAATTTAAACTTGTAAACCAAAAACCATTAGTTATTGAAGTAAAGAGTGAGTATTTATTTTATACTACTAACAATGAAACATTAGAATGGGAATTGTTGGTTGATGGTAAAATCCAACTGAGTGGTAAAGTTAAACTGACTATTTCACCTAATAACCCTATTGAACTCAAACTTATAGATGACATTGATAATAACTTTGATGGTGAAGAATTACACTTATCACTCAGAGTCATCCAAAATAGAGCTACTACTTGGTCTCCAGCAAAACACGTTGTGGCTTGGGAACAATTTAAATTAACCAATAGTTTTATTCCACAATTAGCATTTAGTAACAACAAAACATCACTAAAATTAACTGAAAATAAAACCGAATTAGTTGTTAATTGGAAGAACCAGAGTTGGCAAATCAACAAAAAAACTGGCCAACTTAGTCAATGGAGCAAAAACAAAAAACCACTATTAGCCAGCGCTATTGCAGATCAGTTTATACGAGCACCAATCGATAATGATATTGGAATTAGTGGTGACTTTGACAGTAATAACAATCCATATGCATGGGTCGAACAGTGGAAGGCGGCGGGTTACTTTGATTTAAGCCACAAATGTTTAGCAATAAGAGCATCACAAACTGAGAATTATGTGATCATTGAAGTTTTGCACAGCTACTCGGTGAAAAAACGCAAAGTTATTCAAAGTAAGTGGGTACATCAGTTTGATCAAGATGGTATCTTAACTATCTCAGTTGAAGTGGACATAGCCAATGACATGCCAGCACCAGCTCGTATAGGTTTGACGTATCAATTAAAAGGGATACCAAAACAGGTGAAATGGCTTGGCTTAGGACCACATGAAAATTATCCAGATCGAAAAACTTCAGCGATTTTTGGTGATTGGTCATTACCATTTTCTGAACTTTACACACCTTACATTTATCCATGTGAAAACGGCCTACGCTGTGATGTAAAACAATTAACACTTAATGAGATGATGATTACTGGTCATCAATTTAAATTTAACATCAATCAATATGGAACAAAACAGTTGATGGAAAAAAGCCATAGACACTTATTAGAACCACAACAAGACGCCTATGTCAGTATTGATGCTTATCATATGGGAATAGGCGGTGATGATTCTTGGACACCAAATGTTCACAGTGAATATTTACTAACCGATAAACATTATCGATATCAACTAAAATTTAAATGTTGATTCACATAATTTCTTCAAAAAATTAAAGGCACAACTATTTGTGCCTTTTTATTTAAGCTAAATTCTCACCATCAAACAATTTATCAAGTTTCTCAATAAACTCTTGTTTTGGTAGGTGGTAAAAAATACCTTTATCAGGAAGCCCACGTAAGAATAAATAGTAAACTCCGCCAAAATAAGTTTCATATCGATAGTCGGGTAAACGACTTCGCAAAAATCGATGCAACGCCAAACAATAAAGTTGATATTGCAATTCATAACGATGCTCACACATTACTTGATTTAATGCTTGCTCAGTATAGGCCTCTATACCATCACCTAACCAATTTGATTTATAGTCAACAATATAATATTTACCTTGATACTCAAACACTAAATCGATAAATCCCTTTAACATGCCTTGTACCGTTTCAAAATCTAAAGGTGGACACTGTTTAGATAAATCATCGTATTGTTTGCATAAACTATCTAGTTGCGAGCTAGTTACGGCATGGCGAATAGGAAAATAGAATTGTAGTTCATTAATGCATTTGCTATTTAAAATACTGGCTAATGTCGAACAATCTTGATGTAGCTTAGTTGTTAATACTTGTTGAAGCCAATCATTTAGTACCCTTAACCAAGGTTCATCTAAACCCAATTTTTTAATCGTAGTTGTACATAATTCATCGGCATTACTTGGCGTTAAATTTTCCATAATGGAATGTAACAATGTACCAACATAAGCACCTTTGGGGAAATGATGAATGTCATATTGCACCTCAGATAATAAAGAAGCATCTGGCGGTACAAGACTCTCACTCCAATCACTAGCTAAATTAAAACCATTGTTATGTTTTTGTAACTCGGTATAGCTTGTCACTCGCCAACTATTAGATAATTTACGTTTAAATTCATTAGCAGCCAGTAACATATTAGGAGCTTCTGTGGCAGTATACTGCTCCCCCAATATAGGTAATTGTAGTTCAACCAAATCAGCAAATTTACCAATCGAGCGTAATTGGCCTTTTAATAAATAATCAATTGCTGATTGACTCTTTTTCAATGATGCTAAGCCAACACTACAATGATAGATTGAGCGCGTCATCGCCACATAAAGTAATCGTAGATCTTCAGCTAAACGTTCATCTTCAATTTGTTGTTTGACATCATCGGTTAATAACCAAGCATAAGTGGGTTGATAATCATTATTTTTATCATGATAAAACTGACTATCTGAATTACGAAATTGGGCAGCAAATGGTAACCATACAATAGGAAACTCTAAACCTTTTGATTTATGGATCGTAATAATTTTTACTAAATTTTCATCGCTTTCTAAGCGTTGTTCATGATTTTCTATATTAGAGTCAGGGCTGACAATTTGCCTAGATAACCAACGAACCAAAGCATGCGGGCTATCTAGTTCATCAGCGGCTTCTTGCAGCAATTCGCCTAAATGCATAAAGTTAGTTAATGTACGTTCACCATTTGGGCTAGCTAGGATATTTTCAGCTAACTTACGCTTTTTCATCATCCTCCGCAACATTACTAATACACCATAATATTGCCAAATAATCTGGTACTGTTTGAACTCCTCTATCAACCCTTCCCATTTATCTTGATCATCGATAATTTGCTCCAGCTCGGCCATTGTTTGCCCTAATAGTGTCGTCATTAAAGCTAAACGCAAAGCCGCTTCATTTTCGGGCATTAAAACAGCTTGTAATAGATAAAGAATCTCTTGTGCTTCTTTAGATAGGAATACGCTATTGCGATTGGATAAATAAACGCTTTTAACCCCAAAAGCAGCCAATTTTTGTTGGATGATTTCGGCTTCGCGCCCAGTTCGGACTAAAATCGCAATATCAGCAGTGGTGATTGAACGATGCTCATCTTTATCCTTTATCAAAATTGTTGGATCTGTCAACCAAGTCACAATTTGCTTAGCGCAACAGCTAGCAATATGTTCTTGATAATCTGTTTTTGTGGTAACTTCATCAGGTAATAAATAGGCTGTTAACGCATTAACTTCACGTTGATTGATGATCAATCCTTTATGCTGATTTCTTTCAGCACTTTCCATTGGAAAAAAAGAAATATTTTCAAAAATAAAAGGATTATCATGATTGCTAAATAGTGCATTGACTGCATCAACCATAGACGATGAGGAGCGATGATTAACCTGCATAGTAAAATTATTTTCACCGGTTGATAATTTCGCTTTTAGATAAGTAAAAATATCCGCACCACGAAAACTATAAATAGCTTGCTTCGGATCACCAATAAACAGTAAACCGGTTGATTCAGGATAACGACCATAGATACGATCAAAGATTTTATATTGCACAGGATCAGTATCTTGAAATTCATCAATCAAAGCCACGCAATATTTTTGCGCAATACTTTGTGCTAATCGCTTTCCATTTCTAGCTCGTAAGGCGCGATTTAACTGGCTTAATAAATCGTCAAAACTCATCTTACCAAGTTTAACTTTTTGCGCATAAATACCTTTTTGAATAACGCGAACGATATCCATTAAAATTTCGCTACGTAAATCAATAGCACTATTGCATAACCAATCGATCTTTTCAAAAACAACATGAACAGGAGGATCTTTATCTTGCTTAGTTTTTTCAATTAAAATCGATTGGCTAAATTTCGTTAATTCACTAGGTATTTTGAATGATTGGGTGGGTAATTGAGCCCAAGCAGTCACTTTAGCAAACCAATTTGGTAAAAAGCGGTTATTATAAGATTGTTTATTAACTCCTGATCGAGCAATGATTTCAGGAAGATCTGCAACAGAATCTAACCACAGTTTTTTAACTAATTCGATCTGCTCAAAATGTTTTCGATAAAACTGCTCGATCTTTTTAGTAATGTCAAAATTCTCTTCTTGCGATTGATCAAATTCAAAATTTAAATAAGGATTAATATCTGATAATAACGATTTTGGATCTTGCCAATAATCAAGAATTAAATAAACTAACTCTCTATCAAGCGGAACAAAATAGTGACGCCAAAAATCTTGGACAACTTGTAACTTTAGGTCTTGCTCATCAGTAATTAGCGTCTGCTCAAACAGTACCCCAGATTCAAAAGCATGGCTAGTTAAAATGCGTTGACAAAAACCATGGATAGTATAAATCGCTGCATCATCCATTGATTGCTGAGCTTGAGTTAGTCTTTGGATAGCATCATCTGTATCTTCAACTAAATCAATTAGCTGTTGATAGATAGGATCTTCATGACGACCTTGTAAAAGTCCTAAACGCAGTTCTTGGATATTTTGTCTTATTCGCGATCGAAGTTCTTGAGTTGCAGCTTTTGTAAAAGTCACAACTAAAATTTGATTAACCTCGAGCGGTGTAGGATAGTTATTTTTACCAATCCCAAGTAATAACCGGAGATAAATGAATGCGAGCGAATAGGTTTTACCAGTCCCAGCCGACGCTTCGATCAGCGTTCGACCTGTTAACGGTAAATCAAAAAGATTAAGTTTTTTTATTCCACTACATGAAACCATTCTAACTTTCCTGCCGCATTGGGTGATAGTTCAACACAAGCAATAGCAGCTGTAGGAAACATTGGTGGTGAAACATCTGGACATAATTCATTAACCAAATAACCAACTAAAGGAAGATGGGAAACAATAATTACATTCTCGATCCCTCGAGCGGGAAGTGTCATTAATAAATCGGCAATATGGGAAGGACTTCCACCTGGCACCAAAAAATTATCAGTTTCAACTTTAGGTATGTGGCAGTATGAAGACAATTCAGAGAAAGTTTGTTGTGCTCTTAGATAAGGACTAACTAACCCTAAATCAAATTTGAAATCTTGCTGATTAAGCCATATACCAGCCAAACTGGCTTGTTTTCTACCAAAATCAGTCAATGATCGACTTGCATCAGATGAAGCAGAAAAACCTGCTTCACCATGCCTCATAATACAAATCTTCATAAAACAGGGATTAACGTAATTTTAATTGGAAGATCATACATTCTGCACCACAACAGAAAGTAAATTTAGCTGTCAATTTATAGCCATTTTCTACTTTATCGATGCTGCTATTGATTTCGCAAGGTTCTGTTTCAACATCTTTAGCTGCTTGTGTCAAAGAGGCTAATTTTGCTTTTGCTTCTGATTCAGTTGTGAAAATATTTTCATATTCTGCACTACAATCTTCATTATCAATAATTGTGCCGACATCAACACAACAACAAGCTGGTGTTTCATTAGCTTTACATTTATTTAGAGAATCTGTCATCCTATACCTCTGTTCACCGATTGAATTGGTATTAGTATACTCTGAATAAACACCAAGGGCAAAATGTAAAAAAGCTTTACCACGGCAAAAATTTTTAGCGTATATTAGTTCCTAATTTTTATATTTTTGAATTAATTTGTAATATTATGGAACAGTATAATCACGTTCGTAAAATGGCTATTTTAGTAGCGGCAACCTTCTTCATGGAAAATCTAGACGCTACGGTGATAACCACAGCAATTCCCGCAATGGCGAAATCATTTTTAACTAATCCACAAGATTTATCTATCGGTATTAGCGCCTATATGTTAGCACTTACAATTGGCCTTCCCGCGAGTGGCTGGATCGCAAATCGATTTACAGCTTATCGTGTCTTCTCGATTTCAATTATATTATTTATGTTGGCATCAATATTGTGTGCTTTATCGACTAACCTAACCATGTTTACTATCGCAAGATTGATTCAAGGTTTAGGGGGATCATTAATGGTGCCAGTAGGTAGAACAGTAGTACTAAGTCGAACGGAAAAACAGCATCTTGTTAGCACAATATCAATTCTCGTTTGGCCAGGTTTAATTGCACCATTGATGGGACCAATTATTGGTGGATTCTTTGCCCAATATCTCACTTGGCATTGGATATTTATCCTCAATATTCCATTAGGCTTTATTGCATTATTTTTCGCTCATCACCTATTACCTAAAGAACTACCTGAAAAACGCTCATTTGATATTGTAGGATTTATCGCTTGTGGCTTAGGCTTATTATTGTTTGTGTATGGACTTGAAATGGTTTCCCACTCAAATAGTCGTTTATGGCTAGCTCTCGGCACTTCCTTTGCAGGTTGCCTAATATTAATCTTCGCCTATTATCATCTCACGCACACACAATACCCATTAATTAGCTTATACGCATTTTCAAAACGCACATTTAGAATGACCTTCTTTGGAGGCTCACTAATACGGATGGGCTTGAACAGCGCTCCATTTATTTTACCACTAATGTTTCAAATCGGTTTTGGATGGTCACCATTAACAGCTGGTTCCTTATTACTTTCACTATTTGCAGGAAATATCATTTTCAAAACCATTAATACACCTTTAATTCACAAGTTTGGGTTTCGTAAAATTCTAATCGTTAATGGTCTATTATTATCATTTAGTTTTGTATTGTGTGCGCTCTTCACACCAAAAACACCAATCATTTGGATTATATTGGTTTTATTCTTTTCTGGTGGTGCACGATCGATCCAATTTACTACAATAACAACCTTAAGTTTTTCAGAAATTGAAAAAAACGAAATGCAAAGCGCTAATATTTTATCAACCCTTTTTCAACAACTAAACAACGTGCTAGGCATTGTTTTAAGTGCCTTATTTCTATTTATTGCGTCAAGCTATAATGGACATAATCAGATAATGGTTGAAGATTTTCGGTTAGCATTATTTATGGTGGCAGGAATGACTTTATTGGCGATGATTGATTTTATCACGTTACCCAAAAATGCTGGCAACAATTTAAATGAAAAAAAACCTCTGCCATAAGATGCAGAGGTTTAAGATGAATTAAAGTCCTAAAACTTAGGTGCTGATGGGCGACCCCGTTTTTTCGCAAAACCTTTATCCTTAGACTCAGGTTTACTACTTCTACTTCCACGCTTAGCTTCAGATGGTTTACCTGTAACTAAACTCATTTTCATCGGTTGATTTAGCACTCTAACGCGCTCAAAGTGCTTAAGGATATCTTTAGGCATACCTTTTGGTAATTCTACTGTTGAATAAGTCTCGTAAAGTTTGATATTACCAATATAGCGACTACTAATATCAGCTTCATTGGCAATTGCACCAACAATATGGCGCACTTCAACACCGTTTTCTTTACCAATTCCAATACGGTACATATCCATCTCGCCAACATCTCGACGCTCACGACGTTTTGGAGACTCACGATTATCGCCTCGTAAACGACGCTCACCACTTCGACCATCACGATACTCTCTTGTTGGTTTAAAGACCGGATCAGGAGGAAGAATTAACGGACGATCACTTTGTGCTAAACGTAACAGTGCAGTTGCAATCGTTTCAAGATCTGCACCACTATCAGCTTGGATTTGAGTTAATAACGATTGATACTGATCTAAATCCGCACTCTCAAGTTGTTGTTGAACTTGCTGAGTAAATTTAGCCAAACGACGTTTTTCAAGCAATTCTTTAGATGGTAGTGCCACTTCCGGAATGGGTTTCTTGATAGTTTGCTCAATATTTTTAAGCAAACGACGCTCACGACTATCCACAAACAAAATCGCTCGCCCTGCTCGTCCAGCGCGTCCAGTTCGTCCGATACGATGAACGTACGATTCAGAATCAAGTGTAATATCATAGTTAATTACTAAACTAATACGCTCAACATCTAACCCACGTGCTGCAACATCGGTTGCAATTAAAATATCTAACCGACCATTACGTAAACGATCGAGTGTTTGTTCTCGTAGTTGTTGCGTCATATCACCATTTAAGGCTGCACAACTATAACCATATTTTTCTAATACTTCTGCTACTTCTAAAGTTGCAGTTTTAGTACGCACAAAAACAATCGCAGCATCAAAATCTTCAGCTTCTAAGAAGCGCACAATTGCTTCATTCTTACGCATACCGCGTACTAACCAATAGCTTTGATCAATATCGGGAGCCGTTTGATTAGTCCCTTTGATTTGCACTTCTTTTGGATTATGCATAAAACGTTTAGTAATACGACGAATTGGGGCTGGCATAGTTGCTGAAAACAGCGCCGTTTGATGATCTTCTGGAATTGAAGCCATAATGCTTTCAACATCATCAATAAAGCCCATTCTTAGCATTTCATCAGCTTCATCTAATACTAAACCTTTAAGATTAGAAAGATCTAAAGTCTTACGGTTTAAATGATCTAATAAACGACCAGGTGTCCCCACAACAATTTGAGGGCCTTGTTTTAATGCACGCAATTGCACATCATAACGTTGACCACCATAAAGAGCTAATACTTTAACCCCTTTTACATATTTAGAATACTCAGCACAAGCATCAGCAACTTGAATAGCTAGCTCACGTGTTGGTGCTAAAACCAATAATTGTGGCGCTTTCAAATTAGCATCAATATTCATTAAAAAAGGTATTGAAAAGGCTGCAGTCTTACCACTACCTGTTTGAGCCATACCTAATACATCATTACCCTCTAAGAGTAAGGGAATACATTCAGCTTGGATTGGTGATGGTTTCGTAAAACCAAGATCATTTAATGCATTAAGGATTTCCTCAGATAAACCAAGGTCAATAAAAGATATTTCTTTTGTCATGTAAACTCGCTTATAAATTTGCCTATATACGCTTAATATTTGGTTAGGATTACATTTGATCGTTATTAATCAAGATAATTCATGAGGATTACTGCATACATCACAAATTATGACTATACCAAAATAAAGAAGCCTATATAAATTTATGCCAGCTCACTAAATTGAAAATTTACAACTCACCCCAATAACTAACAACCAATACTTACTCAATCAAATAGCCATTTATTCTAATGCAATTGATATTTGAAAAAATACAATTGATAAGAAACATGTAAAGAATCGAGAATATATTTTGGGCAAATCAGAACTACGCTATAACAATATTTTCACTTTTAAACTGGCATGACCCTTGTTACTTTTCGTCAAGTAACTTAATTTCATAGAGCGCCTGTTGATGTTCAACAAAGTTATAAATATTATTTGCTAAAGCATATTTAAATAACATTTTGGCACGCTCATTGTTACCTTTACTTTGGTAATATTTACCTAAATAAAAGTAAGCTTCACAAAGGCGCTCGGCTAATTGCCGATCATTTTCAACACCTTGTTGAAGGTTTTGCATTAATTTAGATTCGCTTATCTTACCTAAATAAAATGCAATGATATTACTGCCATAACTCGATTTATCGTTAATAAGATCGTAACGTTTTTGTAGCTGAGTTAAGGCAGCTTGTTTATCTATTTCTTTTTCAATCAAATAAAGCCATAAAATTCGAATAGGCTCATTGACATCATATTTATAAAATTTTTCTGCATCAAGCTTTGCAGCTTGATAATGCCCTGTACGATACAGAGTTACTGCACGATTAAAATAGGCATAAGCATAAGAAGAATCCAGCTCTAATGTTGTATTAAACGCCATCATCGCATTATCGAAATCACCGTCTCTTAACGCATAAGTACCCAGAAAATTATATACATCTGGAATTTCTGGGTTAAAGCTTAAAAGATGGTTAAAATCACTTTGTGCAAATGCTTTAAAACCTAATGAATCGTAAATAATTCCTCGTTCAAAAATAAGCTGCATCCTAGATGGGGTATCAAGATCGCGACTTGATAACTGCTGACTAATTTGCGCTATTTTCAATTCATCGTCATAGGTAACTTGCTCAGGAGCAACAAGTAACGGCTGAGAATTTGAACAACCTGACAAAATAATGACTGCAAGAATACAGCACAACATCCTCAGGTTGAATAATCTCATTTTTTAACTCCTGGTGAATAATATCTTATTCAGCTGCTGGCTCAACATCAGAATTCGGCTCAACAGCATCTTTCATACTTAAACGAATTCGACCTTGGCGATCAATTTCAAGTACTTTAACATTCACTTCTTGACCTACTTTCAAGTAGTCTGCAACTTTCTCAACACGGTGATCAGCAATTTGAGAAACATGAACAAGTCCTTCTTTACCACCAATAATTGATACAAAAGCACCGAAATCAACAATACGGGTTACCTTACCAGTATAGATTTTACCAATTTCAACATCAGCAACTAAATTATTAATACGTTCGATTGCATCTTTAGCCTTATTGCCATCAGTTGCCGCAATTTTAACTGTACCATCATCAGTAATTTCAATGGTAGTACCAGTCTCTTCAGTTAGTGCACGAATCGTAGCACCACCTTTACCGATAATATCGCGTATTTTATCTGGATTAACATTCATCGTATAGATACGAGGAGCAAATTCAGAAATTTCCTGACGAGGTTTATTAATTGCTTGTTCCATCACCCCTAAAATATGCAAGCGAGCACCTTTAGCTTGATTTAATGCAACTTGCATAATTTCTTTAGTGATACCTTCAATTTTGATATCCATTTGAAGCGCACTCACACCTTCACGGGTACCGGCTACTTTGAAGTCCATATCACCTAGATGATCTTCATCACCTAAAATATCAGATAACACCACAAAGTTATCGCCTTCTTTCACAAGCCCCATTGCGATACCTGCAACAGAAGACTTAATTGGCACACCAGCATCCATAAGCGCTAATGAAGCACCACAAACTGAAGCCATTGAAGAAGAACCATTAGATTCAGTAATCTCTGAAACCACACGAACAGTATATGGGAACTCTTCTTTACTTGGCATTACAGCAGCAACACCACGCTTAGCTAAACGACCATGACCAATTTCACGACGTTTTGGCGAACCAACCATGCCAGTTTCACCTACTGAGTATGGAGGGAAGTTGTAGTGTAATAAGAATCGCTCAGTATACTCACCAGTTAACTCATCAATAATCTGAGCGTCACGTTCAGTTCCTAATGTTGCTGTCACTAGTGCTTGAGTTTCACCACGCGTAAATAAAGCACTACCATGCGTTCTTGGTAATACATTGGTACGAATATCAAGCGCACGAATCATATCTTTTTCGCGACCATCAATACGTGGCTCACCAGCGATAACACGTTGACGAACGATTTGACTTTCTAAATCAACAATAATATTGATAACTTCGTTTTCATCAAGCTCTTCGTCTTTCTCTTTAAGTACCGCTAACACTTCTTCTTTAATCAAATCGATTTGTGCATAACGAGCTTGTTTTTCAGTGATACGATAAGCCTCACCTAAACGAGCTTTAGCTAAGTCAGAAACAGCATTAAACAGCTCTTCATTTTTAGCAGGTGCAACCCAATCCCATTTTTCACAATTCGCTTTCGCTACAAACTCATTAATATTATCAATAACAACTTGTTGTTGATCATGACCAAAAACCACCGCAGCTAACATCTGATCTTCAGTTAACAAATCAGCTTCTGATTCAACCATTAACACGGCACTTTTGGTACCTGCAACAACCAAATCTAAACGGCTTGATGCTAGCTCTTTAACTGATGGATTTAGCACAAACTCATCATTGATAAAACCAACACGTGCTGCGCCAATTGGACCATGGAACGGTACACCAGATAAACAAAGCGCAGCCGATGCACCAATCATCGCCACCAAATCAGGGCTAACATCTGGATTTACAGACACCACAGTTGCAATGATTTGAATCTCATTAACAAAACCTTCTGGGAATAAAGGACGAAGTGGACGGTCAATTAAACGAGCAATTAACGTTTCGCCTTCGCTCGGACGACCTTCTCGTTTAAAGAAACCACCTGGAATACGGCCTGCTGCATAAGTACGTTCTTGATAGTTAACGGTTAAAGGAAAGAAGTCTTGCCCTTCTTTCACTTTCTTATTAGCTACTACAGTCACAAAAACCGCAGTATCGTCCATATTGACCATAACCGCAGCTGTTGCTTGACGCGCCATAATACCCGTTTCTAATGTAACTGTATGACGACCATATTGAAATTTTTGATATGTCGGATTAAACAAAATAAATTCCTCTTGTTATAAATCATGTTGAAGTTTGATATTTCGACAGGAAGCAGCGCAATGCTGGAACATATTGATACACACTTCAACCATGTGGGGGATACTCAACAAAAGATTATTTCACTGTCACGACTAATGACAAATCTATAAATTATAGAGCTCTCATTAGTCGCGCGAAACATGAGACATAATCTTCTATTTTTATTAATTTTTCTCTACAAAGCAATTAAACATGCTTTTCGAGCTCAGCATTATAGCAAAGCCCTAAATTTATACAACGAAAAAGAGGCCTAAGCCTCTTTTCAAGTAGATAAATATTAGCGACGTAAACCTAGTTTTTGAATCAACTGGTTATAACGGTCAAAGTCTGTACGACGTAAATAATCTAATAATTTACGACGGCTAGAAACCATACGTAATAAACCACGACGGCTATGGTGATCTTTCTTATGCTCAGAAAAATGACCTTGTAAATCATTAATACGCGCAGTTAAAAGAGCGACTTGAACTTCAGTTGAACCAGTGTCGTTAGTACCACGACCATATTCAGCAACGATTTTCGCTTTTGCTTCTACAGTTAGAGACATAATAAACCTCTTAAAATAAATAAAAAAATGGAATGACCGATCTCTAATTCAGACATTCCTCGGTATTCATATAATCAATATATGAATTGTGCGCAATTATACTGGAATTTATTGAAATAGCAATTTGATTTAGTAATTTAAAACGCTTATTTAAGTTTAAAACCATATTCTTCTTGGATAAGCTTTTTCAACGCTTCAATATAATTTTGCGCCGACAAACTTAATTGCGCTTTTTGCGAAGTTATCCAACCGATTAAAATCTTCTCATCAACGGCTAAAGGAATAGACAAAATATCCGAACCATTCAAATCAGTACTGAGCACGCCAGTACTAATTGTATAACCATTTAACCCATGCAATAAATTAAACAACGTCGCTCTGTCACTTACATGAATACTTTTCTTATGATAGACGGTACTTAAAATCTCTTCCGAAAAATAAAAAGAGTTATATTCACCCTGTTCAAAAGAGAGATATGGAAAATCCTCCAAATCTTCAAGCGTCAACGACTTCATAGCAGCTAAAGGATGATGGGTGCTAATAAACACATGAGGATCGGCTTCAAACAAAGGATTAAAAGTAAGACGATGCTCTTTAAGCAGACGCAAAATCACCTTTTGATTAAAATCGGTCAGATACAAAATACCCACTTCACTACGCAAATTGGCAACATCAGTAATGATGTCGTAAGTCCGCGTTTCACGTAAGGTAAACTCATATTCATCTGTATGATTCTTCTTGATTAAATTAACAAACGCATTAACTGCAAACGCATAATGTTGCGTTGAAATACTGCATAACTGCTTAGAGGGTTCTTTTTTTGAAAAATGTTGCTCCAACAATTGAGCTTGATCTAAAACCTGCTTAGCATACCCCAAAAATTCCACACCATCAGCCGAGAGTGAAACCCCTTTTGATGTTCTTACAAAAATCTCGATACCGAATTCGGCTTCCAAATCCTTAACCGCAGTAGAAAGACTAGGCTGAGTAATATAAAGATTCTTAGCAGCCTCATTAATCGAGCCTGAGCGAGC
This sequence comes from Gilliamella sp. wkB72, assembly GCF_001693745.1. Lineage (NCBI taxonomy): Bacteria > Pseudomonadati > Pseudomonadota > Gammaproteobacteria > Orbales > Orbaceae > Gilliamella > Gilliamella sp. wkB72. Next base: position 154,935 of record NZ_LZEI01000009.1, on the reverse strand, counting down.
TATTTCTAAAATGTAACGTAATTGTTGAAGTTTCATAATATTACAAGCGACCAAAACTAATCTTAATTAAGAATATAAGCTACTATAAACATTGTAAGTATAATTGTACAGAAAAAGGAAAATAGCTTGTTTGTAGGATTAATCGGTGTATTTTTAAGTTTCAAAAACCCCTTTCCTCAACTTTTTATGCTTCTCTTTCATAAGATTTTATTGTGTCCTCATTCACCATTGATAGGGTTTATAAACTGCTTATGCAGCTGTAAAGATTGCAGATGAGTTTTTCGAGGTTGAAATAAATTTCTAAACAACTTATGCAGCTGTAAATCTGATGCTGAAAAAATTCAAGACTATGTGTTATTTCTAAACAACTTATGCAGCTGTAAAGAAAAACCCGCAGGATATGCAGAATGCCCCTGATTTCTAAACAACTTATGCAGCTGTAAAGAGCTGCCGACCAACGAAGCACTGCGTCAGCATTTTCTAAACAACTTATGCAGCTGTAAAGTAATTTGTTATGGCTTTATTTCGATTCCTGCTTTTCTAAACAACTTATGCAGCTGTAAAGACTAATATTGGGAATCGTTTTAAAAACTCGCTTTTCTAAACAACTTATGCAGCTGTAAAGATGGTTTTCCATGGTAAATAATTTCAATTCAATTTCTAAACAACTTATGCAGCTGTAAAGGGTATCAGGCTAAAGAAAAGACTTTAGGCGAGTTTCTAAACAACTTATGCAGCTGTAAAGCTCGTAAATATGCAACGCTCTATCAAGAAAAATTTCTAAACAACTTATGCAGCTGTAAAGATGACATCTAACATCTTCGACTACATCGACAATTTCTAAACAACTTATGCAGCTGTAAAGGGTATCAGCGCAAAACCGTAAACGATTATATTTTTCTAAACAACTTATGCAGCTGTAAAGCATCACTGAGTAACGAGTGCATTGCCTTTGCTTTTCTAAACAACTTATGCAGCTGTAAAGAGGTGGCATAAATGGAAATGACAACATTAAAATTTCTAAACAACTTATGCAGCTGTAAAGAACAATTATCTAATTTTGTTAAAACTGAAACATTTCTAAACAACTTATGCAGCTGTAAAGATATAGACGTTCAGCTAGTGATCTAATTTCGTTTTCTAAACAACTTATGCAGCTGTAAAGTTGGTATAAATGCGGGTAATGTTTTAAATGCATTTCTAAACAACTTATGCAGCTGTAAAGTAGAACATTACATACTATAAACATCGTTTATAAAAAGACAAAGAGTAATTTTAGTTTTCAAAACCCTTTTTTTTAACGATTTTACAATATATTGATTTTTAATAATTTTATTTTTAGCTAAAAAAAAGGGTTATTAAAGTTTATATTTTGAACTCCACAAAATCCCATTCCTCAACTTTTTTGCTGTGAAACAGCCCAAAAAAACTGTTTAGTTTAAAGTAAATTCACGGCAACACTGTAAGGTATTTTTTGCATTTGAAAAAAGCTTTCTTCAAAAAATTTTGAAGTTTATCTTACTGAGCATGATAAAAAGCGTTAAGGGCATTATGATAATGCCCTTAATACTTAATTAAAAATCAGGGATGGTTGCTATTTTGCTTAGTCCATAACTGTTAAATTTACCCTGCACAGGTGTTGTACATTTTTCTTGTCTTAACCACATGATAAAGTTTTGACCAGTGCTTTTGCTGGTGAAATGAAGATGTGGATAATTTAATTGAACACTACTCCATTTTTCAATCATTTTATTTTTTACTTCATCTGACCATTTACCTTGTGCAGTTAAACGTTTTTCAGCTCGTCTTAAAGCGCTTTGCCCTTTAGGATTGACGCGAATTAAACGTAGGTAACCTTTAATATTAGTTGGAACCGGGGTTATTGGTAAGGCGATAGTATAATCACTAACCACCGTCTGCAAGGCAGTTTTAAATTGTTGTAACTGAACTTCATCACCAAATAATCGAATAATTCCGCCTAATGTGCGATTAACATTATAACAAGGAAAACTGACCGCAATATTACCTTGATAATTAACCAAAACTTGATGAAGTGATTGCATAACTTGATTAATCACTTCTGTTTCGGTTATCTCAAGTTGTGGGATTGCTCTTAGTTCAAAATAGTGAGTGAGCATAATAATTACTCCTTACCACTTGCACCAAATACACCACCGCGAATCAGTACTGCTATGACATAATGTTGTTGTTCAAGTGATGGCTTTTCCCCTTTTAGTACCCAGTTATCAAATAGCGTGTAAAAGTCATGTTTTTGTTTAGGTTGACGGAAAGCATGCCCCATAGTTGTGACGGCACCATAAGGCTCGATAGCAATCGGAAACTCAGCTTTGTCATCATACCAGGTATCAATGGTTCGAATAGCATTGCTGATTTTTTGCGAGTGCATAGCTGCACATTCGTTTTTCTCATAAAGTACTTTACTTTTTGTTTTTCCAGTATCTAAGATTAACTCTTGTGAAGGATACACTTCTTGACCTAAGCCCATTTTTAATTTGGCTACTATGTCGAAGATAATAAATTCTTTGTTAGATAGTCCAGCTTCGATAAGTTTAGCAAGATCTTCTATTGCTTTATCTTCGTAATCAAATGAGTTAAGTTGATATTGTTTAACATCATTTACATGAATAACAGGTTTATTATTGTGAATGATCGAAATAGTGATTTGTTCAGCAGCCATGCGATTACGCCATAACCAACGACCATTAAGTATATTAATGGCATAACGTTTAGCAAGCGTTTTCATACCGTTAGATTTTATATAATCGTTGGTCACTTTTGTTAATTCTTCTTGATACTCGATATTATTACATACTGATGGTTTGCCTAAAAATGGCAGAACTTTACAACTCCATTTAACCACTAATGTATCTTTATCGGTATCTAACGCAGCGGTATCAACCGTTTGTAAATTAGCCTTTTGAATTTCGGCATCTAATTTTGCGGGATCATTAGTAACAGCATTTTTAAGGCGATTAGAAATTGTCCCTCGAACGGATTTTTCTGATATAAAAACAGGATATAAATTGTTATCGTCTGTATCAACTTGTTGTAAAAAAACGGCATCCGAAATATCAAAACTGCGTTCGAATGCTAAAACTGAAGCGGTTGCGATTTTATCTTTACTCATAATTTCATCCTTTTTAGTAATGCTAAATATTTAATTGGTTCTTTGATTAATCATATAAATGTCTGCGTTATTCGATTGCAATTCACTACACTGATAACGCCAAAAAGCTTGGGATAAATGTCCCTTTAATCGTAAAGGAAATACCCATTTACCTAATCCATAGATACATTCAACAAATTGTGTTGCATATTCATTGCTACGTGCATTTTCAACCATTCCGGCTTGAAATAGTGGTGAAATAGCTTGATATCCGAGTGGGATAGGCACTAGCCAACCTCGCCCTTCCTTTATTGAAGTAGTTTGCCAATGATCTTTTTCTTGCGGTTGATGATGAAGCATTGCAGTTTCAACTAAAGCATCGAGTTGCGTGGCATTAGGATTCTTTTGTTGTAATTCAGCAGTGATATCTTCTAACTCTTGTTGTGCTTCAACTAAAACAAATGCAGGCAGCAACAAATTAGCTAAGGTTTTATCTGATTCATCAGAAGAAATTAATTTTACATTTTCAATTGAGACTATGTGCCCACCCGCTATACGTTGTTGATAAAGTTTTTGCTTCATCTGCGTAACAAATGCTTGTTGTTGTTCTTCATCATAGAGCGTATCGATATTTTCGATTTTCACTTCTACTAATAAACTCACATCAAGATGAACTTTACCTTCCTCGATGATTGAGCGAGTATCACCATTTTTTGCTAATGGGTTGCGAGTTAACCGAAAAATATAATCTGAATAATCATTAGGGCGATAAACTTGTACATCACACTCATGACAAGCAATTAATACCCCGTCAAGATAAATTGGTTCTTTGGATTCAATTTTTCGATTTAAAGCGTGAATAGCACCTAAAAATCCAGAAATAGCCGGAAAACCATAAGTCAATGGGCTTGATATAGCATTAGCATTGTGAATTTTAACATGGTCAAAAAGTAGATAATAATTTAACGAAGTCATTAGAAAACCCCCTCTTTTTTACGTTGACTCGCTTTTACCGCTGCGCTAAATTCGCTACACCATTCATTAAATTCAGGATCTGAAAATTGCTCACTGATATTATTAAATTTATTTTTCAACACGCATTGAATCCAAAAAGCAAAATCTTGTTTAATATCACCTAGCCAATCACCTTTATCATAGTGTTGTTTGAAATCTTCTTCATTTTCTAACTCTGCTCGATTAGGGTCTAGCCAAAGCTTTTGGCTAAATTTTAGAGAGTATTCCCTACTCCAACCAGCAGGCATGGTTTGCTGGATATGCTTAGCAAACTTAAGGACATAAGATGAGATAATATCTAAAGCATCTTTACGATTATCTCTTTCTTCAACGACATTTTTAGGCGCCTGAACCATATCAAAGAGTAATCTAAAACCAAACCGACAAAAATATTGCATTGAATTATCAAAAATATTTTGTTTGTGATCGGTAATCGACGGAAATTTGGAAGTTTTGAATTCGGGTGGTATTGAAGGTAATAAGAAATTTCGACCACCTTGATTGCTGGTTAATTGACTTACACCTTGAGGATTACTGCCACCCAACTTAACCACAGCTAAATTTTGAAAAGAAAAATAGGGTTCATGTACTGCATCTTTTATCCTTCTTTGTTCACGGGCTTTTTTATTGTGTTCGGAAAACCTTTCTTGCACTTTCTGATAAACTACATGACATAACGAACTAGGATGCAATGGAACTAATAACCGATAATTATTTTCTAGATGAGCTAAATAGCTTTCTTGGCTATTTGGCCAATAAAATTGTTTATTGAGTTCTGAAGCTTTAGGATGTTCAAATTCATTAAATATAGCTTTTTTTAAATTGACTAAATAAAGCGATGCTTTTTGTTTATCGTCAGATAAAGCATCCAATACTGCAGGGTTATCTTCTATAATCAATTGCAATAGTGTTGTTTCACCGGTTACAACTTGATTTAATAATGAAAATATATCTAAAGCTGCAGCATTGCCTGAACAATCAAGTGGTAACGTAGTTAGTGTAGCGGAAGATATAACTGTCTGATTGATTGGCTTAGTCTGCGTTAGATAATTATTATTATCACCTAGACTTGAAGAATGGATCCCTTTGCTAATATGAGAAGCTATTGATATCCAGAATATCCTTCTGGTTGCCGCATCTTCCATCCAAGTTTCAAAATCATAACGCTTTAATAAATCATTAATTTTTTGTTGTGATTCAGTAATTGCTAATGAATCATTGTTTTCTCTAGCTTTAGCTAATTTTACAAGCTCACTTTTGTAGCTACTATTATTAGCAAGCCGTTGCGTTAGAAAGTTTATGATTACCTTTCTAATATCTTGCCAAGAAATACTATTCATTGGCCCTCCTATATTAATAAAAATATTATAAATAGGACTTATATTTAAATATAAGTCCTTAGTTTCTCCATTATGATGCTTTAAATTTTATATACAAATGTAACAATTGAAGTGCTTTTTCATTAAACAACAACTCATCAGAAAAATTATTACATCTATATTTAGGATGATCTAAACCTAATTTTTTTATTAAATATTCTACTTCTTTAATTGTTGAACAACCTAGAATATTCATTAACTTTTTGATAGAGTAAAATTTAGAAGGTTCTTGTGTAACGATAAACGATTCATCATTCGCTGCTCTTCCATTAATTTCAAATTGCTGTAAATCATTTACTTCTAATTTTTCAATAGATATTTGACATTGAATCAACTTAGATTTATTTTTATGCATAATTTTGTCCTACTTTATTACGCGTGGATGAAATTTTAAACCTCAGATCTGGTCCATCTGGGGTTTTCCATTACAACATTTAATTAAAAATGGTGTTTTATGTAATTTAGATTACATATTTGTCATATTAATAATATAAGAAAACAAAGTCAATCTATATTATAATTTCACGGGGACAATTAAAAAATAATTTCAATAGTTTTGTAAGTAATAATAATGAAAAACCGCCTATTCGGCGGTTATAATCGTGATATATGGTAATTTCACGTTTCTAAGCTACCTATACGGTAGTGTTAATTATTATAAAATAATTACTTTTGTATTACTACATTTCATCGGATATGACAGCTATATTTTATTGGATAGACGAAAATATCTTACATTAAATTTAGTTTTAAAAGATTTGACCACCCTCTATTCTTTATAAAACCCAAAACAAGGATTAAAGCACCAGCGTGTTCCACTTGCTAAACTAACTGTGCAAAATTCGTTTGCCAGCCGATATTGGTTTTTATTTGGCAAATGTTCGGCTAGTTTTTCCATGGCTTGTTGTACGGTATTTGATAGCCATATTTGTACTTTTGGGTTATCTAACTGCCAATTTTGATATTGGATAGCGTAATTTTCTGTTTCAGGGCATTGTTCATCTGGTTTTTGCCATGCATTTTCAGCATAACTAAAATTGTGATTACCATCTTCATCTAACTGACAGACGTAATCATCTTCTTTTGGGCTTTTCATTCTAAATGGCGAGATCTTTTGCAAATGCACACAATGATGATGTGCCAAATTAGGTTGCCAATAACAAGTAACATAGTTGCTTGTATGAGCATTAATGGCAAATAAGTCCGCCATGACATTATGCTCTAATTCAGCAAGCGTTAAACCATCTTCTGGTGATGAAACTATGCGTGGAATAGCATTAATATTTTCGAGTTGTTTGCTTGGTATAATTTCTTCACTTTTATGTGATTTTAGTAAAAAATTAGGCTCTTGTTCAAAACCCGGTCTGGCAAAACAAGCTTCCACTGAACCATAGTTGTTTCCTTTTTTTATCGATTCGATGTTACTGCCTAAGATTGCTACATTTGGGCTATGCGTAGATTTATCAGGGCGGTGTCGCCAAACGCGTCCGACTAATTGAATAATGGAACGCATAGATGAGGGCTCGACAATTGCCCAATCATAATCATGATCACGCCCAACTTCAGTAACAGGTGTGCCAATGACGATAAAAATGTGATTCTGTATTTTGCTGTGTTTTATTGCTTCAATAATTTCCGGTTGGTTGAATAATGCTTTCGGATCGCTACGGTTTAAAATTCTATCTAGTTTTTCTTCCAATTGGCTACGTAGCAATAAAAGTTGTCTGGCATGGTAAACTACAATATGAAATACAGTATCGTCAGGTAATGTGTGTTGCTGATATATCTGTTTAGTAATTGCGATGACATCTTCAGTATGGGCAAATCGGATTAAACCAATACTGACCTGTTTTTTTGATGTCTCGTCAGTCTGATGATATAGCTCGTGAAATAGGCTTGCTTGTTCCAGAATTTGCTTTGCTAAAATATGGTAATTGAGTTTTTCATTCGCTTTTTTATTTGTTTGATAATCGAGTAATTTTAGAATATGTCCTTTACGACGAATCGCTTCTTTTTCTAGCTGCATTATGCGTGAGTGAACAAAATGTTGATGCTCATTTTTGAAATGATTAAGATCATCAATTGGCATGACTGACTGATGATATTCGTCAAACCAACCGCAGATAATACGATTACTGCTTTGACTACTATTATTTTGATTCCATATTTTCCTTCCGGCTTGGTAGGCGTCAAATAAACCAGCTATCAGATCGGGGGTTAAAGTAGCAGAAGAAAGCAATACTTTACTACCATAAAGTCCTGCTAAATGAACTAATCTAGCTAAAGCAGGAAGATCGTGTTGATCAAAATCATCGGGTTCATCTAATATGAGATCAGAAGTAAGCAATCTTAATGTTGGTGCAATATATTTACCGCCTTGAGTGCCTTCACTAGCTTGAATAATATGATCAATAGTACAGGTGACAATTGGGGTATAAAGTAATTGACGAGCTTTACTGTTTTCAATAATAGTACCCAATTCGGTATCAGCAATGCCTGTTTCAGCGACATCAATGTATTCATCCATTAAAGATTCGATAGATTCGCTACCGTAACTTTCAGGATTATGATTCTGTGAATTTTGCTCGTTATAGGTGTTATGTTCTCGTCTCTTTTGTTCTGATTTTGCATCATTTTCTAACTCAAATAAGGTTTTTGACGCACTACCACCAACTAAGGTTGCCACATGCTCATCTGTCAGTTGTAGTCTGTCTCTAAGTGCTTTACCTGTCTGCAATGTTAATACCCGCAAACCTAACGCAATGGTAAAACGCACACCACGTTTAGGATTAGCTAATGCATAAATAATTCGGCCGTTCGCTAACGTTTTACCGCAACCTGTTGATGCCATATTTATACCAAAAAAGCCGTTTTCATCACTAGTTTGCTGATAACTTTTAGCCAAATCAAATGCATGATTTTGCCATTGAAAACGTTTGATTGTCGTACGTTGTGTAAATGCTTTATGGTGGTTAATTGCTGGTAATTCCATTGCCATTTTGGGTAGCAATCGAACAAATCGAGCTGATAAGTTAGCAACACCAATTAAATGATCATCTAAGCGCTGTTTCGGTTTTTTTTGATAATTGGTATTGGCAATCAAGATTTCTTTATTTTTACCTGCTTCATCATTTACCAAAGATAAACTTGAAAAATTGTGATCAGCAACCATTAAACTCAAACGAGATATATGTAATAAAAATTGATCAATTGTAGTTAGCTGCATTAAAGGCGGGTGATTAAGTGCTTTACTTGCATAACGACAGAGTTTTTTTAACCATACATTACTTAACGTTATATCATCTTTAAGCTGCCAAAAAGAGTTTGGATTAGCATGTTGGCTATTTTTATTTTTAACCCAACCTTCAACGGCTTTTAGTGTTTTATAAAAATTGTCTTGTTTGAAGTTAGCAAGTAATAGTTCATTCTTCTGCTTTTTTTTCTTATCACCACCCATCGAATCCGATAAAAAAGGCATTCGATGATGTGAAACAATTAACCAAGCAATCCATTGAGCTAATAAGGGTATTTGAGTTAAATCACCTTTTTCGGTGCATGTTAAATCTTGATGCCAGTTTGGATTTTGCTCTTGATATTCTGAAAAATTGGCTAGCCGTTCCAATACGGCTTGATTGCTAGTACAATTTTTAATCATTAATAAAAATATTTGTAATGAAATCCACTCATGTCGATATGGATCTCCAGTTATTGAAGCTTTACGTAATTTATCTTGAAAACCAACTGTCGCTTTACCTAAATCATGCAATAATGCAGCAATAGTTGCAATAAGTTGTATGGATATAGCATGTTGCCAAGAATTTTCGTTATCACTTCGTAAAATATTTCGTTTTGTACGATTAGTCGGCACTCGTCCTTGCTGGTTAAATTGGCTTTTATCGCCGACAATCCAAAGGAGATCAGTTTGATTTTTTCCATGTGTCCAGTAGCAAGCAACAGCAGTATTTTTTCGAGCGGTTTTTCGTAATAATTTATAAAGCGTTTGTAAACCGGCTGAAGTTATCGGTGTTTGCCAAGTTCGTTCACCACAACGCTCAGCAAATTGATCGATGATTCGGCGGGTTTCTGTTAATGCTCTTTTTTTGCATTGGCTCACAAGTAAAATATTCATGTTTTATCCGCAATTTGTTTTAACGTATCAATAATCATATCGAGCGCGCCTAATTGCGCGAATTGTGAAATACAAGATTGACGAAATGTTTTCTCATCATCACCTTGCATAGCAGATATAAAAGCTTGAGGTAAAACCATACCATCTTTAATAATATCAGCAGCATCAAAAACTAAGCCGCCACGTCGAGTTTTGCCATGTAAAATAGCTAAACCATGTGGCAAACCCAATACCCAACAAGCCGTAGCACCTAAACCATAAGCTAAATAATTACCATGATCTAAAAATTGATTAGCAGGATCATGGCTTTTATTTCGAGTGGCATGCTCTCTTTTAAATTTGTCATCTTGCAACGTTAATTGATTTGCCATTGCATACAATCTTTTGCTAAATCGTCCTTCTGCTGTTAACAGAGATTGACTATTTTTAGCCGTATCAAACTGTTCTCTGGCATCGTTGATAATGTTAGTTAATTGATTTTGATCTACTGTCCAATCAAATTCTAACCAACTCGATTGAATGATATTAAGTCGATGCTGTTGTAACATTTTAGCGGCTTGTAATCGGCGCTGATCATCAAACCAAAATTGGCACCAACTTTGTAAGTATTCAGTTGCACGATACTCACTTTGAGGTGAAAAAAATTGACAAGCAAACTCTGACTCGGTCGAAGCAAATAGTGGTGTTCCGCCGCCACCACAAAATCCAATCATTACCCCGGCTCTTGAAAGTTCACGGACAGCAGCTTGCGTTAATGAAGTACCGGTACCAAGCAAAATGCAGGTGGTGTTAGCTATCGGAATGTTCCAATACAATGATTGCAGCCCTTGATCGGTGACATACTCAACTCGACCACCATTGACTAAAACCCGGCAGTGTTCTAAATAATAAATATTAGCACGCTTGGAATGTAAAATGGTTTTAAGATCAGAAGAGTGAATCAAATCCATGATTATAAGAAAATAAATTCAATTTTTACATAATGACAAATTAACACTGTTTTATGTAAAAAACGAGCTTTTTTAAATAACAATTTTTATAAAAGCTAATTCAATAAATCGCTTTACTAATTATAAGATGATAAATTATTAACCAGTTTAAGATGATCGTTGTTTAAATAAAATACAATGACAATTCCAGCCATTAAAATCAGGGCATTTTAAAGCGCAAAAACCCCGCTCCTCAAAAAATTTTCAGGAGCGGGGTTTTGTGATTAATCGTAAGTATCTTTTTATTCTCTAAGAGAAGACGTTTTCATAGATGAGTTTGATACTCATAATAGTGGAAACGGTAATAAGCATTGGTCTTATCAATTTTCGCCCTTTAGCGATAACCATTTTTGCCCCTAATCTTGCGCCAATAAATTGACCAACAAGCATAACAAGACCAATTGACCATACCACTTCTCCACCAACAATAAAAAAGATTAAGCCCGCTAAGTTAGAGGTAAAATTGAGTACTTTGGTATGTGCAGTGGCTTTGGTTAAATTAAAACCGGCAAGGGTGATATAGGCTACTGCGTAAAATGAGCCAGCTCCGGGCCCAAAAAAACCGTCATAAAATCCGATAGCTAATGCTGGTAATAAGGCGAATTGGATTATGGTTAGGCGACTTTTACGATCATTTTCCCCAATGGTCGGGGAGAGTAAAAAATAGAGCCCAACACTAATAGTTAAGATCGGTAAGAGTAATTTTAAGAAGTCAGCTTGTATATGCATGACGGATAATGTGCCAAGCGCCGAGCCAATAAAGGCACAGGTAATTGCGAATTTTTGCTGTTTTAAATCAACCATGCGTTCACGAATAAAGTAAAGGCTGGCAGAGAAAGATCCCCCAGTACTTTGTAATTTATTGGTGGCTAAAGCGCTGGCTGGCGGTAAGCCTACCGCCAAAAGAGCCGGTACCGTTAACAGCCCACCGCCACCAGCGATAGAATCAATAAAACCAGCCAACATGGCTATAAAAAAAAGTAAAGCCAGTAATTCGTAACTCATGATTATTTTACATCACCACATTGTGCAAGGTGTCGAAGATAATGATCCATTAAAACAATTGCAACCATTGCTTCAGCAATTGGTACTGCTCGGATCCCCACACAAGGATCATGTCGACCATGCGTCGATACTTCAACGCTATCACCATAAACATTAATCGACTGCCCGGCAATTTCAATACTTGGCGTAGGTTTTAAAGCAATACTTGCCAAAATGGTTTGCCCGGAGCTAATTCCACCCAAAATACCGCCAGCGTGATTAGATAAAAAACCTTCAGGGGTAATTTCATCACGATTTTCACTTCCGCGTTTGTTGACAGTAGCAAATCCGTCACCTATTTCTACCCCTTTGACGGCATTGATGCTCATTAGGGCATGGGCAAGATCGGCGTCGAGTTTGTCAAAGACTGGTTCTCCTAACCCTACTGGCACATGCTCAGCCACTATACAAACTTTAGCACCGATAGAATCACCCTCTTTTTTTAGTTTTCTTAGTAATTCATCAAGAGCTTCCAATTTGCTTTGATCAGGGCAAAAGAAAGGATTTTGGTCTACTTGTTGCCAATCTTTTAGTTGGCACTCGATATCACCCATTTGAGCTAAATAGCCGCGAATAGTGATACCCAGTTTTTCATGTAAATATTTTTTAGCAATAGCACCTGCAGCAACTCGCATGGCGGTTTCACGAGCTGATGATCGACCGCCACCACGATAATCACGAATTCCGTATTTTTTTTGGTAGGTGTAGTCAGCATGACTAGGTCTGAAGATATCTTTTATTTTGCTATAATCTTGCGAACGTTGGTCAGTATTTTCAATAAGTAATCCAATGCTGGTTCCTGTAGTTACCCCTTCAAATACACCTGAAAGAATTTTTACTTGATCCGCTTCGCGACGCTGAGTTGTGTAGCGAGATGATCCTGGGCGACGACGATCAAGGTCATGTTGCATATCGGATTCGTTTAAACTCAGTCCTGGTGGTACACCATCGACAATGCATCCTAATGCAATGCCATGTGATTCACCAAAGGTAGTGACTTTAAATAATTTACCAATTGAATTTCCTGCCATAGTTCTCTATTCCGATTTTATTTTTTATATTTAATTTATTTAAAATAATGTTGATAAGCTTTAAGGTCATTATAGGTCAGTGAAAATACACCTAGTCCACCATGTTCAAAAGTTATCCAGTTAAATGGTACGTCTGGATACTGTTCTTGTAAAGATACCCAGCTGTTGCCGACTTCGCAAATTAATAAGCCTTCTGGTGTTAAATAGTTACTTGCATCATGTAAAATTCTTTTCACTAAATCTAACCCATCAAGCCCAGCTTCAAGCGCCAATTTTGGTTCATATAAAAATTCATCTGGAAGATCATTCATGTCTTCATCATCGACATAAGGCGGATTAGTGACAATTAAGTCATATTTGTTATCAGGTAATCCATTAAACAGATCAGATAGAATTGGGGTGACTTGATATTGCATATCGTGCATTTCAATATTGGTTTGAGCAACATCAAGAGCTTCAAGTGAGATATCGGTAATATCAACTTGCGCCTCAGGGAAGGCATAAGCACAGGCAATCCCAATACAGCCACTACCGGTACAAAGATCTAAGATTTTCTTTGGTTGACTAATAATTAAGTCTTTAAATTGATTGTTAATCAATTCGCCTATCGGAGAGCGAGGTATTAATACTCTTTCATCAACATAAAAGCAGTGACCACAAAACCATGCTTGATTGGTTAAGTAAGGTGTTGGTAAGCGATCAGTAATTCGCTTATTAATGATCGCATTTAATTGTTGTTTTTCATCGCTAGTTAGATTTGATGCATAAAACTCAGGGGGAATAAATAATGATAAGCCTAACGTTGCTAAGATAAGTTGTTTAGCTTCATCTATAGGATTATCTGTTCCATGCCCTAGAAAGATATCTGATTGACTAAGTTGTGACGTGGTCCAGCGTATATAATCCTGAACGGTGCGTAAATTTTCCATATTAACTCCGGAAGATCAAGGAGAAGATGAGGTTACTCGTCAGGTCATTAACCTTGTGCGAATATGTCACCAGTAATGAGATAGAACCTCTGGGTTCTTTGCTGCAATGACTAAATAAATTTTAATGGCGGTGAGGAAGGGATTCGAACCCTTGATACGTTGCCGTATACACACTTTCCAGGCGTGCTCCTTCAACCACTCGGACACCTCACCTTAATTTAGCACCCGCTTTAAAAAAGCAGGGTGCATACTATAATTATCTGGACCAAATTAATCAAGTCTTAATTCATGCAAACAACAACGCCAAAAGCTGCAATAATGGATAAAATTAATACGGTTGCAACTAAAGCATATTTTAAGTCAGTACACATAGTCTTTTCTCCTTACTTTTGTTTTAACACTATTCAATTGGTGTATCTAAAGATAAAAATCCACCTAAGTTTTTACTTTCTTCAATACTTGGGTAATTAGGTATTAAGTCAAACAAGATCTCTACCGATTCATCTAAGAATGGATCTGGCTGTTTATAATCTTTAGGTAGTTCCTTTAAATTTTTAATAGGTGCTAGACCTGCACGGTTTAAACGTTCATTCATACGCTTAAGGTCTCGCTCTTCTTTAGTTTTTTGCTCTGTTTCACGTTCATTTTTATTTAATGAGACAGTGAGATTGTCATTTTTTTTGCTATTAAATTCTTTAATGTCTTCTTCGATATAGTTGAATTCTGGGTTTTTAGCAATTCGAGCTTCATGTTGCGATTTTAAGTTTGCTAATAGTGGTTTGATGTTTGCTACAGTTAAATAGTCTGCAGAAGGAATTTTATCCCATGGCATAGCATTATCTAAGAATCGTTCACCAGTTTCATCAACATATTGGCTTTTGGTCATTTCAATATCAGGATCAACACCCTTTAATTGGGTACTGCCACCATTAATACGATAGAATTTTTGGACAGTATATTGAGCACCACCAAGTTCAGGCCAGCTTGGGTGTAAACGAGCATCAACTGGGTATGAAATACCTCGTGAAGTTTGGACTGTTCCCTTGCCATAGGTGGTTTCACCAACAATTACTGCCCGACCATAATCTTGCATTGCTGCTGAGAAAATTTCTGATGCTGAAGCACTATAACGGTTAATCATCACAACAATTGGACCGCTGTAGTCAATACCTTTATTTTTGTCATCATAAGTCGTGATTTTTTGAAGGTTATCACGCACTTGTACGACTGGACCATTGTCAATAAATAAACCTGTTAACTCAATAACTTCAGCTAAGGAACCACCACCATTATTGCGCAAATCAATAACTAGGCCTTGTAATTTTTCGCTGTTAGCTTCCATTAATAATGATTGAACCTTTTTGCTTAACCCAATATAGAAGCTTGGTATTTCAATAATACCGACTTTGCCTCGGCTATTATTGATAACTTTTAATTTTGCTTCTCGATCTTCAAAATGAATTTTGTCACGTTTAAGTTCAATGATTTTAGGTTTGCTGTTATTGCCCGCTGGTAAAATTTCTAATTTTACTATGGTGTTTTTAGGACCGCGTATTTTGTCAACAATATCCTCTAAACGCCAACCGATTACATCTTCTATAGGAGAATTGCTTTGCCCAACCCCGATAATTTTATCGCCAACTGTTAATAATTTACTTTTTTCGGCTGGGCCGCCAGTTACAAATGACATGATTACAGTATAATCATCTTGTTGACTAAGTGTGGCACCGATTCCTTCAAAAGATAAACTCATTTCAGAATCAAAATCCCGTTTTTTACGCGGCGCTAAATAGCTAGTATGAGGGTCAATTTCGCGAGCAAACGCATTCATAAAGACTTGGAAACAATCTTCATTATTAGATTGTTCAATAGTTTTTAATACGCGTTTATATCGTTTAGTTAATACTTCACGAATCTGAGTCTCGTTTTTACCCGTTAATGCTAAATTTAGCTCGTCATATTTAACGCGTTTTTCCCAATAGTCATCAAGTTCTTTTTCATTAGTTGCCCATGCTAGGTCTTCACGCTTAAAATTAATTTCGTCTTTAGCGCTAAAGTCCATTGGACGTTGCAATACTTCAAGCGCATATTGATATCGGTTGTAGCGTTTTTGCAAAAAAAGGTTGTAGATATCATAAGCTGTTTTTAGATCGCCATCTCTTAATTCTTGACCTAATTGTTCTTGGTAAATACGGAATTTGTTTACATCATCTTGAAGAAAGATAGTTTTATTACCATCTAATAATTTGAAATAGCGATCGAAAATTTTAGCTGAAAATGCACCATCTAAGGAAAAATCACGATAATGTGATTGAGTAAAGAAATTAGTTACTCGTTTGGCGACAACTTGATGTACTTCATCTTGTTTTAGAACTGGAATTTGTTCCGTTGCAGGAGCTTTGGCCTGAGCCGTTGTACTAATAATACATAAAATGAGACCGAATTTAACAAAACCTTTCAGTAACTTATTCATATAAATTCTCTATCGATTAATAATATGCTCAGGTTTGACTGTTAGTTCCATTCCTGTTCCTACTTTGACTTTGATGTGCTCTTTTTCAATAGTGATGATCTGTCCTTTGACTGGTTTTTGACCAACATTGACTCGAACAAAATCACCAATTTTCAAAGCTCTAGGTTTTCGAGAAGGTTTAGGGGCTGCTTTACGTTTTTGTTTTGCCCTTTCCTTAGCTTGCTCCTTGCTTTCTTTTAATTGTTGCTGAGCATGTTCCATTTGTTCTTTGGTAATAACTTCAGTTGGGTTACCATCTAAGTCAACGCGATTTGCACCTTCCTTTATGCAATATAGATAGCGCCAACCCATGGTGTAGGCTCTAAGTGCAATGCGAAGTTTGGTTTTGCTCAATAATTCACTATTTTCTAGGCGAGAAATAATATCTTGAAAGATGCCAATTTTTAAAGGCTTTGCTTCCCCTTCAATAGTAAAACAATTAGGAAACTGCTGGTTTAAATAATTAATAATCTCTTTAGTATTTGTTAATTGAAACTGATTTTCCATTGATTATTCCATTGCTACTAATAATTTTCTGACGATAAAGTATATCTCAGCTTGTACAATAACACTAATTATCTTTTTTGTGTTTGTTAATAAAAGAAATAAAATCTTTGATACCATTTCGCATTATCCATGAACTGACAATCGTTTGTTCTTCTGTAGATAATTGTTCAAATGCTGTCATCCACAGTTGTAATGGATTAATTGGCGAAACAACGTAAGTTGCACTCTCTTCCTCTAGATACAAAGCTTTTTTAACATCTATTGACAAGCTGCTAATGTGATATTCAATAGCTTTACCACGAACGCCTGAACGTTTACGAGAAGTCCAGTTTTCAGATCTTGCTTTACGATTTATACCTTGTGTTGTTGATGGCATCCCTGCAATACTTAATAGTTCTTTTGGTGAGAACCACTCTTTCATTCTAATAATCCTATTTTAAGAAACAAGAAAAAGTTATAGAAATTAAAGAAACTTTGATACAATATTAAGAAACTACTTACCATTGTTATTTAAAGTTAAATTATAAACTTACTGGTTTTGATAACTAGAAAGCATAACATAGATATTTAAGGTTATAAACTAAGAAGGAAGAAAAAAATGGAGATTAAATCTAATGATTGGCATAAAGCAGACATTATTGCCGCATTAAAAAAGAAAGGGACAACTCTCGCTGAACTATCTCGTCAATCCGGACTAAGTTCCTCAACACTTAGCAATGCGCTTGTTAGACCTTGGACAAAAGGAGAGTCAATTATCGCTAAAGCACTCAATTTAAAACCCTCGCAAATTTGGCCAAGCCGTTATATAAATTCAATGACAAGACAGCCAATTAAGCGAGTTTTGAGAAAAAGTTCAGATAATACATCTTCAAATCATTAACTGACAACAATCTAATTAACACTTTTTTACAAACATATGGAAACATATAGAAACACTTGTTTTCATGTGTTCGTTTTTGCTTTATTCTTTTATCAATTCAATTCATCTATTTTCCTTATTTAAACTAACTTGATTATTTTCATCAATATTAATCCTATGCTATGATTAGCCATCTTTTGATATAAATCATAGTTTAATAGGCAATTATTATGAAAAATCTTAGTAAAATTTTGGTTCTTTTATTTTCAGTATTAGCATTATCCGCATGTTCACAAAAAAATTATTTAGAACAAGGTACCCCACTAAGTCATGAGAAAGTGGATAAAATTGTTGAAGGCTCAACCACTGAGGCACAACTGCTGCATATTTTTGGTCAACCAGCAAGTAAGGTTAGTATTAATGCTAACGAATCAAAATGGACTTATACATATCTTAAAAAAAGTTCAACCAAAAATGCAATTTTTGGGGAAACTCAATACGACATTCTTGAAGGTACGTTAGAAGTAGTGGTAAACCAAGGTGTTGTAACTTGGTTTAACTATTCGCAAAACAATAAACAGAAGAAGTGGTAATTATCATTTGATTATTAAGCACATCAATTAGATGTGCTTTTTTATCTATTTGCTTAATGATTGTTCTTACCGTTAAATCCCCTTATTCTCATATTTTCATTTCATATTTTGTTTAGATTCCATTCATATACTTTATTCCGCTCTGGACAAAAGTCTTTATTACGTTATACTCGTTTGCGAAATTAACCAGACAATCGCTGCTTTGTTGTAGTCCCTTGCAAAAGGGAGACAAACAGAGGGGAGGAAAGTCCGGGCTCCATAGGGCAGAGTGCCAGGTAACGCCTGGGGAGTGTTGGCGAGAGCGAACATTCACGACTAGTGCAACAGAAAGTATACCGCCGATGGCTTAGCAATAAGATCAGGTAAGGGTGAAAGGGTGCGGTAAGAGCGCACCGCGCAACTGGTAACAGTTGTGGCACGGTAAACTCCACTCGGAGCAAGGTCAAATAGGGATTCATTGGCGCGGCCCGCGTTGAATCCGGGTAGACTGCTTGAGCTAATGCGTGAGTATTAGCCTAGAGGAATGATTGTCCACGACAGAACCCGGCTTATCGGTTAATTTCACCTTTTTATTCTTTACGGTTTTGCTTTGCTTGTTTTTTATTACTTAACCAACGCTTTACTGCTAACCAAATCGAAAATACTAATCCTAATACCAATAAAAATACTGGTATTAACATTAATAAAGACATAATCTGTTTTTCGTATGTTTTAAAAATTGGTGATAAACCAAATAAATAGCCTAATGTAACAATCAAAAATATCCATAATGTTGCACTTACCCAATTGTAGATGTGAAATTTACGGCTATGCAAACCTGATAACCCCGCCATCATTGGTAATAATGTGCGAACAAATGCAATAAATCGTCCAATAAATAGTGCTTGTAAGCCATATTTGTGGAATAGTACCTCTGATTTATGGTGATATTTTTCTGGCAAATGTGCCATCCAATTCTGTACAGTTTTGGTATTACCCAACCACCGGCCTTGTGCATAACCGAGCCATGTGCCGAAGGCAGCACCAGCAATTAGAATTAAGTTTATAAGACCAAAATGAAAAACATCAAGACTTATCAATACGCCAGTTAGAAACAGTAAACTATCACCCGGTAAAAAAGCTGCGGGTAACACACCATTTTCTAATAGAATGATGACAAATAGCATTCCATATAATATCCATAACACATCTGGGTTTGAGAGTGTTTTTATATCCATATGAACAAATGCTTGGTATAGTGTAATGATTGTATCCATTTAGCTTATTTTCTCATTAATGTATTATTATTAGTGGTTAATAGTACCACCTACGGTTAAATTATTCACTTTTAAAGTCGGTTGACCAACTCCAACAGGAACGCTTTGCCCTGCTTTACCACAAACACCAACACCTGGATCAAGTTCGAGATCATTGCCTACCATTGAAATTTGTTGCATCGTTTCAATACCTGATCCAATAAGCGTTGCACCTGTGACCGCCGTAGTAATTTTACCTTTTTCAATTAAATAGGCTTCTGAAGTTGAGAAGACAAATTTTCCTGAAGTTATATCGACTTGCCCACCTGCAAAATTAGGTGCATATAGTCCATAATCTACACTTTGGATGATTTCATCAAAACTCGATGTTCCCGCTAGCATGTAGGTATTGGTCATTCTAGGCATAGGTAAACAGGCATACCCTTCACGGCGACCATTGCCAGTCGAATGGCAATTCATTAATTTTGCGTTAAGCTTATCAAACATGTAGCCTTTTAAAACACCGTTTTCGATTAATACCGTTTTTTGACTTGGCGTACCTTCATCATCAATAGAGAGTGAACCTCGACGATTTTCAATGGTTCCATCATCAACGATAGTACAAAGCTCTGAGGTAACTTGTTCGCCAATTTTTCCTGAAAACACAGAACTATTTTTACGGTTAAAGTCTCCCTCTAGCCCGTGTCCTACTGCTTCGTGAAGTAACACACCTGGCCAACCTGCACCTAAAACAACTGGCATGGTGCCTGCTGGAGCCGGTTTGGCTGAGAGCAAAACTAAAGCTTGACGCACAGCTTCTCGGGTATAACTATCTACATAACTTTCACCTGTTTTCGCATTAGTCGTTAAAAAATAGTCATAACTAAATCGACCACCACCGCCACTACTCCCTCGTTCACGTTTACCATCTTGTTCGACAAGAACGGATACTGATAAGCGAACTAAAGGCCTAACATCTGCACATAAGGTACCATCAGTGCCTGCGATTAAAATGTCTTCATAACTACCAATTAAGCTTGCTGAAACTTCAATGACTCTTGGATCAATTGAACGTGCTAACTTATCAACTTGGTGTAATAAGGCAATTTTTTGCTCTTGCGAAAAGCTATTTATCGGATTAAGTGATGGATACTTGATGATATTGTTAGCCGTTTTAAATGGAGTAACCATAATGGGTGTTTGATTTTTAGTAATAGAGTTTGCGGCTAATACACTTTGCTCTAATCGAGCTAAAGAAAGCTGATCAGTATAAGCAAATCCTGTTTTTTCACCAATAATCGCTCTAACACCAACACCTTGATCGCGATGAAAAGAGGCATTTTTAATAATGCTATCTTCAAGAGACCAACTTTCGTAATAACCAGATAAAAAATATAAATCACCAAAATCAATTTGCCTTGAACTAAGCATATCAAGCAAATTTACTATATCTTGCTGATTTAAGTTATTTGGATTGAGTAACCGTTCACTCACTTGGGCTACGTTCATAAATTCCTTAATCTAATGATTATCAATATAAAAACTGTAAAATTTATTATTACATAAGTACTACATCATATTGTTCTTGAATATAAAGTGGTTCAACTTTTACTTCAACACGTTTGCCAACAAACACTTCAACTTCTGCTAGCGCATGTGATTCATCCGTCGTTAATGCATTAGCCACTGCAGCTGAGGCATAAACCAAAAAGTATTCAGAGCGGTGAGCTTTGTATATACGAACAATTTCACGGAGTATTTCATTACAAACCGTTTCTACTGATTTAACAATCCCTCGACCTTTACATGCAGGACACTCTTCACAAAGTATATGACCAATACTTTCTCGAGTCCGCTTACGTGTCATTTCAACTAACCCCAAACCAGAAAAAGTGTTCACGGATGTTCGTGCTCGGTCTTTGGCTAAAAAGTCTTGTAAAGATAGTAACACTCGTTCACGGTGAATATCTTCTTGCATATCAATAAAATCGATAATGATAATACCGCCTAAATTGCGTAATCGTAATTGACGCGCAATCGCAATGGTTGCTTCGATATTGGTGTTGAAAATAGTTTCTTCTAAATTACGATGACCTACAAATGCACCAGTATTAATATCAATGGTCGTCATAGCTTCGGTTTGATCAATAATTAAATAACCACCCGATTTTAATTTGACTTTACGGTCTAACGCTCGTTGAATTTCGTTTTCAATATCATACAGATCGAAAATTGGGATATTACCGCGATAATGGGTTAATTTGTTGGTAACTTCTGGCATAAATTCCTGTGTAAACTCAACCAACAAATCATAAGTAAGTTTAGAGTCAACCAAAATTCGTTCAATTGGGTCGCCAACAAAATCCCGTAATACTCGTTGAGATAAAGCAAGCTCACCATAGACTAAATATTTGCTGATTGGACGCGCCATTCGTTCTTGAATTTTTGCCCATAAACGTTTTAAAAAATTGGCATCTTGTTCAAGTTCGTGAGCATTTGCTCCTTCGGCAGCAGTTCTAACAATAAAACCACTTTCATCGGTAACATATTGTTCAACAATTTTTTTAAGCCTTTCACGCTCTTCTTCCGATTCAATTCGTTGCGATGTCGCTACATGAGCAGAGTTAGGACCAGGCATTAAAACTAAATAACGCGAAGGTAAAGTTATATCTGTAGTAAGTCTGGCACCTTTAGTCCCCAATGGATCTTTAACAACTTGTACCATTAAATCTTGGCCTTGACGTACCAATTCAGAAATATCTTTAACTTGAAACTGTTCTTGTTCACTGTCCGATACACATTCGGTATGCGGCATGATATCCGAGGCGTGCAAAAAAGCAGCTTTTTCAAGACCGATATCAACAAACGCAGCTTGCATACCCGGTAAAATACGAATGATTTTGCCTTTATAGATATTTCCTACAATACCTCGACGTGATTCACGATCTACGTGGATTTCTTGTAATATCCCATCTTCAATATATGCCACCCGAGTTTCTGATGGCGTTACGTTCATTAATAATTCGACAGACATAATGATCCCTTATTAATTAATAGCAAAGTTCCGTCTTATTAGTCGTAAGAATAGATAAATCACTATCCATAATACCCCATCAACAAAACTAGATACTAAAATTAAAGGTGAAATCGTTATGGTATGATAAATACTGACTTGAAACAGAAATACTAATATATTATAACAAAGCGAAACGGCAAAAATAATAATTGATTGTTGCCATAAAGCTAAATTACGGATTAACTGGAATTTAAACATTAACAAATAAGCCACGCATGAAAAAATAAATGCGTGAATACCTAAAAGCGATCCTGAGAATAGATCTAAAATGATACCTAATAAAAATGCTATGCTCATACCAATTCGGTGCGGTAATGCTATTAACCAATAGGCCATAATTAACATTAATAAATGAGGCTTAAACATATTATATTCAGGTGACCACGGTATGATTTGTACACATAAGCCAATTAGCAACGTTAACCAAATAACCAGTATACTAATTCGATTATTACCCCTCATGTTTTACTCCTTGATCGCCCCACAATAACAGTAGATAACGTAAACGTTTTAAATCTGCGGTTGGCGTAGCAGAAATAATGGGGGTGGAATCACTTATATCAAGCTTTACTGAACTAACCACAGCCACTGGGTACCCTTCTGGGAAGCGACCATCAAGTCCAGAAGTGACTAAAACATCACCAACTTTGACATCAACATTGTTAGGTAAAAAATCAAGCGTTAAATCGTTACTGCATCCATTACCAACAGCTACCATTGAAATATCATTTCTTAATACTTGTACTGGAATTGCATGTTGATAATCACAAACTAAGATCGCTCGGCTTGTTGATTGAGCGGTTTGATAAATTTGTCCAACGATACCTTTTTCATCTACTACCGGCTGACCTATATATACACCGTCATTTTTACCTTTATTAATTACCACCTGATAAACGTAAGGATCAGTATCAGCTAATAATACTTGAGCAGCCATTTTATGTTCATCATGTCTTAAAGGTGAACCTAATAGCCCTCTTAGGCGGTCATTTTCATGCTTTAAATGTTCAAGCAATAATAGATTACTTTTTTGTTGCATTAAGGTTTCTTGCAGTTCTGCATTTTCTTTAATTAGTGTCTCTTGTGTTTTCGACATTTCATACAGCGAATCAAATGATGATTTTGGTGCATTTGAAACATGATAAAGTGGCGAAATTAAGGTATCTAAATAATAACGAACCTCTTTAAAAGGACGATAATTGATATCTAACACTATTAACGTCAAAGCGAGTGCCAGTGATATAAATAATTGAACACTCAGAGGCGAACGTTTAGAAAAAAGTAATTTCATTGTCCAGTATTTACCTGTTATATATCTAGAATTTAACTATTTTAAGATATGACTCCGCCGACAATGTCGGCGGAAAAAATGAAATATTCGTTACTTGCTAGTAATATTATTACTCTTCACTGAAGAGATCACCACCATGCATATCTACCATATCAAGAGCTTTACCACCACCACGAGCTACGCAAGTAAGTGGGTCTTCAGCTACAACAACGTGAATCCCTGTTTCAGCAGATAATAATTTATCAATATTACGTAATAATGCACCACCACCAGTCAATACCATACCATGTTCTGAAATATCAGAAGCTAGTTCTGGAGGACATTGTTCTAGAGCAACTTTAACAGCACTAACAATACCACTTAATGGCTCTTGTAATGCTTCTAAGATTTCATTCGAATTTAGTGTAAAACTACGTGGCACACCTTCAGCTAAGTTACGACCACGTACTTCGATTTCAAGGACTTCATCACCTGGATAAGCACTTCCAATGAAGTGTTTAATTTTTTCTGCGGTCGCTTCACCAATTAATGCACCATAATTGCGACGAACATAATTGATTATTGCTTCATCAAAACGGTCTCCACCAATGCGTGCAGAAGCGGAATAAACTACGCCATTTAATGAAATAACAGCCACTTCTGTTGTACCGCCACCGATATCAACAACCATTGAGCCAGTTGGTGCAGAAACTGGTAAATCAGCACCAATTGCCGCAGCCATTGGTTCTTCAATTAAATAAACTTCACGAGCACCAGCACCTAATGCTGATTCACGAATAGCACGACGTTCCACTTGTGTTGCGCCAACTGGCACACATACCAATACACGAGGACTTGGTCTTAAGAAGCTATGGCTGTGAACTTGTCGAATAAAATACTGTAACATTTTTTCAGTGACGGAAAAGTCTGCAATCACACCGTCTTTCATTGGTCTGATAGCTGCAATATTACCAGGTGTTCGCCCTAGCATCTGTTTCGCAGCATGGCCAACGGCAGCAACACTTTTAGGTGTTCCTGAGCGATCTTGACGAATGGCAACAACTGAAGGTTCGTTAAGCACAATGCCTTGCCCTTTAACATAAATAAGCGTGTTGGCTGTACCTAAATCAATCGATAAATCATTTGAAAACAAGCCGCGAACTTTTTTGAACATAATAAAAACTCTTCCTAGAATTAATCTTGTTTAAATATATTTGAGTATTAGAAGCAAACTTAGGCGTCTACAAAATATATATTTTAATTTTATCCGACAAATAATAGTTCATTTAGCAGATAAAAACCACAGCCAGCCTCAATAATAATTAAGGGTTATATTGTATCGCAATTTAAAAATAATACCTAGAAAATAGTATAACAAGTGTTTGTAAAGGAGATATATAATGACAAATTATGATTTACAGTGTATCCTTCCGCGTTAATGTTGAGTTACTATTTTTAGTATCGAATTAAAAGATTACTTTTAAGATATTAAAGGTACATTAAAATAATTGTTATTTATATCAAATAAACACGGTGTAATTCATGGATATACGTAAAATTAAAAAGTTAATTGAATTAGTAGAAGAATCAGGTATTTCTGAGCTTGAAATTTCTGAGGGTGAAGAATCGGTTCGAATTAGTCGGTCGACACCTACCTATACAGCTCCAGTGCAAAACATTCAAATTCCCCAACCAGTTGCTGTTCCTGCTCCTACAGTCACTGCGGCTACAGTTGAAGCAGAAGTCATCACAGAAACTAATAGTGGCACAACCATAAAATCACCAATGGTTGGTACGTTTTATCGAACTCCAAGCCCTGAATCTAAAGCATTTGTTGAAGTCGGTCAGTCTGTAAATGTTGGTGATGTGCTTTGCATTGTTGAAGCAATGAAAATGATGAACCAAATTGAATCAGAAAAAGCAGGGACTATTAAAGCTATCTTAGTTGAAAATGGTCAACCAGTTGAATTCGATCAACCACTATTCATTATTGAATAATCAGAATTATTTGTTAACTTAGACGATTAAGAGATTGAATATGCTTGATAAAATTCTTATTGCTAACCGCGGAGAAATCGCTCTTCGTATTTTAAGAGCATGTAAAGAACTTGGAATTAAAACTGTCGCTGTTCACTCTTCGGCAGATAAAGACTTAAAACATGTGCTACTTGCAGACGAAACCGTTTGTATAGGTCCAGCAGCTTCAGCCAAAAGTTATCTTAATATCCCTGCATTAATCTCTGCTGCCGAAGTAACCGGCGCAGCAGCTATTCATCCTGGATATGGATTTTTATCAGAAAATGCGGATTTTGCTGAACAAGTTGAACGTTCAGGCTTTATATTTATCGGTCCAAAACCTGATACTATTCGTTTAATGGGTGATAAAGTTTCAGCCATTGAAGCAATGAAAAAAGCAGGCGTACCTTGTGTTCCTGGTTCTGATGGTCCTCTTGGCAGTAATATGGACCTTAATAAGCAAATTGCTAAAAAAATTGGTTATCCAGTTATTATTAAAGCGTCTGGCGGCGGCGGTGGTCGTGGAATGCGTATTGTTCGTGAAGAAAAAGATCTCGAACAATCAATCAAAATGACTAAACTTGAAGCAAAAACTGCATTTAATAATGATATGGTTTACATGGAAAAATTCCTAGAAAACCCACGCCATATCGAAATACAAGTTTTATCTGATGGGCAAGGTCATGCAGTTTATTTAGGTGAACGCGATTGTTCAATGCAAAGACGTCACCAAAAAGTACTTGAAGAAGCACCAGCGGTTGGTATTACACCCAAAATGCGTAAATTCATCGGTGAACGTTGTGTTAATGCATGTATCGAGATTGGATATCGTGGTGCAGGTACTTTTGAGTTCTTATTTGAAAATGGTGAATTCTACTTCATCGAAATGAATACTCGTATTCAAGTAGAACACCCAGTTACTGAAATGGTTACTGGAGTTGATCTTATTCGTGAACAAATTCTGATTGCAGCTGGACAACCTTTGTCAATTAAGCAAAGTGACATTGAAATTAAAGGCCATGCAATTGAATGCCGAATCAATGCCGAAGATCCAAAAACATTTATGCCATCTCCGGGCAAAATAACACGTTTCCATGCTCCGGGAGGATTTGGTATCCGTTGGGAATCACATATATATGCTGGCTATACTGTACCACCATATTATGATTCAATGATCGGTAAATTAATCGCCTATGGTGAAACTCGTGAAGTCGCTATTGCCCGCATGAAGAATGCATTAGCAGAACTGGTTATTGATGGTATAAAAACCAATATCGAACTTCATCTAGAGATTTTAAATGATGAAGGCTTCATAAAAGGTGGCACGAACATTCACTATTTAGAAAAGAAATTAGGTATTTATGAGTAAAATAAGCCCTCAATAATTTGAGGGCTTATTGCTGTATAGAAGTAAATAAAGTATAGGTAATACATATGAAAAATTGGAAAAAAAGCGCTGAAGAAATTTTAACATTAGGTCCAGTAGTTCCTGTTATTGTTATTGAGCGTTTAGAAGATGCCGTTCCTTTAGCAAAAGCATTGATTGCTGGTGGCGTGAAGGTTTTAGAAGTCACATTAAGAACAGCTTGTGCACTTGACGCAATTAAGAAAATTATTAACGAAGTTCCAGAAGCTGTAGTCGGTGCCGGTACTGTAACCACAGTAGAGCAACTTAAACAAGTAACTGAGGCGGGTGTAGAATTTATCATCACTCCGGGTATTACTGACTCTATTTTAAAAGCAGCAGTTGAAGGCCCTGTGCCAGTTATTCCTGGGATTGCAACCATTTCAGAATTATTAACAGCTCAAGAATATGGTTTAACAGCATTAAAATTCTTCCCTGCTGAAATTAATGGCGGTGTTGCTGCGTTAAAAGCGTTTGCTGGTCCTTGTGGTTATATGAAATTCTGCCCTACTGGCGGTGTGAATCCTAAAAACTATCGCGATTATTTAGCGCTTGATAATGTTCTTTGCGTTGGTGGAACTTGGTTTATTCCAACTGATGCAATTGCTAAAGGTGATTTTGCTAAAATTACTGAAATGGCAAAAGAAGCCGTTGCAGGAGCAAAATAAGTTTTATCTTACCGCCGACATTGGTCGGCGGTTTAGTCAGTTCTGTCTAACTTCTAAGACCTCTTCCACTTTCAATTATTCGCCATGCTATAAAATATAAAATGCTAACAAATAATATAAGCATCGAAAAAGTAATGACTAATGAAACATCACTAATACCTAAAAAACCATAGCGAAATCCATTAATCATATAAACAATAGGATTAAGTTTAGAAACCCATTGCCAAAAAGTCGGTAACATAGTGATTGAATAAAAAACTCCGCCCAAGTAAGTTAACGGTGTTAATACAAAGGTTGGAATAATACTTATATCATCAAATGATTTTGCAAATACTGCATTTAACAATCCAGCTAATGAAAACAAAATTGAGGTTAATAATAAGGTGAAAACTACAAAAGTCCACGAATGAACTTCATATCTAACAAAAAATAACGATACAGCAGTGACCAACACACCAGTTAATAAACCACGCATTACACCACCACCAACATATCCCCAAATAATAATATGAGTCGGAACAGGAGCAACAAGTATTTCTTCAATATTACGTTGAAATTTAGCACTAAAAAATGAAGAACAGACGTTTGTATATGAATTGGTTATGACCGACATCATAATTAAGCCTGGCACAATGAATGCCATATAACTAAAGCCACCCATATCACCAACTCGCGAACCGATTAAATTACCGAAAATAATAAAATATAGTGACATTGTAATAACAGGAGGAATCAGTGTTTGGATCCAAATTCTTAAAAATCGGGTAACTTCTTTACGCCAAATACTTTTTAAGGCAATCCAATATAAATTATTCATCAATAGCTCCTTTGGTATCATTTCGCAACAAATCTACAAATAATTCTTCTAATCGATTAGCTTTATTACGAACACTAATCACTTTTATGTTTTGTTGATTGAGTTGTTCAAATAACTGATTTAATCCTTGTTGTTTATCTACGTTTACTTCTAACATGCCAGATTCAATATCAGTATAATTATACCCTTTAAGGGAGATTGGTGTTGATGTTGGTACATAATCAATAATAATTGTTTCAGATTGACTTTTTGCTAGTAAATCACGCATTGAAGAGTTAGCAATTAATTCTCCGTGCTGAATTATACCAATGTGACGGCAAAGCATTTCTGCTTCTTCCAAATAATGCGTGGTTAATATAATGGTGATACCTTGTTTATTAATCTCACGTAGAAAATCCCACATGGAACGACGTAACTCTATATCAACCCCAGCAGTAGGTTCATCCAGAATTAATAATTTAGGTTCGTGGACAAGTGCGCGAGCTATCATTAGTCGTCTTTTCATCCCACCTGATAACATATTAGCTCTACTATGTCGTTTATCCCATAAATCTAAAATACGCAGATACTTTTCAGCTCGTTGTAAAGCCAATTTTCGTGGCAACCCATAGTAACCACCTTGATTGGTAACAATTTGGATTACTTCTTCAAATTGGTTAAAGTTAAATTCCTGAGGAACAAGTCCTAATTGTCTTTTTGCATTAACAAGATCCGTATCTAAGTCATATCCAAAGATTTTAACTTGGCCTGAGGTTTTAGTAACTAAAGAGCTAATAATACCAATGGTGGTTGACTTACCTGCACCATTTGGTCCAAGTAAAGCATAAAAATCTCCTGCCGCTACAGTTAAATTAATTCCTTTTAATGCTTCTACACCATTTTTATATTTTTTCTTTAGCGCTATAAGTTCTAGTGCAGGTGTTGACGACATAAATGTATCCTAATTGAGTAAATTGCTATTTGAATAATATGATATCATGTTTAATCAATTGACAATATTGTTTAATATTTAGATAAATATATGGATTAAGGAATAAATGTTATGGTTAAAATTGGATTAGTTTCAATATCAGATAGAGCATCACAAGGCGTTTATCAAGATGAAGGTATTCCAGCTTTGTTATCATGGTTGAAATCTGCATTGAAAACAGCTTTTATTACCGAACAACGCATTATTCCCGATGAACAAATCATCATTGAAAAAACATTATGCGAATTGGTTGATGATTTGCAATGTAATCTGATTTTAACCACAGGCGGAACAGGACCAGCAATAAGAGATGTAACACCTGACGCAACTTTAGCTATCGCAGATAGAATAATGCCCGGATTTGGCGAACAGATGCGGCAGATTAGTTTACATTTTGTTCCAACTGCGATTTTATCCAGACAAGTTGGTGTTATTCGTAAGCAATGTTTAATTTTGAATTTACCAGGCCGACCAAAATCAATCAAGGAAACACTTGAAGGTGTAAAGGATGATGAAGGTAACACTATTGTTACTGGCATATTTGCAAGTGTTCCATATTGTATTGATCTGCTAGAAGGTCCTTACATCGAAACACATGATCACATCATTAAATCATTTCGTCCCAAAAATGCTATAAAATCTAATCTTTAATTTTATGCAAATGTCATGCATAATTATGTAGATTATATTCAATATTTGAATGAAGCTTTATAAGAACACTTGCTTAATTAGCAATCATTAAAAATAACTGACCGTAATCAAGCATTTTAGTTAACCCGTTAATATGACTTATTGTTTTAATCAGTTAGTCATAAATTAAATTTAAAGGAACAGTATGAAACAAAAAGATCTCACTAAAACTTTCAAAGAAATGCTTTTACAAGAAAAGTTTAGTTCTCAGATAGGTATCGTACAAGCCTTACAAGAACAAGGATTTGATAATATAAATCAATCTAAAGTATCGCGAATGTTAACTAAATTTGGCGCTGTAAGAACTCGCAACGCAAAATCTGAGATGGTTTATTGTTTGCCTGCTGAAATGAGTGTTCCAACAACAAGCAGTCCATTAAAAAATTTAGTATTAGATATTGATTACAATAGTTCAATGGTTGTTATTCGAACAAGCCCAGGCGCAGCTCAGCTTATTGCGAGATTGTTAGATTCAATCGGTAAATCAGAAGGGATTTTAGGCTCAATTGCCGGTGATGATACAATTTTTAGCACACCAACTAAAGATTGTTCTGTGAAAAAACTATATCAAACGATTATTGAATTATTTGAACGGAGTTTATAATTAACAGTTTATTTTAACAAAGCTCTATAATTTTTTTTAATATTTAACCTATTGACACATTTGGTAAAATCGTTAATCCTATACGACACTGAAATCAGAATTAAGAAGAGGCGCATTACTCAGGCAGATCATTTTAGGGACTGGAGCCGCAAATAAATGATTGAGGGGATGTAATGCCGAGGTTTAATTGTTATTCCAGAAAGCAATTAAATCGACTGCAAGGGCTGAATCCCTTGGGTTGTCACCCTAACAGGTGGAGCGCTTCATGGTATGTATTTTTTTAACTGTATTAGGACATGCCCGCTCTATCTCTGTTAAAAATAAAAATTTTTAATATGAGGAATACATGGAAAGATCATTTATAATTGCTAAGTTTGGCGGTACTAGTGTTGCAGATTATCCCGCAATGGTTAATAGTGCCAATATTGTTATAGCTAATCCTAGTGTCAAAGTTGTTGTGTTGTCTGCCTCTGCAGGTATAACAAATTTACTGGTAGCATTAGCTGAAGGTCGTGATGCCAATGTAAGAGCAAAACATATCGCTAAAATTCAATCGATTCAATACAACATATTAGAAAATCTTCCTGAAAATCCAACCCTACGCGCTGAAATTGACCAAATAATTGCAAATATTGCCTCATTATCAGAAGCTGCAAGCTTGGCAACTTCCCCTGCTTTGACGGATGAATTAGTCAGTCATGGCGAAATAATGTCATCAAAACTATTTGTCGAAATATTAAAACAAAAACAAAAAAATGCCCTATGGTTTGATGTACGTAAAGTGATGCGTACCGATGACAAGTTTGGTAAAGCCGTACCAAAAATTGACGAAATTAAACAACTTTGCTGTGCACATTTAAAATCTTTGAATCCAGAAGCTATCGTAGTTACTCAAGGATTCATTGGTAGTGAAAGTACGGGCAAAACCACAACTTTAGGTCGTGGTGGTAGTGATTATACCGCAGCTCTTCTTGGTGAGGCTTTAAACGCCACGCAAATAGACATTTGGACCGATGTTGCTGGTATTTATACTACCGATCCTCGTATCACATCAGGTGCGAAACGAATTGACGAAATATCATTTGCTGAAGCAGCTGAAATGGCGACCTTTGGTGCTAAAGTTCTACACCCTGCAACACTTGTTCCTGCTGTACGTAGCAATATTCCAGTATTTGTTGGTTCAAGTAAAGCGCCAGAAGCAGGTGGAACTATCGTTTATAACACACATAGCATAAAATCTGCACTACCTTCATTTAGAGCGTTAGCGCTTCGTCGCAAACAAACATTATTGACTTTAACTAGCTTAAATATGCTACACGCACAAGGTTTTTTAGCTAATGTCTTTACCATATTGGCTAAACATAATATTTCGGTTGATTTAGTCACCACCTCTGAAGTTAGTATCGCATTAACCATTGATACTACAGGCACTAATACCAATGGAAATAGCCTATTAACAAAAGCATTATTCGATGAATTATCAACAGTTTGCCATGTTGAAGTTGAAGAAGATTTAGCACTAATTGCCATCATTGGTAACAATCTAACCACAACAAAAGGTATCGCTAAAGAAGTCTTTGGCGCTTTAGATGACTTTATTATTCGACTTTGTTGTTACGGTGCTAGCACCCATAATCTTTGCCTTCTAGCAAGAAGCAATGATGCTGAAGATGTAATAAAGGTTCTACACAAAACGATTTTCGAATAGTTTAATATCAGGGGCGATTACATTATCGCTCCAAATCATTAATCATATAAATCAACAATTAAACAAAATACCTAGAATAATTGAAAAAATAATTGTAAACTACGCCTAATATTTGTATGAATTTGTGTTTCATACATCTATAGCTTCATACTGTTCTACATAATAATCATTTTTCTTCATATTTAGATAACAATTTTTAAAGCTGTAAATTTACGTTTTATTAATATCTGTTCAACAACTATCATCGTTATTTTTTAGCTATACTAGTAACTTTCAACTTAATTAGACGAAGGAAATTATCATGGGTATTTTAAGCTGGATTATTCTAGGATTAATTGCTGGATGGATCGCTAAGTTTTTTATGCCATTAGGCCGTGTTGGTGTGATAAAAACTATCCTACTTGGTGTAGCTGGTGCATTAGTCGGCGGTTATATCAGTACCTTCTTTGGTTGGGGTAGTGTGACTGGTTTTAACTTCCCAAGCTTGTTTATCTCTGTGCTTGGTTCTATTTTACTTATTTATCTTTACCGCCTTTTTAAATAAATTTAATAGCAATTTAAATTGGCGAGTTTACTCGCCAATTTTCACTCATCTATCCAATCAAAGTTCTCTCATTTATATCGATATTTAAAACCTATTAACTTAAATAGCTTTTTAAGTATCAAAATTAATATATATATAATAGTGAGTGATAAATTAGCAAAAGACGCTAGAAGACATGCCAAAAAACCAACAAAAAGTGCAATAAACTTATAAAACCCTATATTGCCAAAGCCTCCTAAATCCTTGTTAACAAAAACCACAAAGAATACTATTGCTAAAAGAATCCACGTAAACAAAAATAGTAATTTTTCTAAGTGATTATCAAATTTAAAGCCTATTGCAATACAAATAACTTGAAAGGCAGTGATTATAATCATTAAAATTAGCCCGAAAGCTTCTACCCCAAATTTTTATATCATCAATTAATTCCATTTAATTTATTTAACGAGATTATAAGAAGTAATTTCGCCACTTCCAGTTTTTTGTTATATTAAACACTAAAATTTATCAAATTTATTCTGCAGGATAAAATGCTCAAAATATTTAAT
This sequence comes from Gilliamella sp. wkB72, assembly GCF_001693745.1. NCBI lineage: Bacteria > Pseudomonadati > Pseudomonadota > Gammaproteobacteria > Orbales > Orbaceae > Gilliamella > Gilliamella sp. wkB72. Next base: position 121,271 of record NZ_LZEI01000009.1, on the reverse strand, counting down.
ACATTATCACGTGAGAAAGAAATATTTAAACCAATTACACCAAATAAAGTTGGGCTATATGTTTGTGGTGTTACTATCTATGATCTATGCCACATTGGCCATGGCCGTACTTTTGTCGCATTTGATGTCGTTACTCGTTATTTACGTTTTTTAGGTTACGATCTCACTTATGTTCGTAATATTACCGATGTCGATGACAAGATCATCAAGCGTGCATTAGAAAATGGTGAAACTTGTGACGAATTAACTGAACGTATGTTAAATGAGATGTATGCCGATTTCGATGCACTTAATATCAAACGACCAGATGTCGAACCTCGAGCAACTCGTCATATGTCACAAATCATTGAACTTGTTGAAGAGTTAATAAGAAAAAATCATGCTTATATTGCTGACAATGGAGATGTGATGTTTTCGGTAGATAGTGATCCTAACTACGGTATTTTATCACGCCAAAATTTAGAACAGTTACAAGCAGGTGCTCGAGTTGATGTAGTGGACGTAAAACATAATCCAATGGACTTCGTTCTCTGGAAGATGTCAAAACCCAACGAACCAAGCTGGGATTCACCATGGGGGAAAGGTCGACCTGGTTGGCACATTGAATGCTCTGCAATGAATAGCCATCAATTAGGCAACCATTTTGATATTCATGGCGGTGGTTCTGACTTAATGTTCCCACATCATGAAAACGAAATTGCCCAATCAACCTGTGCCCATAATGGCCAATATGTAAATTATTGGATGCACTCAGGCATGGTAATGATAGACCAAGAGAAAATGTCCAAATCACTGAATAACTTTTTCACTATCCGTGATGTTTTAAAACATTATGATGCTGAAACTGTTCGATATTTCTTATTATCAGGCCATTATCGTAGTCAACTTAACTATAGTGAAGAAAATCTAAAACAAGCTCGTACCGCTTTAGAAAGACTTTATACGGCTTTGAGAGACACCGATGCTAACTATCCGCACAACACGCCAGATAGCGATTATCATCGACAATTTTGTCAGGCAATGGATGATGATTTTAATACTCCAGAAGCTTATTCAACTCTATTTGATTTGGCTCGAGAGATCAACAAAGCTAAAGCAGAAAATAACATGCCATTAGCTAATGAACTAGCTGCTGAGTTACGTTATTTATCTTCTGTACTAGGTTTACTTGAACAAGATCCGGTTAAATTCTTACAAGGTAATAGTCAAGATGATGAAGATACACAGCTAATTGAAGCGTTAATTAAACAACGCAACGATGCTCGAGCAAGTAAGAATTGGGCTTTAGCTGATGAAGCTCGAGATAAACTCAATCAAATGAATATTATTTTAGAAGATGGTGCTAACGGCACAACTTGGCGTAAAAAAACTTAATAATAAAAAATCCCCTAGATTTACACAAAACTAGGGGACTAATCTCACTATTTTTTATCTATTGACGTTAAAATTCCCCGTAAAATATTGAGTTCTTGTTGTTCAATACCAGCTCGCGTAAATAATCTACGTAAACGACCCATAATCTGCCCAGGATGATTAGGATTAATAAATCCGGTTTTTAATAACGTCTGCTCTAAATGCTGATAAAACCGTTCAATATCTTCACTTTTAGGATACTGAACCTCATTCAGATTGTCATCATCATGTTTTAATGATGCCTCTAAAGTTGACAACATTGACATTCGAATTTCGTAAGTTAGAACCTGAACTGACATAGCTAAATTTAAAGAGCTATAATCTGGATTAGCTGGAATACCAACATGAAAATGGCACTTTTGTAATTCATCATTAGTTAATCCAACTCTTTCTCGACCAAAAACTAAAGCCACTTGAGCATGATGCGCGGTTTCAGCAATAATTTTGTCGCCACACTCTTTCGGGGTTAAGTTTGGCCATTGCAAACTTCTAGGACGCGCACTGGTACCTATAACCAAAGAACAATCTGCTACCGCCTCTTCAAGGGATGAAAAAATCTGTGCCTGTTTGATAATATCACTCGCCCCGGCTGCCAGTGAAATCGATTGGGAATCGGGTTTTATTACAGGGTTCACTAAACATAAACGAGTTAATCCCATCGTTTTCATTGCACGAGCAGCAGACCCCATATTACCAGTATGCGAAGTTTCAACTAAAACAATCTTAACATTATCTAAATAGCTCACATATTCCTCATTAAATAACTAAACTTAATACTTTAAATCAATCTAAATAAACCACAGTATATAATAAAAAACAGATTAAAAGCAGTTCTGTGCTACCTAATATCAAATACCAATAAATTATTTTAGACAAAAGTCACAAAAATCTTAATATAAACCTAATAACCTATTGACGAAATGTGAAAAATTTGTCAATGTAATCAATATAATAATGGCTCAATTAGTAAGTAAACATAGTGGAGGTCAATTATGACTTTAAGTATCACAAGTAAACAAATGGACATTACTCCTGCAATTCGTAGTTATCTTGAAGATAAGTTTTCGAAATTAGATAAATGGAGAGCTCTACTAATCAACCCTCACTTTATCTTATCTAAAGAGCCCGATGGATTTATTATTGATGCAACCATTGCAACCAAAGGCTCGCCACTAGTTGCTTCCGCTAAACACACTGACATGTATGCTGCAATTAATGATTTAGTTGGTAAACTTGAAAGACAACTAAATAAACTCCAACATAAAGGTGAGTCGCGCCGTGCATTTGACAGTATTAAAAATACAGTAATTGAAGAAGAATAATAATTTATAATTTAACAAAAAGGCACTTTAATAGTGCCTTTATTTTTTTGCTTGTTATAATATTACCCATCTAATTTTTAATCTATTAATGAATATGACAACCAGTCCTTTATTGCCTTTACGAAACAAAATTAACCAACTTGATCAAAAATTAATTGAAATCATTGCTGAAAGACGCCAAATTTCAGCCGAAGTTATCCAGGCTAAAATAAAAGCAAATATCCCTGTGCGTGATTTAGATCGTGAACGTTCATTGATTAAGGCATTAATCGAACAAGGTAAACAATATCATCTTGATGACCTATTAATTAAGCGTTTATACCAAATTATTATTGAAGATTCGGTTCTACTACAACAGAAGTTTTTACAAGAAAAACTCAACCAAGGCGTTATCTCATCAGCTAAAATTGCTTTCTTAGGACCAAAAGGTTCATATTCACATTCAGCAACTCGCCGTTATGCTAGCGCCCATTTTGATCAATTGACTGAATCAAGTTGTAATACATTTAAAGATGTTTTTGAAAAGATTGAATCAAAAGTTGTTGATTATGGAATTGTACCGATAGAAAACTCGAGTTCGGGATCTATTAATGAAGTGTATGATTTGTTACAAAAAACCAATTTACATATTATTGGTGAACTATCCTTAATGATTGATCACTGCATTTTAGCTCTTCCTAACACTAAACTTGAGCAAATAGATACTATTTATAGCCACCCGCAACCATTCCAACAATGTAGTAATTTCTTAGAAAAGTATCCTCATTGGAAAATTGTTTATTGTGATAGCACTTCGTCAGCAATGGAAACCGTAGCTAAATTAAATCAACCAAACATCGCAGCTATGGGAAATAAAGACGGTGGTGAATTATATGGCTTACAAGTTCTGGAGCACAATTTTGCTAATCAAAAAGAGAATATCACCCGCTTTATTGTGTTATCGCGTGAATCGATTGAAGTTTCCGATCAAATTCCGGCCAAAACTACAATCTTGATGAAAACGGGCCAACAAGCTGGGGCTTTGGTAGATGCTTTATCCGTATTACGTAATCATAATATTGTTATGACAAAACTTGAATCACGCCCTATCCATGGCACATCTTGGGAAGAGATGTTTTATATTGATTTACAAGGTAATATTAACGATTACGAAATGCAGATCGCACTTAAAGAATTAGCTTCCATCACTTTATATACTAAAGTGCTTGGTTGTTATCCTAGTGATTCTATTACCGCTGTCATGTAATGACTAACTTAAGTTTTTCAAATGCCGTACTCAACTGGTATGAACAGTACGGCAGAAAATCATTACCATGGCAAATTGAAAAAAGCCCTTATCATGTTTGGTTGTCAGAAGTTATGCTGCAACAAACTCAAGTTGCAACTGTTATTCCATACTTTAAGCGCTTTATTAAACAGTTTCCTAAAATTACCGATTTAGCGAAGGCTCCAATTGACGATATCTTACATCTTTGGACTGGACTTGGTTATTATGCACGTGCTCGTAATTTACATAAAGCAGCACAAGTTATAGCTGACAAGTTTGGGGGAAAATTTCCAACCAAATTTGAGGATGTTATCGCCTTACCAGGCGTTGGGCGCTCAACCGCTGGGGCTATCCTATCTCTATCACAAAATCAACATTATCCAATATTAGATGGTAACGTAAAACGGGTTTTAACCCGAACTTTTGCTATAGAAGGATGGCCTGGTAATAAAAATGTCGAAAATCAACTTTGGCAATTAAGTGAGCAAGTCACGCCTAAAAATGAAGTTGCTAAATTTAATCAAGCCATGATGGATATTGGTGCAATGGTTTGTACTCGTTCTAAACCCAAATGCACTTTATGCCCTTTACATCAATTATGTATTGCTTATAAGACCGACAGTTGGCAACAATATCCAACTAAAAAACCTAAAAAGACTATTCCTGAAAAAACCGCCTACTTTTTAATGCTTGAACATAACAACATGATTTGGCTTGAAAAAAGACCGCCTGCTGGTATTTGGGGCGGATTATATTGTTTACCACAATTTGCAAGCGAGCAAGCATTAACTGACTGGCTAGACAGCCATGGTATTAAAACTAGCAAACCCAAACAGTTAATTGCATTTCGACATACTTTTAGCCATTTTCATTTAGATATTGTGCCTATTTACTGTGAGATCAAAGGCAATACTAAATGTCTAGATGAATCGAATGGTTATTGGTATAAACTAAAATCGGAAAATGCAAAAATTGGCTTAGCAACACCTATTTATAATCTATTAAATCAATAATCAACACAATCTATCAGTATCTAACAACCTTTTGATATATAATTACACATTATTTATTTTCTAAATTGTTTATTATGAATAGCAAACAAGCTCAAGGGCTATCTGCATGGTTAGTATTCCTAATGGCATTTGCCATTGGCGTCGCGGTAGCGAGTAATTATTATGCACAACCACTATTACACTCGATAACTAATGATTTACATATTGCAATTAAACATGCAGGTTTTATCATTATGGCTGCACAATTTAGTTATGCTGTTGGCTTGCTGTTCATTACCCCACTGGGTGACAAAATAGAACGTAAACGATTAATATTGACCTTGATGATATTATCAACCTGTGGGCTAATTATTAGTGCAACTTCACAAAACTTATGGTTACTTATGCTTGGTACGGCTATGACAGGTCTATTTTCAACCGTAGCCCAAGTACTAATTCCATTTGCCGCAACACTATCACGACCAGAGCATCGAGGTAAAATTGTCGGTACATTGATGAGTGGTATGTTGCTAGGTATATTATTAGGTCGTGCATTCGCTGGTTTTGTTTCTTCGATGACTGATTGGCATTATGTTTATTGGATTGCCGCGTCAGTAATGATCATTGTTACTTTGCTACTTTGGTTATCATTACCAACTTATAATAACACCATCTGTATTAACTATTTTCAACTGTTATTATCAATTGGCTCACTATATAAACAAGAACCTGTTTTACGAATTCGCTCATTGTTGGCAGTTATTTCCTTTGCGTTATTTTCACTGTTATGGACGCCGCTTGCCTTTTTATTAAGTAATAAACCTTACTATTATTCTGATTTTATAATCGGTTTATTCGGCCTAGCCGGTGCCGCTGGTGCACTAGGTTCACCTATCGTTGGCAAATTATCAGACAAAGGAAAAGGCTTTTTAGCCACGACCATTGGCCTAATATTACTTCTTGCTTCATGGGTACCACTTTCTCTTGCTGAATATTCACTTTTAGCCTTAATTATTGGGGTAGTATTGCTGGATTTTGCTGTTCAAGTTACTCATGTATCAAACATGAACGCCATTTATCAAATTCGACCAGAAGCACGTAGCCGTATGAACACTGGTTATATGGTAAGTTATTTTATCGGAGGCATGTTGGGTTCTATCGCTTCTACTTATTTGTATAGCAACTATGGTTGGATCGCGATAATTATTGCTGGAACAGTTTTAGGATTATTGGGTTTATTATGTTGGCTCTACTATCTTAAATCAGTTCGCAAACCATAAACGATTTAATTGCAAAAAAAGTTGAGGAACGGGGTTTTTTAACGTTTATTTGCTCTAATAATCCGTTTTTAAACACTATATACTATTCGTCAGTTAACTTAAACATTTGCACCATTAATAAAAACAGGAGCCATCCATGGGTAAAATAGCCTATATTAATACGCCATTTAAAGTAAAAAATTTATCACTCAAAAATCGTATTGTTATGCCGCCCATGTGTCAATATCAAGCAAAAGACGGATTGGCTAATGATTGGCACTTTGTTCATTATGTTTCACGAGCGGTTGGTGGCGTGGGTTTGATAATTTTAGAAATGACCAATATTGCTCCAAATGGTCGAATATCGCCAAATTGCTTAGGTCTATGGAATGACGAGCAACGCGATCAGCTTAAACGTATCGTTGATGCGGTTCATGCTCAAGAAGGAAAAATCGCTATTCAAATTGCCCATGCAGGACATAAAGCTTTGGGTGAGTCTGACGTCGTATCCTGTTCTCCTATCCGCTATGATGGGAACGTCGAAGCGAATCCAAAATGGCAATATCAAACGCCAAGAGAATTAACCAAAAGTGAAATCGCTGATATTATCGAAAAATTTAAACAATCAACCAAACGTGCGGTTGAAGCAGGTTTTGACGCAATTGAAATACACGGCGCACATGGTTATTTAATCCATCAATTCAGTTCATCAAAAACGAATATTAGAACGGACGAATATGGTAAGGATAAATTATTATTTGGTGAACAAGTAATTAAAGCAGCAAAATCAGTGATGCCAAAAGATATGCCACTAATTGTTCGGTTTTCGGCTCAAGAATACGGTACTAATGGTTACGATATTAATTATGGTTGCCAAATTGCTAAACGTTTTGCACAAGCAGGCGCAGATGTTTTAGATGTGAGTGGCGGTGGTGATGGTCAGTTAGATCCAAAGCATACGCCTCTATTTCATGCTGGATACCAGGTTTATTTAGCGCGTGCTATTAGAAAGGTCACTAATTTGCCAATTATTACTGTTGGTATGCTTGAAGACCCTTATCTTGCTGATTATGTATTAAGTACTGGCGATGCTGATTTAGTTGCAATTGGTCGAGGTTTATTGAAAGATCCTTACTGGCCGCTAAGAATTCCAGCATCTCCATTTATCCCAACATCTTATCAAGTAGCTTTTAAATAAACTAATGATAATCCTGTAGTGTTAGCTACAGGATTAATTTACAAACTATATTTTCATGGCATATTTGATGAGACGTTTCTTTATTGGCGAAAAGTTATCAATTGCGTTCATCCCAACTGTTCTCACCATTTTTTTAAAAGCATTATCGCCATTAAACATATCTTGAATAGTTCGCATTGCGGTTAACATGACTAAAGCATCTTTACGGCGAGTGAATTGGAATGATTTTAAGTTTTCTACTAAACCAATATCTTTATGTTCATCAATAAGTTTATTAATGGTTGCCACCAATAATGCAGAATCTTCAAATCCTAAATTAACTCCTTGACCAGCCAATGGATGAATAGTATGGGCAGCATCACCAATTAACACTAATCGATGTTTAATAAATTGTTTTGCAAACCGAGCTTTTAATGGAAACACCATTCTCGGATTGACCAACTGACATTGTCCTACTTTATCACCGCTTAATTTAAACAGCTCTTGGCAAAACTCAGATTCAGTTAACGAAGTTAAAATAGCTGCTTGCTCTGGTTTAGTTGACCATACTAAACAACTGTAATTGGGTTGCCAAAGTGGTAAAAATGCCACAATACCATTGGGATAAAAAATCTGCCTAGCACATGCTTGGTGAGGATATTGTGTTTCAACGGTTGTAATCACTGCATGATGAAGGTAATCACGCTCAAACACAGAAATTTTTTCCTGTCTGCGCAGCCAAGAGTGTGCGCCATCAGCACCTATAATCAGTTTTGCTTGTAACCGAGTATTATCCGAAAGTATTAAAAAAGCATAATCTTCATTATAGCTATTGTCTATAGCGGCCAAATTGAAAATAGTGATATTTGAATTTGCTTGAGCATGTTGATACAGGTAGTAAGAAATTAAATTATTTTCGATGATATACCCAAGATTTGGATAACCATAATCTTTAGCATGTGCAGTAAGATGCGCTAAACCGTTTTTTTCCCAAACTCCGATCTCGCTAAAAGCATTAACGCGTTCGCTCGCACATAAATCGTTCCAAATACCAATTTGAGAAAAATATTGCTGACTTGCGCCATTAATTGCAGAAGCTCTAATTCCTATTTCGTCAAAAGCAAAATTTTGATTATCATTAACGTTAACATCAACAATAGCTACAGTTAAATTAGATTGGCTAAGAGCACATGCAGTTGCTAAACCAACCAATCCACCACCAACGATGGCCACATCAAATTGCGTTTTCATATCAATAAATAGGGTTATTTCTTATCAAGCTTATTATCATCTTCAACATCATCATTCATCGCTTTTTTAAAACCTTTCAATGCTGAACCAAGATCAGAACCTAAATTACGTAACTTCTTTGTTCCGAAAATGAGAACCACCACGGCAAGAAAAACTAATAGATGTGGAATGCTAAATGACATAATTAAAACCTCATTTAAAAATGTATCGCTATTTGAACAAGTTAAACGAACAAATAGATTATTAAATATTGGAATTGATTATACTCTTTTTATGATGGGATTTCATGACAAGTTAATTTAGATAAAAAAAAGACCCGCATAAAATATACGGGCCAACATGAAATATAAGGAATATAAGGAAAGAAAACAATGAAAAATCCTTACGCTGCTTATTATCCACTTTTTTTCTTTTTAGTCAACGTTTTTATTTGCCTTTCAGCAAATGTAGCAATTTTAGCTAAAAAATGACTTTAACCATTATAAATCAATAGATTAAAATAACACCCAACATATAAATAAGAATAATATATATTTGATAAATATCAATTACGCATTAAAAAAAACTTAATATCTATAAAACTACTTGAAATTTCAACGGAAAAACAAAGACAATAAAACAGAAAAAAAAGCCATACTTCTTATTATAACACTCGCTGTTTTTTTATTTTTATGCGAGAAAAGAATATTTTTCCATAATATAAAACGCGTTTAAACAAAAAATCGCATTAAAACTTAATAAAATTAAGAAGATTGATTCAAATTCATATATAAAACTCATAAAAAATACAATATAATTATCAAACGGATGAAAAAATAAAAACGAAATAAGTATGATTAAAAATAAAAATGTAAAAACTTTTAAAGATAGGCTACATTCGTCAATGCAAGGATTATCTGTTTCATCCTTTGCAAAAAAATGTGATATGTCAGAAACGGTAATACGAGATTATTTGTCTGGAAAAACCTACCCTTCACTAACTCGTTTAGAAGTAATTGCTGAAAAATGTAATGTTTCATTCAACTGGTTAGCTACCGGTTATAAATTGGAAGTGTTGGATCCTAAAGACGATGATAATAACGAAGTTTATAATGAAAATATCTATCGTATCCCGGTTTATAAAAAACAATTACCAACTAAAGAAGAGGCGCAAAATCAACGTTACGTACGTGAAACGCCACCAGTAATGAATTATCCTATTGTTGAAGGTTGGGCTTCTCATCGTGGTTTAGATATCAAAAAACTTATAATCTATTGGGCGAAAGGTGATTTAATGGCACCTGAAATCGAAAATAATAATGGATTAATTATTAATACAGAAATAAACGAAATAATCGATGGCGCAATTTATTTAATTGAATACGAGAATTTCACTCTACTAAGAAAAATTCGCCTATCACTCGGAAATTGGATTTTGATTTGTAATAATCATCAATACCCAACGATTGAGGTTCCTAAAGCTCATTTCGAAAAATATAATATTGTCGGGCGCGTTGTACAAATTATTAAAGATGTTTTTTAAGACAATTATTAGTAATCTAGTACTTTTCACTATATAATTTGCCATGAGGAAAGCTCAAAAACCCCTTTCCTCAACTTTTTTTAATTTTTATTAATGTTAGTTTAATAGGTATTGGAGTGATGTCTCTTTTAATTTAAAAATATCATATTTAGCTTATAGCACTCAGCATTTGGTAATAAAACCCTCACTTTTTTAGATCATTGGTAAACCTACCAATGAATAACCTTTTAACTAATAGGTCTAATATGTATCGATTTTTTGAAAAATTGGTATCACCTTATCCACAAGATGAACCACAGCCGATGGCTAAAAGTTTTTTTAGTTTTATTTGGCAATCGACGAAAGGCACACGTTCTTTCCTTCTATTATTAATCATACTGAGTTCATTAGCTGGCGCTTTTGAAGCCTTTTTATATGCTGCACTCGGTAAAGTTGTTGACTGGCTGGCAGCTGTTTCACCAAGTCAATTTTGGCAGCAGGAAAAATCAACCTTAATTGTATTTACGATTATTATATTAGCTAGCACGATCATTATTGCCTTACAAACCATCATTAAACATCAATGTTTGGCGGGAAACTTTCCAATGCGACTGCGTTGGAATCTACATCGATTAGTGCTAAATCAAAGTATGCGCTTTTTCCAAGATGAATTTGCCGGCCGTATATCAGCAAAAGTGATGCAAACCGCACTTGCGGTTAGGGATACCTGCTTTTTGGTTGCTGATATCTTTATCTATGTTTTGATTTCGTTTATTACTATGGCAACAATCATAGGTCAGTTAGATCTTTGGTTATTAGTACCGTTTATGGTTTGGTGTTTTGTTTATGGCATTGCAATGTATTACTTTATTCCACGACTAAGTAAAGTGGCAAGTATGCAAGCAGATGCACGTTCTACCATGACAGGCCGAGTGACTGATGCTTACACGAATATTATGACAGTTAAACTGTTTTCTCATGCAGGCAATGAAGCAAAATATGCACAAGAGTCGATGGACGAATTTTTAGTTACCGTTAATAAACAAATGCGTTTAGTTAGTAGTTTTGAAATTGTTAATCATTTATTGTCTATTTTCCTCGTTCTTGGTACTACTGGCTTATCATTATGGCTATGGACTAATGATTTAATTGGTGTTGGAGCTATCGCCACTACAACTGCTGTCGCACTTAGATTGAACGGCTTTTCACATTGGATTATGTGGGAAATGGCAGCATTATTTGAAAATATCGGCGTGGTTAAAGATGGTATGAATACGTTTTCTGTTGCTAAAACCGTTGTCGATGAACCTGATGCACCAACTCTTAAGGTGACTGATGGTAAAATCGAATTTAAAAATATTAATTTTAGTTACGATGCAAAATTAAACAATGCCATTATCGACAACTTAAATTTAACCATTAAACCAGGTGAAAAGATCGGTTTAGTTGGCAGATCAGGGGCGGGTAAATCCACTTTAATCAATTTATTGTTGCGATTTTATGATTTACAAAATGGTCATATTTTTATTGATAATCAAGACATCACCAAAGTCAATCAAGAAAGCTTACGCGCTCAAATTGGTATGGTTACCCAAGATACTTCACTATTACACCGCTCAGTAAGAGATAACTTATTATACGGTAATAACCATGCCACAGAACAAGAGATGATAATCGCAGCTAAAAAAGCTCATGCCGATAGTTTTATTGAAACCTTAGTAGATGCTAATGGAAGAACTGGATATGATGCTTTTGTTGGTGAACGTGGGGTTAAATTGTCCGGAGGACAACGCCAACGTATCGCTATTGCTCGAGTTATTTTAAAAAATGCACCAATTCTATTGTTAGATGAGGCAACTAGTGCGCTTGATTCTGAAATTGAACAAGCTATTCAAGAAAGCTTATATACGTTAATGGAAGGTAAAACAGTTATTGCTATTGCCCATCGATTATCTACGATCGCGGCGATGGATCGATTAATCGTTTTAGATCAAGGAAAAATCATCGAACAAGGAACACATCAAGAGTTGCTTAGTAAAGATGGACTTTATGCTCAACTTTGGAAGCATCAAAGTGGTGGTTTTTTAGCTGAAAATTTTTAACTTAAAATTTAGGGCGATGAGAAAATAACATCGCCCCAAAATCTTAATTCTCAAATTAGTCAAATCTAATTAATGAAATTTTTATAAAACTCAGATTCGAACTTCATAACTGCCCCGTTTTTAGGTTCCCCTTTACTATCAGCCCGATACCCTGATAATAATTGAACAAAAGCGACATAACGTCCGTCTGATTTTTGAATAAATCCGGCTAAATTATAACTACCTTGAATATAGCCTGTTTTAGCCATAACTACATCTTTAAATGGTGCTTGACTGAAGCTTTTACGGTTTTGCAACGTTCCATCAACACCCGCAATTGGTAATTTTTCAATAAAAGCGAGTTGATTGTTATGTGCTGAAATATACTGCAACACTTCCATTAGTTTGTTGGCGCTAACTAGATTAAGACGAGATAAACCCGAGCCATCGGCAATCACTAAGTTTTCTAAGTCAATACCTGCTTTTTTACGAAGGATTTGTTTAACCGCATCACCACCATTACGCCATGTTCCTGCAGTATTATAATAGCGTGCGCCAAGTGTTCTAAAAATGGTGTCAGCATACAAATTATTTGATTTTTTGAGCATAACCGTTATTAACTCAGAAAGCGGTGCTGATTGACTTGATGTTAATAACGTTAAGGAACCAGTGGATTTTTGTTTTCTTTCAAAAACACGTCCACCATAAGTTATTTTTTGTTGTTTTAATTCATTTTTTAAAACAGTCGAAAAATATTCGGTTGGATCCATTACTGCAAATTTTAATGGTGTTTTATCCGCATTAGAAGCGATGCATCCAGATAAATAGTAGCGATTTTTATCGGCATTAACATCAAGCTCACAATATTTATCATGTGCGTCTTTACTACTAGCGGAAATCGTTCTGACATCACCTGAAACCATAACTGGAATATTAGATGAAACAGAAACTGATGCTTTACCACCTACTTTACCCGGAGTAATTGTTGCATAAAAGCAGTTATCATCAATTGTTGCAGCTGATGCAGGGGCATTGTAACAAGCAGTTAAATTATTCCATGACCACCCTTCTGCTTTATCATGACTAGCAAAAATTGAAGTGTCTAAAATAACATTACCTGAAATTTTTTCTACACCCTTTTGACGAAGGGCGCTAATCATATTTTTTAATCTTTCTCGACTAAAAGTGGGATCACCACTCAATTTGATAATCAGATCACCATTGAGTTGTTTATTACTAACTGAACCATTCGCGTACATTCCAGTAACAAACCGAAAATCATTACCAAGTTCAAGCTGTGCAGCTAGTGCAGTTATTACTTTTTGTGTACTAGCAGGCTGTTTAAATTGATCGCTTTTGTATTTGGCTAATGTTTTAGGATTGCCATCAACAGTTTGCACTAAAATTGATAAATCACTCCCTTTGGGTAATGATGATATATATGGTTCAACCGATTGTGCTTGCAATAAGCTTGAATAAAAAGCAACGATAAATAGAAAAGATACCCTTATATTTGTCATGAATGTATGCTCAAAAAATTTATTAAATATATTAGTGTGAAAACAAATATATCTTTTTTTGATAAGCCTATCAATATATACTCAGTCTCTTTAAAAATAATGTTCTAAATACCATTATATTTTACATTTTTGAATTTAATCCAAGAGATAATTTAATATAGGTAACAAGGCTATGATTCATCATTCATTAGGTTTTCCAATCGAAACTGTACTGATGTTCGTCATTTTGGCTTTAACTGCGATTATAATTGATTTATATGCTCACCATAACGATAAACCCATTAGCCTAACTAGCGCAATATTATGGTCTTTATTCTGGGTTGCTGTTGCATTAGGTTTTGCACTTTATCTTTATCTTCACCATGGAAGTGAGATAGCAAGTTTATTTATCACAGGTTATGTGCTTGAAAAAGCGCTTTCGGTAGACAACTTATTCGTTATTATGGCGCTGTTTTCATGGTTTGCGATCCCTAACAATTATCGACATCGATTACTTTATTGGGGCGTAATTGGGGCGATTATTTTCCGAGCTATTTTTGTTGTAATAGGTACAGGTTTATTATCGTTAGGTCCTTGGATGGAATTGTTCTTTTCAGTAGTGGTTGCTTTAACTGGATTTATGATGCTGAAAAACCAAGGTCAAGATGAAAAAATAAAAGATTATTCAGAACATTTTGCTTATCGTATTGCTAAACGTATTTTTCCCTCTTACCCTAAGATAGTTGGTCATCACTTTTTATTAACCCGAAAACAACTAAACGCGGAGTTAACGAAGCCAGAAAATAGCGACCTAATTCATAAAATGCCAAAAAGTGCCTTATATGCAACACCACTATTTTTATGTGTTGTGGTGATTGAGTTGAGTGATGTTATGTTTGCATTTGATTCTGTTCCCGCAGTAATCGCGGTCAGCCAAGAACCACTGGTTGTTTATAGTGCAATGATTTTCGCTATTTTAGGGTTAAGGACTATGTATTTTGTTTTAGAAGCAATGCAACATAATCTTGTTCATTTAGGCAAAGCTGTAGTCTGCCTACTATTTTTTATCGCAGCAAAACTGGCTTTAAATGCTAGCGACCATCTATTTAATTATGGTATTAACATAAGCCCTACTCTCAGCCTTTATATAGTATTAGGCATTTTATCTTTAGGTATTGTTGCAAGTTTTATTTGGCCAAATAAATCATAAAAAATAATAAGGGAATTGATAATCGGCAGTAAACCTGCCGATTAAAGATGAGAGCTATTGGCGTGTTGATGAACGAATAAAGTAACTCACACCTAAAATAATAAACCATAGTGGTGTTGCAATCAGTGCTTGGCGAGTATCAGCTTCAAATGTCAATAACACAATCACAAAAGCAAAAAACGCTAAACAAACATAACACATAAAAATTCCACCAGGCATTTTAAATTGTGATTCTTGATGCAAATTAGCTTTTTTTCGGCGATAAGCAATATAGGAAATCAATATCAACGACCAAATAAACATAAATAAAATGGCAGAAATAGTCGTTACAATAGTGAATGCTTCCATCACATTTGGTACTAAATAAATCAGTACTACCCCACCGAACAAGCATGTACATGAAAATAACAAACCATTAGCGGGGACTGAACGTCTTGATAATTTACCAAATGGTTCTGGTGCATCTTGTTTTTTAGCAAGACCAAACAACATTCGACTGGTTGAGTAAATACCACTATTTGCTGAAGAAGCCGCAGAAGTTAATACCACAAAATTGATAATACTTGCCGCAGCAGGTAAGCCAATCAAGGTAAATAGTTCAACAAATGGGCTTTTATTGGGTGAAATAAACTGCCAAGGTGTTACACTCATGATAATAATCAAAGCAAAAACATAGAAAAAGATAATTCGTGCTGGCACTGAATTAATTGCCCGTGGTAAATTTTTATTTGGATCTAGTGTTTCAGCCGCTGTAGTTCCAACAAGCTCAATACCAACAAAGGCAAAAATTGCAATTTGGAAACCAGCAAAAAATCCCATCGTACCATGGGGAAAGAAACCACCATACTCCCAAAGATTAGAAAACGCAGCCGTAGTATTGGTTTGTTCTGAATGATAAGCCGTGAAGACTAAAACAAGTCCAATAGCTATCAAGGCTAAAATGGCCACTATTTTGATCATAGAAAACCAAAACTCAGTTTCACCAAACATCCTAACAGTTAACAAATTCAAAGTTAAAAGCACAATAACTGTAAGTAGCATTGGGATCCATGCTTGTAGTTCTGGAAACCAGTGTTGAGCATATCCTGCGATAGCAACAACATCTGCAATTCCGGTAATTACCCAACAAAACCAATAAGTCCAACCAGTAAAAAATCCAGCCCAAGGACCTAATAAATCGTTAGCAAAATCACTGAATGATTTATAATTCAGGTTGGATAATAAAATTTCCCCCATTGCCCGCATAACAAAAAATAAAACAAACCCAATAATCATGTACACAAAAATAATAGATGGTCCGGCAAGGCTAATTGTCTTCCCCGAGCCCATAAATAATCCCGTTCCAATTGCACCACTTATTGCTATTAATTGAATGTGTCTACTGGAGAGATTTCGTTTAAGATCATTATTTGAAGACGTACTGTTCATCGTATCGATTACCTGTCGTTTTTACAATTTTCGTTTTTTTATAAGAAGTAAAGGACTATAAAGTCTACAGCTTTAAATCGCAAGATCAATTGCATGAAAAATTTTTATAGCAATATCTTAATTATTGGTAGTTTCTTATAATAGAATTGTGTAGCATAACCAACCATATCATTTAACTTATTACAATAAATTATCAAGATGAAAGAAAACAAATTTCACATTTATCTATTATGTTTAGCATTTATCATGTCACTACTTGCTGGCTGCCAGAGTGATCCTAATTCATCAAGTAAACAATTTAAAGACGGTAAACTACCACATGATTTAAATGCCAGTCGTCCGCATTTAGCTGTGCCTGTAAATATTTCTGACTATACGATTCAAATTGAAAAAATAAAAACAACATCGCCTTCTTTGTATCGTAAAAATGAACATATTTATAAAGCCGTTGATGCTTGGATTAATCGCTCATTGGGCTCAGCAGAATTCCATAAAGTGGGTCTAAAAAGTTATGAAATGGCTGGTAAAGATGGATATGGTAATGTACATCTAACCGGTTATTACACTCCGGTTATTAAGGCTAGATACCAACCAACTGGTGAATTTAAATATCCAATTTATAGAATGCCAACCCAATCTAAAGGGCAGTTACCAAGTCGAGAACAGATCTACAATGGCGCATTAGCTGGAAAAGGACTGGAGATCGCTTATAGTAATTCATTAATGGACAATTTCATAATGGAAGTCCAAGGAAGTGCCTATATCGATTTTGAAGATGGTAATCCGCTTGTTTTCTTCTGTTATGGTGGAAAAAATGGCCATGGCTATTCAAGTATAGGACGCTTATTGGTTGAATCAGGAGAGATCGCTAAAGAAGATATGTCTATTCAATCCATAAGAGATTGGGCAAAAAGTAAGAGTGAAAAGAAAGTCAAAGAGCTGTTAATCCAAAACCGATCATTTGTGTTTTTTAAACCGCAATATAACGCCGAAGTAAAAGGTGCAGCAGCAGTACCCTTAGTTGCCAATGCAGCAGTGGCATCAGATAAAACATTAGTCCCAACCGGTTCAGTTGTATTAGTTGATGTACCACTGCTTGATAATGATGGTCAATATCGTGGAAGGCGCGAAGTTCGTTTAATGGTTGCGCTTGATGTTGGCGGGGCAATTAAAGGCCATCACTTTGATCTTTATCTAGGTATTGGAAACAAAGCAGGTAAACAAGCAGGTTATTACAATCATTTTGGTCGAGCTTGGGTGATACAACCTTAACCAACCAACATCGACGCCATCAAAAGAACCTGCTAGAATAAGATAAAAAGCAGACTTTAAGGATAACTTATGAGATTATGTGACCGTGATATTGAAGCATATTTAGATAGTGGTAAATTAAAAATCACGCCACAACCTGCATCAAGTTGTATTAATGGAGCAACAGTAGATGTGCGATTAGGTAATCAATTTCGTACTTTCAGAGAGCATACAACACCTTATATTGATTTAAGTGGACCTAAAGAAGAAGTTGCAGCCGTTCTAGATCGCGTTATGAGCGAAGAGATGATATTAGCTGAAGGTGAAGCATTTTATTTACATCCAGGCGAACTTGCTTTAGCCGTGACACTCGAATCAGTTACGATTCCTGATGATTTGGTTGGCTGGTTAGATGGCCGTTCATCATTAGCTCGCTTAGGACTTATGGTACATGTTACTGCTCATCGTATCGATCCAGGCTGGCATGGACAAATTGTTTTAGAGTTTTACAACTCTGGAAAAATACCAGTAGCACTTAGACCTGGTATGACTATTGGTGCGTTAAGTTTTGAAACACTTAGTGGACCAGCTTCTAGACCATATAATCGCAGACAAGATGCAAAGTATAAAGACCAACATGGCGCTGTCGCCAGTCGTATTGATAAAGACTAATACAGTTCATAACCTTAATAAAGGACATTAATATGATAAAAAAAATATTGGTTACGCTATTTATCTTAATTTTGGTCATTGTTATCAGTATCGCTTCCCTTATTATATTTGTTGATCCTAATAATTTTCGTGGTTACATCTCACAAACAGTGAAAGACAAAACAGGGTATGAACTGACTATAGAAGGCAATCTACGTTGGCACATCTGGCCTCAAGTTAGTATTTTAACTGATTCGGTTAAATTATCCGATAGCGGTGCAACAAAACCTCTTTTAACTGCTGACAACATGAGGCTTGATGTTGAGCTTCTTCCTTTGTTTTCAAAAAATTTAGCGATTAAAAATGTATTTATTAAATCAGCAACAATCAATATTACGGATGAAAGCAAAGGTGAAAATGCTAAAAATAGCACTCAAGCCATTTCTTCAGAAAAACAACCATCTGAAGATAAAAAAAATCCATCTGATTGGAAGTTCAGTTTAAATAAGTTTGAAATAGCGGATAGTACAATTGCATTTCAGCATAATCGTGATTTGATAAATTTTAGAAATATTAATCTGTTATTAGAAAAAAATAACGATAAAAAACTTTCTCTTGAACTCAACGGGAATATCGATAAAAACCAGCAAGACTTATATTATTCATTAAACGCCAATATTGATTTAGCCCAATTCCCTGAAAAAGCAGTTATTGATTTAAAAAAATTGGATTACACGTTTAACGGCATAGTCAATTCAGAAAAAGAGATAAAAGGTAATGTAATTGGTGTATTTAATTATCAAAAAGCACCAATGCAATTGGATAGCCAAAAATTGTTTTTTTCAATTAACGATAATGATTTTACAAGTAAGATCAATGTCCGTTTTGATAACAAACCGGTGATCGATTTCCAATTAAATTCAAATAAATTTGATTTAACACCTTTCATCCAAAAAAATGAAAATTCAACGAAAAGTACTAACGTTCAACAAACTTCACCAGTTGTATCGAATGTTTCCAAAAATGATAATGAATTAAGTATGCTTAATTCATTTGATGGAAAAGCAAAAATAAATATCAAAGAAGTCAAAGCGGATAAAATTGCATTAGGTAATTTGAATGTTGAAGTTGACAATCAAGATGGTATAGCAAACTTAAAAAATCTAACTTTCAATTTTGCAAATGGGCAAATTGCTGCCAACGGCACCGCTAATGGTAAACAAAAAAACCCACAAGTTAAATTGAATACTAAAGTTAGCAATATCAATTTAAGCTCATTTTTTACGCAAATGAATATGGCTTATGATCTTGATGGAATATTCAATGCTTCTGGAGTATTAGAAACCAATACATTATCAACAACTAAATTATTAGAAAGCATTAAAGGTAATGCTAATATCGTCATTACCAACGCTAAACTAAATAATATTAACATCCAAAGCATCATTGAAAATGCTGCCGCAAAATATAGCAATGGTAATACAAGTTCTGAAAATCATAAAAAATATACTGAGTTTCATAAAATCACAACCAATGCTTATATAAATCAAGGTAACATTGATCTTAATTCACTCAATGCAAACTCTGAAACATTAGATGTGATAGATAGTTCAGGAAGAGTGGGAATGGTTAATCGTGATTTAGATGTTAATCTAAATATAAAAATATTAGGTGGTTGGAATAGTAAAAGTGAAACTATTGCAAAACTACAAAAGGTGACTATACCACTACGTATATATGGTCAATTTTCTAATTTACACTATCAACTAGATATTGCCAAAATAGTATCTGATGTGCTTAGTGATAAATTACAACAACGTTTAGATAAGCTACGTGATAAATTAGAAAACAATGGTTCCAGAGATAAAGATAAATCTAGACAAAAAGCAGTTGATATTTTAGGTGAATTTATCAAGAAATAAATATTTGATGAAATAATGATAATAGATATAAAAAAGGTGAGCTAAATAACTCACCTTTTTTTATTCAATTAATCTACTTGATTATAAAATGAATTTGCTTAAATCTTCATCAGCAACAAGTTTATCCAGATGATCGCTGACATATTTAGCATCAATTGTAATGGTTTGACCACCCAACTCACTGGCTTCGAAAGAAACCTCTTCCATCAAACGTTCAAGCACAGTATGCAAACGGCGAGCACCGATATTCTCATTTTGTTCATTAACTTGCCAAGCAGATTCAGCAATTTTACGAATCCCATCTGGTGTAAAATCAATATTAACACCTTCTGTTGCCATTAATGCTTTATATTGCACTGTTAACGACGCATTAGGTTCCGTTAAAATACGCTCAAAATCTTCACTAGTTAATGCTTGTAATTCAACGCGAATTGGTAAACGTCCTTGCAGCTCAGGGATCAAATCTGAAGGACTCGCAGTTTGGAACGCACCTGATGCGATAAACAAAATATGATCAGTTTTTACTGAACCATGTTTAGTTGAAACAGTACAACCTTCAACAAGTGGTAGTAAATCACGCTGAACACCTTCACGTGAAACATCAGGACCAGATGAATTACCACGCTTACACACCTTATCGATCTCATCGATAAACACAATACCATTTTGCTCGACAGCTTCAATGGCTTCGTGTTTAAGATCATCGGGATTAACCAATTTAGCAGCTTCTTCTTCAATTAGCTGTTTCAAGGCATCTTTGATCTTCATTTTACGAGCTTTGGTTTTTTGACCACCTAAATTTTGAAACATTGACTGCAGTTGATTGGTCATCTCTTCCATACCTGGCGGTGCCATAATTTCAACACCAATATTAACGCCAGCTATTTCAATCTCAATTTCCTTATCATCAAGAGCGCCTTCACGTAATTTTTTTCTAAATGCTTGTCTAGCAGTTGAATCATTATTGTTTTCAACTTGCCCCCAACCATCTTTTGCTGGCGGTACTAGCACATCTAAAATACGTTCTTCAGCTAATTCTTCTGCTCTATTACGATTTCGTTCAATTGCTTCTTGACGAATCATCTTAACAGCAGAATCGGTAAGATCACGAATGATTGAGTCAACTTCTTTACCTACATAGCCAACTTCCGTAAATTTTGTGGCCTCTACTTTGATAAATGGGGCATGTGCAAGTTTAGCTAATCGTCTTGCGATTTCTGTTTTACCTACCCCTGTTGGGCCTATCATAAGAATATTTTTTGGGGTAACTTCATGACGTAATGCTTCATCAAGTTGCATACGACGCCAGCGATTACGTAAAGCAATAGCAACAGAACGTTTTGCTTTATCTTGTCCAATAATATGTTGGTTTAATTCGCTTACAATTTCGCGAGGAGTCATTTCAGACATAATAATATTTCTCTTAAATCAGTTTTAATTAGTAATTAAGCTCTTCAATAGTTTGGAAGTTATTGGTGTAAACACAAATGTCACCAGCTATTGATAGCGATTTTTGTACAATATCATGCGCAGATAATGAAGTATTATCTAATAAAGCTCTTGCAGCAGCTTGTGCATAAGGCCCACCAGAACCTATCGCAATCAGATCATCTTCTGGTTGAATAACATCCCCTGTACCAGTAATAATTAATGATGCGGTTTCATCAGCTACAGCAAGTAATGCTTCTAGCTTACGCAACATCCTATCGGTTCGCCAATCTTTGGCTAGTTCAACTGCAGCTTTAGTTAAATGACCTTGGTGCATTTCTAATTTACGTTCAAATAATTCAAATAATGTAAAAGCATCTGCTGTACCTCCAGCAAATCCTGCTATCACTTTATTATTGTATAAACGGCGAACTTTTCGAGCATTACCCTTCATAATAATTCGTTCACCTAATGTAACTTGCCCATCGCCTCCAATAACGACTTGACCTTCACGACGGACACTGACAATTGTTGTCATATTCTGCTCCTTCTCTTACTAAAACACTTATTTCGGAATGAATAGAGAATATATTGGGATGATTAGTAAATTTTCAACATCTGATTATTAAAATGCGAAATATTTATTTATTAATAGATGGAATAGTTAAATATGGTATTGAGATTTAAGCAGTTCAGATCTTACTTATTTGGGTTGGAAATCAATAGTCATTGTTTTAACTTCATTGTATAACTTACTAGAAGGTTTTGGTATAACCGCTAATTTAGTAGCTGCTAAAGCCTCTCGACACAAATCAGCATCACCACCTTTTGAGGTTACATTCAGCAATAATCCATCAGGTGCAATCTGGATTTGTAATGTACAAGTTTTTCCTCGATAAAGATTTTGCGGATTAATAAACTTATTACTAATTGCATTTTGCACTAACGATCGATATTTATTTAATTCGCCATCTGAGACACCTTTACGACTAGCTGCACCACCGGAAACATCAGGAGAGCCTGATGTAAGGCCACCTAAGAGCTCATTAAGCGCTTTATCCTTTTTTGCTTGCTCAGCCCTTTTTGCAGCTGCGGCCTTCTCGGCGGCAGCTTTCTCGGCAGCAGCTTTTTCTGCAGCGGCTTTCTCAGCAGCAGCTTTTTCAGCAGCAGCTTTTTCTGCAGCAGCTTTTTCAGCAGCAGCTTTTTCTGCAGCGGCTTTCTCAGCAGCAGCCTTTTCAGCAGCAGCTTTTTCTGCAGCGGCTTTTTCTGCAGCGGCTTTCTCAGCAGCAGCCTTTTCAGCAGCAGCTTTTTCTGCAGCGGCTTTCTCAGCAGCAGCCTTTTCAGCAGCGGCTTTCTCAGCAGCAGCTTTTTCGGCAGCAGCTTTCTCTGCAGCGGCTTTTTCTGCAGCAGCTTTTTCGGCTTCGGCTTTTTCGGCTAATTCTTTAACTTGTTTGTCTAATTGCTCTTGACGCTGCTGATTTGCTTTTTCCTGATTAACTTGCGCCTGCAATTGTCTTTGATATTGTTCGGTCATAACTGACGGATCAATCATGATTGCGTCAATAGAATTACCATTAATACTACCGTAATTTTCTCCATTATCATCAGGAATAAATTGATATCCTAAAACAATAATCAATATACCATGTAAAATAATGGATATGATAACTGGTAGACTTAGTTTTGATCTTAACTTGTTAGACATTGCTGACATTTTTTATAATTATTAATTTAAATTGGTTGAGTCATCAAACCGACCGATTTAACACCCGCAGATTGAAGCAAATTCAAAGCTTTTATAATTTCTTCGTAAGGAACTTGTTTAGCTCCACCGACTAAAAACACTGCTTTATCATTTAATAACATTTGCTGTTTAACTTCTGCAACAATTTGCTCTTGAGGTATATTCGATTGTCGATTTTGGTCAATAATTATTGCATAAACACCAACTCCGGAAACCTCAATAATAATAGGTTTATTATCGGAAGGTGAAACAGTTTTTGACTCTGTCGCTTCAGGCAGATCAACTTCAACACTTTGACTAATAATTGGGGCTGTCGCCATAAAAATCAATACTAATACAAGCAATACGTCAAGTAACGGTACAATATTGATTTCTGATTTGGTTGAATAGCGTGAACGTCTACTCATAATTATTTCCTAACAGCTACTGCTTGACGTTGTAAAATTGTAGAAAACTCATCAATGAAGTTCAAATAGTTTTGTTCCATTCGACTTACACTTAATGATAATCGATTATATGCTAATACAGCTGGAATCGCCGCAAACAAACCAATAGCTGTTGCAATTAACGCTTCCGCAATACCTGGTGCAACCATTTGTAATGTAGCTTGCTTAACTGCGCCAAGTGAAATAAAGGCATGCATAATACCCCACACAGTACCAAAAAGACCAATATATGGACTGATTGAACCGACTGTTCCTAAGAATGGGATATGCAATTCTAAGTTATCTAATTCACGATTCATTGCTAAACGCATTGAACGAGATGCGCCATCTAATGCAGCTTCTGGCATATTTGGATTAATTTGATATAAACGAGAAAATTCTTTAAATCCCGAATAGAAAATATGTTCTGTGCCACAGATCTCTTCTTTATTGAATTTTGCTTTATCAAAGAGCACATTTAAGTCTTCGGCAGACCAAAAACTATCGTCAAACTGTTCGACTTGTTTTTTTGCTTTGCTTAAAATTTTGCTACGTTGGAAAATGATAGCCCAAGACATTACCGAAAATGCTAATAACAATAACATAACACCTTGTACTAAAAGTCCAGCTTGTAAAAATAGATCAATAATATTGAGATTATCCACTTAAATTAACTCCAAAACTAATAACTTGGGAAGCGCACACGGCTTCATTTTAGTCATATTGACACAAGCAATAACGACATCAGCGCTGCTGATAATTTGCTTATTCTGGTTTAAAATTGTCTGTTTAAAAATAATAGACGCCTTACGAATTTGCTCAACCTTAGTGCTGATAGTTAGCATGTCATCTAAACGGGCTGGAAAATCGTAGCTAATATCCATCTTTTTGACAACAAATGCAATACCTTCCTGTAATAACTTTTGCTGACTAATATCAAGATGTCTTAGCATTTCCGTTCTAGCTCGTTCAAAGAAGGCTAGATACCTAGCATGATAAACTACTCCGCCAGCATCTGTGTCTTCATAATAGACTCTTGCATTCCAATTGAATTGTTTCATATTTTATAATTTGAACAAAAAATTTGCGTCATTATATATGATTATAAAATTCGCTGCACTATGATATAAAAATAGTTAAATGAAAACAATTATCATTTGTTAATTATTTGTCTAATATACAGCCCTATAACTAAAAAGGTGGCAATTTGCCACCTTTTTATCTATTTTATGACTCTTTAGTTTCTTTATCGTTATTTTCAAGCCAAAGTCCTGTAACAACTGCAAGCATACAAGCTGCAATTAATCCTGCTAACCATAGAAAGTAATACATAATAAATCCTTAATAAAGTGAATGTTTATTATTTTCAATATGATTTTTATCTAAACGGCCAAACATCTTAATGTAACACCATGTGGTATAGAACAGAATGAGTGGTACAAAGATTAGTGCTACACCAAACATGATATTAAGTGTTAATTGGCTAGAAGATGCGTCCCAAATTGTCAAACTCGCATTTGGCATAATGCTTGAAGGAATGATGAATGGGAATGTCGCAATACCATATGTCAGTAATACACAAGCAATGGTTAGTGCAGAAGATAAAAACACTAATCCATTTTTATTTAAACTAGAAAATAAAATAGTAAATAAAGGTAATAAAACACCTAAAGCTGGTACAACCCATAATATTGGATAGTTCATGTAATTTTTTAACCATGAAACATCTGTCGAAACAGTTTTGCTCAATGGGTTTGAAACACCATTAGGATCTATAGCGCTAGTTACCTCATAACCATGAATACCGAAGGCAACCCAAACTCCAGCTAATACAAATGCAATTAACATAATTAAACTAGCTATTTGAGTTGCTTTTCTTGCTCTTAAATAAAGTTCACCAGAAGTTTTCATTTGCAACCAAGCACCACCATGAGCAACGATTAACATTAAACTCACAACACCTGCTAATATTGCAAATGGGTTAAGTAAACCAAAAAATGACCCATCATAAAAAGAGCGATAACTATTATCAAATCTAAATGGAACGCCTTCTAACAAGTTTCCGAATGCAACACCGAAAACAAGAGCAGGAACAAAGCTACCTAAAAAGATTGCGATATCCCACATATTACGCCATTTAGAATTTTCTAATTTACTACGATAATCAAACCCAATTGGTCTAAAAAACAGTGCACATAACACCAAAATCATCGCAATATAAAATCCGGAAAAAGATACCGCATAAGCCATTGGCCAAGCAGCAAAAATACCTGCACCACCAGTAATTAACCAAACTTGGTTACCATCCCAGTGTGGTGCTATTGCATTTATCATGATACGGCGTTCAGTATCAGTTTTGCCAATAAATGGTAGTAAGATACCAACGCCCATATCAAATCCATCGGTGACAACAAAGGCGATTAACACAACGCTAATCAGCACCCACCAGGTGACTCTTACAATTTCATAATCAATCATTGTATATACTCCCTATGCCTTATTCTGATATCGATTGTGTTTTTTCATAATGATAGCTGCCAGTACCTAAAGAGCTTGGTCCTAATCGAGCAAACTTAAACATTAAGAACATCTCAGCAACTAAGAACATTGTATAAAGTCCACAAATAAGAACCATAGTGAATAGTACTTCACCTGGAGTTAATGATGAATTAGCTACTCCAGTTGGCAATATGTCTTGAATTGCCCAAGGTTGACGACCATATTCTGCAACAAACCAACCACATTCACATGCTAACCAAGGGAATGGGAGTGATAAAAGAAGTAAACGGCATAACCAACGTTTTTCACCAATTTTATTTTTGTAAGTTGACCATAAAGCAAGGCCAGTACCTAAAATCATTAATAAACCAAAGCCAACCATTCCTCTAAATGCCCAGAATAAAGGCCATACAGCTGGGATTGAATCTTCAGTCGCTGCTTTAATATGTTCTTCAGTAGCTTCTGGAATTGTTAGGTTATCTTTATCGGTAAAACGTTTAACTAGGTAACCATAGCCTAAATCAACTTTATTATCTTCAAAAGCTTTTAATACCGCAGGGTCTTTATCACCTTTTTGAATTTTTTCTAAATTTGAATACGCTAAAATACCATTACGAATTCGAGTCTCATTAACCGCTAAAATATCTTTTAAACCTGTTACTTTGGTATCTAATGAGCGAGTTGTCATAATTCCCATCGCATAAGGAATTTCAACCGCAAACAAGTTCTCTTTTTTCTCTTGTGAAGGGAACGCAATAACGTTGAACGACGCAGGTGCTGGTTGAGTTTCCCATTCAGCTTCAATTGCAGCTAATTTAACCGGCTGTACAGTAGTCATTTCATGACCAGCTTCATCACCCATAATAGCGACCACAATTGACATAATAAAACCAAATACTGCAGCTACAGCAAAAGAGCGCTTAGCAAATGGTAAATCACGTTTTTTGAGTAAATAATATGAACTAATACTTAAGACAAAAATAGCACCAGTTAAATAACCCGCTGCTACGGTGTGAACGAATTTATATTGAGCAACAGAATTGGTAATTAACTCAAAAAAACTTTGCATTTCCATTCTTGAATTAATCGGATTAAAGTCTGAACCGACAGGGAACTGCATCCAACCATTGGCAACTAAAATCCAGAGCGCAGAAAGATTAGAACCAAAAGCCACACACCAAGTGACCATTAAATGCTTGCCACGGCTTAATCTATCCCATCCAAAAAAGAATAAACCAACCATGGTTGATTCTAAGAAAAATGCCATTAATCCTTCTATTGCAAGCGGTGCACCGAAAATATCACCTACATAATGCGAATAATAAGACCAATTTGTACCAAACTGAAATTCCATAGTTAAACCAGTAGCAACACCAACAGCGAAGTTGATACCAAATAGTTTACCCCAGAATTTAGTCATATCTTTCCAGACTTGCTTACCACTAACAACGTATACCGTTTCCATAATTGCAAGCATAAACGCCATACCTAGCGTTAATGGTACAAAAATAAAATGATACATCGCAGTGAGTGCAAACTGAAGGCGTGACAGTTCTACTATATCTAACATAAAGCGCTCCCTTATCCTTAAATGCCCACAAATTTTGTAACGTTATTATTGTACAACAAAATTTAATGAATAAAAATTGATTAATGTCAAAAAAATAAAACTTAAAAATGTTTTTTTATTGCTTCACCAATTTGAGCTAAGCTACTTACAACAGTAACACCTGCTGATTGCAGTGCTTTAGTTTTTTCTGCTGCGGTACCTTTATTGCCAGAAATGATTGCACCTGCATGTCCCATACGTTTGCCGGCTGGGGCCGAAACACCAGCTATATAAGCAACCACAGGTTTAGTAACATGATGTTTAATATAGTTGGCGGCTTCTTCTTCTGCGCTACCACCAATTTCACCAATCATAACTATTGCTTCTGTTTTAGGATCTTGTTGGAGTAATTTTAATATTGAAATAAAATCACTGCCGGGAATGGGATCACCACCGATTCCGACGCAAACGGATTGGCCTAATCCAATATCGGTTGTTTGTTTAACTGCTTCATAAGTTAGCGTACCTGAACGCGAAACAATCCCAACTTTACCAGCTAAATGAATATGTCCAGGCATGATACCAATTTTACACTCATCAGGAACAATAATTCCTGGGCAATTTGGACCAATCATCACAACATCATTTTGGGTTAATTTTTCTTTAACAATAAGCATATCCAAGGTTGGAATGCCTTCTGTAATACAGACGATTAATTTTATACCTGCATCAATGGCTTCTAAAATTGAATCTTTACCAAAAGCAGCGGGAACATAAATAACGGTTGCAGTTGCACCGGTTGTTTCAACCGCTTCTTTAACAGTATTAAAAACAGGTAAACCTAAATGTGTCGTACCACCTTTGCCTGGTGTTACGCCACCAACTAATTTAGTACCATAGGCCAGTGCTTGTTCAGAATGGAATGTACCTTGGCTGCCAGTAAATCCCTGACAAATAACTTTTGTATCTTTATTAATCAAAATTGACATAGTAATTATTCTCCACCCATTCTCTTATTGTGCAACACTGACGATCTGTTGGGCTGCATCGACTAAACTTTTTGCGGTAATAACATTTAATTTACTTTTAGCTAAAATATCTCTTGCTAGTTCTGCATTATTACCTTCAAGACGAACGACAACAGGAACAGTCAAACCTATTTCCTTAATTGCATCAATAATACCATTAGCAATAAGATCGCAGCGAACAATACCACCAAAAATATTGACTAATATTGCTTTCACATTTTTATCAGAAAGTATCAATTTAAAGGCTTCGGCAACCCGTTCTTTTGTCGTGCCACCACCAACATCTAAAAAGTTTGCGGGCTCACCACCATAAAGTTTAATCATATCCATAGTTGCCATAGCAAGGCCTGCGCCATTAACCATGCAACCAATATTGCCATCTAAAGATACATAGCTAATGCCTTGTTTAGCCGCTATCGACTCCCGTTCGTCTTCCTGTGTAGTATCTATTAATACGACTAAATCAGGATGTCTAAACATAGCATTATCATCTAGCACAACTTTAGCATCTAGGCAGATTAATTCTTGTGTATCGGTAATAACTAAAGGATTGACTTCTGCTAAAGAAACATCTTTTTCAATGAAAAGATTAGCAAAATTAACAAATAATTTAGCGAATTGATTGACTAATTTACCGGTTAAGCCAAGTTTAAAAGCTAACTCTCGGCCTTGATATCCGCATGGTCCTGTTAAAGGGTCGAGTGATATTTTATGAATTAAATGTGGCGATTGCTCAGCGACTTTTTCGATCTCAACACCACCTTCGGTAGATGCCATAATCACAATGCGTTTTGTACTACGATCAACAACCGCCCCTAAATAAAGCTCTTTCTCTATATTAGACGCTTTTTCAATTAAAATTTTATTAACTGGTTGCCCTTTAGACGTTGTTTGATAAGTCACTAAATATTGACCTAACCATTTCTCAGCAAACAATCTAATTTCATTAAAATCTTTAGTACAAATTACCCCACCTGACTTACCACGTCCGCCTGCATGAACTTGGCACTTTGCTACCCAAGCATTAGATTGAGAAGAGAGCTCAGCCAATGTATCTTGTATTTCATCGATTGAATTACACACATAACCTTCTGGCACTGGCAAATTATATTGTTTAAATAGGTGTTTTGATTGATACTCATGCAGATTCATAAATAATTCCGAAACGTCGATTGCCATAAAATAGTGGCTAATTTTAATTCAAGTTGAAAAAATTGTGTAGTAAATAATTACTTATGTTTGGAGTAATTGAGAATTATTGCTGATAACTACCGACAGTGTTATACTCAAAACATGTATATTGCAAAAACAGTAAAGGTAAACATATGGCACAAGTTGGAATTTTTTTTGGTAGTGACACAGGCAACACAGAAAATGTAGCTAAACAAATCCAACAAATTTTAGGTACAGACAAAGCAGATCTTTTTGATATCGCAAAAACAACAAAAGAACATATCGAAAAATATGACTACTTATTTTTTGGTATTCCAACTTGGTATTACGGTGAGTCTCAAGCGGATTGGGATGATTTTTTTCCTAACTTAGAAAACGTTGACTTTAATGGCAAAACAGTCGCAATATTTGGCTGTGGTGACCAAGAAGATTATGCTGAATATTTTTGTGATGCAATGGGAACAATCCGCGATATTATCGAACCTAAAGGTGCAAAAATTGTTGGTCATTGGTCTACTGAAGGTTACAGTTTTGAAGCATCTAAAAGCTTAGTTGATGACAACCACTTTGTAGGTTTAGCCATTGATGAAGATCGCCAACCAGAATTAACAGAAGAAAGAATTAATAATTGGGTAAACCAAGTAAAAACCGAAATGAATATTTGATCTATCAGAGTGATTTATTTTATTTTCCGTTCATATTTTATAATATGCCTAATTAATTAACTAAATTGGAATGTAATATGACAAATCATGATAAAGATAACAATGCAGCACTCAAAAGTGCGGGTTTAAAGGTTACGTTACCGCGATTAAAAATTTTAGAATTACTACGCGATCCTTCATGCCAACACATTACTGTGGAAGATCTTTATAAAAAACTACTTGATATGGGCGAAGAGATTGGTCTTGCTACTGTATATCGTGTATTAAATCAATTTGATGATGCGGGTATTGTAACACGCCACAATTTTGAAGGAGGAAGAGCCGTTTTTGAGCTTGCCTCACAAAAACATCATGACCACTTAATTTGTTTAGATTGTGGAGAAGTTTTTGAATTTCGAGACGAAATTATCAACAAACGTCAAAAAGAAATTGCAGAGCAATATGGCGTGGAACTCACCTTTCATAGCTTATATCTTTATGGTCATTGCAAATCAGGTAACTGTAAAACTCATCCGGAACTTCATACAAAAAAATAAGCCTATTTAATAGGCTTTTCACTTATTGAGAACTCTTACTTTTATCTTTCAGGTTAATAATTAAATGAAGCAGCTATTAAATTTTATACCACTTATCGTCTTTTTTATATTTTTAACAATTTACGATATTTTTGTTGGCGTACAAGCCTTGATGGTTTCAGCAACCATCTCATTTTTAATTATTCTTGTTATGTATAAAAAAATTGATAAAGTCGAGCTCATCTCCTATCTGATGATAATGATTTTTGGTGGCATAACACTTTATACGCAAAATCAAGACATAATTAAATGGAAAGTAACCATCATAAACTTCTTATTTGCGGCTGCATTATCTATTAGCCAGTTTGGTTTCAAAAAAAATCTACTACAAAAAATGTTAGGTAAAGAGATACATCTCGATATCGCTATTTGGAATAAACTCAACTTGATATGGATCGCTTTTTTTACGGTTTGCGGTTCATTTAGCCTAGTTGCAACCTATTATGCATCAAGTGATTTCTTCTGGATCTTCAAAGTATTTATTTTACCGATTGCATCATTAGTCATGTCATTGATATCGGGCATTTACATCTATCGGCATATGAATAAAATGGCTGATAACGGATAAAAAAATATAAGTAGGAGTACTTTCAACATGACGCAAGACAACCCTAATGGACAACTCGTTTTACGCACTTTAGCCATGCCAGCAGACACCAACCCTCATGGCCATATATTTGGCGGGTGGATAATGTCACAAATGGATTTAGCCGGTGGTATTTTAGCTAAAGAAATTGCTAAAAGAAGAGTAGTAACAGTAAATGCAAGTAGTATCACCTTCTACAAACCAGCAATGGTTGGCGATGTTGTTTGTTGTTATGCACATTGTATAAAAACCGGTACAACATCCATTACAATTGGTATTGAAGTTTGGATAAAAAAAATAACAGATGCTGACAATGCAACACAACGCTTCTGCATTACTGACGCGACATTTACTTATGTTTCTGTAGATAAACATAATAATCCAAAACCGTTGCCTGAAATATTTCAAAATTTCGATTGTACTAAAGACCCAATTAGTAAACTAAACTTAAGTTATAGCTGATAATTATGCAATTTACATCATTTCATGCCTTAGTAAGTACATTAATATTTCTTGTTTACTGGTTGCTTATTGTGTCAACCACCTTACGTATTGTCTTTAAAAGACGACCAACCACTTACGTAATCGCATGGATGTTAGTAATATATATATTACCTATAATTGGTGTCATTCTCTATTTTGCACTAGGTGAAGCTCATCTTGGGCAACAAAGAGCTAAACGTGCGCAAAAAATGCGCCCGACTATTACAAAATTTATTAATCGATTAAGTGCTTTTCCTGACATCTTTACCACCAAAGTCAGCCAGGTTAGCAAACCTATTTTTCAACTCTGTAAACATCAAACAGGTCTTGATGGGATCAGAGGCAACCACATTGAATTACTGAGCAATACCGATGCCATTTTTGACCAACTAATTCAAGACATAAACCAAGCCAAGTCAAATATCGAAATGGTCTTTTACATCTGGAACGAAGGTGGTAGAGCTGACGATGTTGAACAAGCGCTTATACAAGCCACACAACGAGGCGTCACCTGTCGCCTAATGATTGACTCAGCCGGTAGTCGACATTTTATCCGCTCCAAAGCCAGCCAAAGAATGCGAGACGCAGGCATAACCATCATCGAAGCATTGCAGGTTAATCTATTAAGATTTATGTTTAGACGACTTGATTTACGACAACATCGAAAAGTCGCCATTATTGACAACTACATCTCATATACTGGTAGCATGAACATCGTAGATCCACGATTCTTCAAACAAAATAAACATGTTGGGGAGTGGGTTGATATCATGATCAGAATGTGTGGTCCAGTAACCACACTAATGGGTGCAATATACGCCAGTGACTGGGAACTAGAAACAGGAAAATATTTAGCCCTACCTCAAATTACTGATTTCGCAGAGCCGCCAGAAGATAAAAAACATATTATGCAACTGATTGCTTCAGGTCCTGGTTATACTGAAAACATGATCCATCAGGTACTCTTAACCGCAATCTACTCAGCTCAAGAACAAATTATATTCACAACGCCATATTTAGTACCAAGTGATGATATTTTACATGCAGTATGTACAGCCGCTCAACGAGGTGTTGAAGTAATCATCATCGTCCCTAAAAAGAATGATTCGCTAATGGTCAAATGGGCAAGCCGAGCATTCTTTTCTGAATTATTAAACGGTGGGGTTAAGCTTTATCAATTTAATGATAATTTACTCCATACCAAAAGTGTATTAATCGACAACCAACTTAGTTTAGTTGGAACCGTTAACTTAGATATGCGAAGTTTATGGCTCAATTTTGAAATCACAACGGTAATTGATGATGCACAGTTTGCAAAATCACTATCTACACTGTTAGAACAATATTTATCACAATCAGACAAAGTGGATATTGAAAAATGGAAAAAAAGACCAATCTGGCAACGGATTGTTGAAAGACTATTTTACTTTTTTGCTCCATTGCTCTAAACAATCGTTGTAAAAATTAACGTTTGAGTAACCTTTGAAAAGATAGATATTAGTAACCTTTTTGCGAAACATCAGGCAAAAACAGATTATCTGCAATACGGAAAACGCTAGATTCGATTGTTCCATCTTCATTAAGCGTAATTTCACGCCAGCCTGGAGCTTCATCATTAGATAATTGAAACTCATAACAATTTGGCTTGAATTGAAAACAAGTAGATGGTGTAGAAAACGCGTGGCAATTATGCCAAACATGATCTTGTTGTTGATGAATATGCCCCCAACCAAGACCTTTTATTGAAGGAAATTTTTTAACGATTTTCTCAAGTTCATTACTATTTTTTAAAATATGCTCATCTAACCAATGACAACCCGAATTAATAGGATGGTGATGCAAAAAGACCATCACATTTTTATCAGTATGAGCTAATAACGTCTTTTCAAGAAATTGCAACTCAGATTGAGGTAACAAACCACATGCCTGACCAACAACTTGGCTATTTAAAAGCACAATCAACCAATTATCACCAAGCGATACCACTTTATTTTCAGCCAGTTGGTAATTCGAAAAAACTTCCTGCATATAACTAAAATTATCATGATTACCAGCCAACCAAACACATGGCGTATTAAACTGCTTAATCTGCTCGGCAAAGCGGGCATAGGATTTCTTCGAACCATCTTGCACAAAGTCACCTGTTGCAACGATCAAATCATACTTTCTATTACCGCGCTTAATTTCATTAATAACCGATAAAAAACTCGCATTTGACTTAATGCCTAATAAAGCACCATCCTCATCAGCAAACAGATGTGTATCAGTAATATGCAAAATATTTGCACAATGCTTATTCTGTATTTGAAGCGTTAAAAGTGACGCCAAAATCTACCTCAATAATTATATATATGAAATCATGCCAGCAATAGAATTGATATTGTGATCAACATCACAATTTTTTATTTTTAAATCATGATGTTATACTAAATTGTAAAATAAAATTTATTTTTAGGGAAGCAATAATTTCCTGAATTTAACAAAAATAGCTTATTTCCACTCATTTCTTAGTGTCGAATGATTAAGTTGTAACCATTGTAATGCAATAATTGATGCCGCATTATTAATTACGCCTTCTTCAACCCACTTATAAGCTTGCTCACGGCTGACTACATGAACCTTGATATCCTCGTTTTCTTCAGCTAAACCGTGCACGCCTTTAGCGGTTGAAGCATCAACCTGACCAACCAAAACATGTAACTTCTCAGTTAAACCACCTGGTGATGCAAGATAACTAATAATTGGCTTACATTGCCCAACAACAATACCCGCCTCTTCCAAGGCCTCTCGTTTTGCCACTTCTTCAATCGACTCATTCTCATGATCCATCATCCCGGCAATCAACTCTAACATCCAAGGCGAATCTTCTGTCTCAATTGCAGCTATCCGAATTTGCTCAATAAGCACAACTTCATCACGCTTATCATCATATGCTAAAAGCACCACAGCATGGCCACGCTCCAGAATTTCGCGACTCACCACCTCACTGACTGAACCATCAAATTTACGGTATTGAAAGCGGTATTCCAATAACGAAAAAAAGCCCTTATATAAAATGCGTTTAGTTAAATTAAAAACATCTTTCTTGTTAAAAAGCACAGGTTTAAATTTCATATCAAATTCTCAATTTTAAGCTAAATTTTAATAAAAAGTGCGAATCACGAATAAGTATACTTTCTATATGCTAATTATCTGTTAAAATTATGCAATTGAAAATATTATTCTATTTTATTGCTTTTAAAGAGAAGATTAATGAAAAAAACTTTAACCTTTTTAATTGGCTTAGCATTAAGTCAATCTGTGTTTGCTGAAAACTTAGTACAGGTTTATGAACAAGCGAAACAAACCAACCCAGATCTACGCAGTTCATTAGCTGAAAAAGATAAAGCTTACTCAGCAATTTCAGGTTCTCGTGCAAGCTTACTTCCGCAAGTTGGCCTTAGTGCTTCTTATGGTGTAGCACATGGACGTCGAGACAATAGCGGTGTTAAAACTAAAAGCGGTAGCTTATACCAAGTTGGTGTATCACAAAGTATCTTTAATTTTTCTAATTGGAAAGCGTTAGATATCACCAAAAAACAAGCCACTATTGCGGATATCTCTTATCAATATCAAGGCCAAACATTAATTTTAAACACCTCAGTAGCCTACTTTAACGTATTAAAAGCTCTTGATGCATTAAGCTTTATCGATGCACAGAAAAAAGCAATTGGTCGTCAATTAGAACAAACTCGCCAACAACATCAAGTTGGGCTAGTTGCTATTACCGACGTACAAAATGCTCAAGCAAATTACGACTTAACTGTTGCACAACAAGTTAATGCATTAAATGATTTAAATAATGCGCTTGAAGCATTACGCCAAGTAAGTGGACGCTTCTATTCTCAACTTGCCAGCGTTGACACCAAAACCTTTAGAACTGAGCAACCAACTCAAATCAACACATTGTTAAAACAATCTGAAACCACTAATCTCAATTTATTAACAATGAAGTTAAACCAAGAGATTGCTCGCGACCAAATCAAAATGGCTCAATCCGGTTTTATGCCTACTGCTAGCTTAGAAGCATCAACAAACTTAAATAAAAGCGATAGTTATGGTAATACCAATTACGAGCGTCATACTGCTGGTAAAAAATATACTGGTGATAACAAAATTGGGGTTAGCGTAAGCTTACCACTATTCTCTGGTGGCGCAACAGTATCACAAGTACAACAAGCACAACACAGCTTCGTAAGCTCAAGTGAAAAACTTGAAAGTACTAATCGTAGTGTGATTAACCAAATCCGCTCATCTTACAACAACATCTCATCATCGATCAGTGCGATTAAAGCTTATCAACAAGCAGTTGTTTCAGCACAAAGCTCATTAGAAGCAACCTCTTCTGGATACCAAGTAGGAACTCGTACTATCGTTGACGTACTTAACGCAACAACACAACTGTATAGCTCAAAACGAAATCTTTCTGACGCTAAATACAACTATTTAACAAGTTTATTACAGTTAAAATATGCAGTTGGAACCTTAACGGCAAGTGATCTAGATTACCTAAACAATATGTTAGGTAAAGAAGTAAGCACACTTGCAACAATAAAATAATTCAATAAAAATTAATAAAAAAGCGATCATCAGATCGCTTTTTTTATTTATCCAAATACTTATTAAGTCATCGCATTAATAATAAAATCGATAAAAATATTGAGCTTAGGCAACCGTTGCTTATCGGCGGTATACAACAAATGGACTTCCCTCGCCGGCGGTAAAAAATTTTGTAAAACTGGGATTAATTTATTTTGTTTAATTGACTCTCTCAACGTCGACTCAGGTAACATCGTAATACCTAACCCTTCAAGGGCGGCCACAGCTAGTGCTGCCGTATTATTACTTTGAAATGATCCTGTAATTGGAACATTAATCAATTCACCATTTATCTTAAACGGCCACAAATTATCTTTTTTGTTTGAATTAACATATTGATAGATCAAACATTGATGCTTTTTCAAATCATCGGGTACCGCTGGCACACCATAACGAGCCAAATAACTTGGCGATGCAGCAAAAATAAGTTGCAAATCACTAAGCTTTCTCGCAATCAATCCCGAATCACTTAAAGAACCGATTCGAAACACCACATCAAAATCATCTTTAACTAAATCAACATAACGATCGTTTAACTGAATATCAATATTCACCTTCGGATAACATTTCATAAAATGGCTAATAACCGGAACCAAATTAAATTGACCATAACTCACCGGTGCACTAATTCTTAAACGACCTTTCGGCTCCTTACTATATGTTTGTGCTAATGTCTTAGTATTCTTAATCTCACTTAAAATAAATAGACATCGCTCATAATACTGCTTGCCAAACTCGGTCAAATTTTGCGATCGCGTCGTTCTATTTAACAACTTTAAGCCCAAATAATTTTCTAAAAACAAAATATACTTTGCGACCATTTGTGGAGAGGTATTTAAAGAGATTGAAGTTGCAGCAAACGATCCGGTCTTAACCGTTATCACAAAAGCTTCCATACACTTAACTAAATCCATATTATCAACCACCAGTTGTTAATAAATAAATTTTGACACTATTTATAGTCATTTTATATATAAATATAATACACATCCTTAATTAAAAAAAGAAAATACTCTAAACAAAAAATTGTTATCATATGTGCGAACTTTAATGTTCGCTAAACAATTTTAATGCGAGCGACTAAAATTGATTAATTAGAACATAGATACGGATATAAAAAGGATACGAAATGGAAATTGAAATAGAAATGGATATCGAAACAGAAATAGAAACTATTAACGCTGAAAAAAGATATACAGTCATCACTGGAGCCAGCTCAGGCATAGGTTACGCAACAGCGATCGCTTTTGCAAAAAGAAACAAAGACCTTATTATAATAGCAAGAAGAATAGAAAATTTAGAATCATTAAAAAACCAAATAGAAACAATCAACCCCGACATAGAAGTCATTATTAAAGTTTGTGATCTCACCGATATACAATCCATCTACACATTATTTAATGAACTAAGAAATTACTTTATCGAAACGTGGATCAACAATGCTGGTTTTGGACATTATGGTAGTGTAAGTACACAAGAGTTAACTAAAATTGAGTCAATGCTCCACCTAAACATAGAAGCATTAACCATCCTATCAACCCTTTATGTACGTAAATACCATAATCACGCCAACACACAACTGATTAACATCTCATCACGAGGTGGTTATACCATTGTACCTAACGCGGTAACCTATTGCGCCACCAAATTTTACGTCAGTGCCTTTACAGAAGGGCTTGCTCAAGAACTAATACAGACTAACGCAAAACTAAGAGCCAAAGTACTCGCCCCAGCAGCAACGCAAACTGAATTTGGCAAAAAAGCCAACAATGTCAGTGAATATAATTATGACAAAAGTTTTGCCAAATATCATTCTGCCGACCAAATGGCTGAATTCTTACTAGCGCTCTATGACAGTGATAAAACCGTTGGGGAAGTTGATACTAAAGATTTCTCATTCCAACTAAAAGACAGCCATTTTCCATATTCAGGCAACCCAGCAGAAAATCAAAAATAAAAAGTTGAATATGGAAGGAACAATAAAAGGATTTTGGGGTTCAAAAACCCCGTTCCTCAACTTTTTTTACCGTATCATTTTAATAAATCCGCCCCAATTGAGGCGGATAGCTTAAACTTCGACACCACAAAATCGCTTTTTAATTGCCTGTACATCAACGATTCCCTAACCGAAGAAAAACAACTAAACGCTAATCTGTCACACACATGCCAAATGGTGGAAGATTAGGATCATTCCAAAATATATTGCCATAATGCGAATTCACTACAAACTGACCACTAGCATGGCGATCACTAGTCCAATACCAAGCACCTCTAAAGCTACCTCCAGAGTGTTGGTACAAATAGCCCCACTCAGTAAAAAACCCGGCACCAATACTACGCTGATAAAAATTACTCGGTGACGCAGGTGTTGCACCAACTGAACCTTGACAGTGAGAACCGGAATTAGTCCCTCGACAAGAAGCATTAGTTAAATCTTTAACCGCAGGCAGACGATAACCTATATCATCACACCAAGCTATTTGATTACTTAGAATCTTATTCACGTGCCCACGGTTAACGAACCATTGCTTTAACACAAAACCATACTTAACAACATCATTACCTTCACTATCCCGCCCGACTAACTCAAAAGTCTGAGGTAAAGCTGGTCTAGGCACACTTCCCGGATTATCTGAACTCCATTGAGACGATGTTGCAACGGGACCAGATAATGTAACACGGACACTTGTAGGTGATGAATCTGTCATCGTAGCAGTGATACCGCTATGAGAAACAGGCGCCCAAAACAATGCTTGATTACTACCACCAATATCTAAATCAAAATACAAACCATCAGCCCCGGTTGTCGGAAAATTCAAATTATAAGATGATGGTGTAGCTGATTGAGTAAGAAACCCTTTATCAGGGTCCCAAATCAAAGCTGAACCACGGAAGTCGTGAGATTTACCATCTTCATTAAGATTACCAACGTGCAAGTTAGGCTTAGCAAAACAAATAACCGGCGATGCCTTAGGATTGACAAAGTAAGTCACATCACTTGCATTAAAATGACTACTGCGAGGAAGACCATAACGTGTCATTAATGTACCTTCAGTACTGGTTAATTTAATCTGATAAGGCGCATTACACATCGTTAACACAGTTTCACGTGATACCGACTGATTGTCCCTATCAACGATAGACAAACTTAAACTACCAGTCGCAGAAATATCACCATCGCCATCATCATCCCCCCAAAAATTATAAGGTGAACCGATAAGTGTACTCAGCGAGGCTGAATTAGTATCAACTGGCAGCATCATACCAATATCAGCAAAACTTTGACCAACTGCGGGTAACTCGATTGGCGTAATTGATGAAATGTTCGTTGAAGGCGTGTATTGAATACCATTAGATAACGTGATCCCAAGCAAACCATCAGTATTAACTGCACGGGTTTGCCCCCCGTCGAACGTCAAATACGGAACACTACCATAAATAACATTACTAGTTTTCGATGTTAATGCATGACTAAAAAAAGGGATAGACAGTAAAAGAACCAGAAAGATCTGCCGAAATAAATTGGATCGATAAAAAGATCCCACTAAGATCCGTAAAAGTCTAATGAACCTCGTGAAATAATGAATTTTAGAGAAAAATAAAAGTTGGAAGCTTAACTTTGACGAATTTAAATTATAGGTTGGCCAAGTTGCCTGTTGCCTGTTGCCTGTTGAAAATTATAATACATAGCCGACAATCCTGTCAAGTAAATTTATGATTTATTTAAGATTTTACGTTTTTTTAACTGAATTTCATTCATTTGTATAAAATGACACCAAAAGTATAATAACTAGAAAAACATGATGCAATCTTGTTTTAAATTTTAATTGCTAACTTTCGTAAAGAAGATCATTAAAAGATCTAAAATGAATTAACTGACTATTGTTTTAATTAAAATTCTCATCTTTACAAAGTCTAAAAAAATCATAATTATTAACCTTAAAAAATTCAATATTAGCATTTAAAAATTAGCGTTTTTAATAATTTTATAGAACAAGACGTTACCCTCAAAAACCCCGCTCCTCAACTTTTTTTGAGATAAAAACCGCAAAAATAAACCCGCCGAGGCGGGTAATTCAAACGTCGCTAAGCCGCAAAATCGCTTTTTATGGCTAAACGACGTTGACTCCTTGAGTCAGCTTACTTTTAATCACTTAATACTATTTTTTATCACTCCCACCCCCGGCCTAATGATTAAGGAATAAGAACTAAGGATGGGAGCAAAGGCTGTAGTCGGTGTAGTAGATGTCGGGGCCCCCGTCCACTGTACCGTAGTGCACTGTACCGTAGTTTGCGTACACGAGAAACTGGCGGTTATTATCATACGAGTCACTAGTCCAGTAATAAAAGTCGATGAAGCCAACGCCTGAATAATCATACATAAAACCCCACTCAGCGAAAAAACCAGCATCTATATGACGCATGTAAAGATTATTAGGAGAAGAAGGAGTGGCGCCGACTGAACCACGACAGTAAGAGCCTGAATATTCACCACGACAAGATGCATTGGTTAAATCCTTTACGCGAGGCACTTGATAACCAAGACTATTACACCAAGATAAGGTATTAGGATAAGTGTCCTCCTTAGAACCTCGGTGGACGAACCACTGCTTCAAAGTAAAACCATATTTAACAACAGGAATACCATTAGTATCACGACCGACCAACTCGAAGGTCTGAGGCAAAGTAGGTTTAGAAATAGGATCAGGATTTCTAGAATTATGCTGGGATTCGGTAGCGTAAGGACCAGTTAAAGTAACACGAACGCTTGTAGCAGTAGAATTAGACATTGTGACTGTGATACCACCCTGAGAAACAGGAGACCAAGACAATGGCTGACTACTACCACTAATGAGTAAATCAAAGTACAGCCCATTAGCACCAGTTGTAGGAAAGTTTCTACCGTAAGAGGATGGGCCAGTTGACTGAGGGATAAAACCATTAGCAGGGTCCCACATCGAAGACGGGCCAGCAAAATCAAAAGATGGGTTATAACTATCATCACCAAACTTACCAAACTTTAAGTTAGGCCGAGCAAAACAAATCACAGGCGAAGCCTTAGGATTAACGTAATAAGTCACATTACTAGCACTGAAAGTACTACGATTAGGAACGCCATAACGAGTAGATAATGTACCGTTAGAACTAGATAACGTAACCTTATAAGGTGCATTACAAACTGTTAGCACTGAATTACGTGATACAACTTGATTGTTTTTATCGACGATAGATAAACTTAAAGAACCTGTAGCAGTAACGTCAGAATCTCCATCATCATCACCCCAATAATTATTAGGAGGACCGATAAGAGAACTCAAAGCGACTGAATTAGTATTAGTAGGAACGAACATACGAATATCAGCAAAACTCTGACCCACAACCGGCAATGAGATTGGTGCTGAAGAAGATGAAGGATTGGTAGAAGGCGTGTACCTAGTTCCGTCAGATAAAGTAATTCCAAGCAGACCGTTAGTATCAACCGCACGTGTACGACCACCGTCGAAAGTCAGATAAGGTGCACTACCCTGTATCGCATTCCTAGTTGTCTGTGATGTCAATGCGTGACCAGAAAAAGGAAGGAAAAAGACCACGAAAAAAACAATCTGCCGGGATAATTTGGAAAAGCCGAAGGATCGAAAACAGGATCTGAAAGAGGATCCGAAAAACGATCGGAAAAACGATCGAAAAGAGGAGCGCGGAAGCGATCGCGCGAAAACTCGCAGAATTTCACTTGATTGCGTGGAAAAATAAGTTTTAGTGAAAAATTTAAACTGGGTGCTGGACTTAGACGAATTTAAAAGATAGGTTGGCCAGGTTGCCTGTTGCCTGTTGCCTGTTGAAAATTATAATGCATATGTGACAATCCTGTCAAGTAATTTTTTGATTAATTTACAATTTTATACTTTTCTGTTAAATTTTAGCCTATTAGCTAAAACCGTGTAAAAAGTATAGTGATTGGAAAAACACGATGCAACACTTTTTTTCGCTCATTTACGTTAACTTTTGTAAATAGGATCTGAAAAGGATCTAGTTTATAATTGATTAATTATTGTTTTAATTGGATATGTTACCATTACAAATCTTTAAATAAATGATTAAAGATCCCAGAAATTTTATTTTAGGGCTTTGAATTCGAAATTTAGTAAGTTTGATCATTTAAAAGTTTTTAAGTGAAATTTAAAACCCCAAAAACCCCGCTCCTCAACTTTTTTTGAGATAAAATACCTAAAAAATAAACCCGCCGAGGCGGGTAATTGAAGCGTCGCTAAGCCACAAAATCACTTTTTTTATGGCTAAACAACGTTGACTCGTAGCTTACTTTTCATCACTTAATACTATTTTTTATCACCCCCACCCCCGGCCTAAGGATTAAGGACGAAGAAATAAAAACTAAGGATAGGCGCAAAGTGTGTAGGCTTCGAAGAAGTTGAGTGAGTGCCAACTTATATTACCGTAGTCTGAGTGCAC
The DNA here is from genome assembly GCF_001693745.1 of Gilliamella sp. wkB72. NCBI lineage: Bacteria > Pseudomonadati > Pseudomonadota > Gammaproteobacteria > Orbales > Orbaceae > Gilliamella > Gilliamella sp. wkB72. The sequence goes on along the minus strand of NZ_LZEI01000009.1, from coordinate 77,786 downwards.
GATAAAATGAGAAAAAGTAGAAAACACGTCACTAGTAAAGTACCAAAAGTTGCTGAAGCCACCGCCTGAGTAATGGGCCATGATGCCCCACTCACTGAAAAAACCAGCATCAATAATACGCTGGTAATAATTACCAGATGAGTGAGGGTAGGCCCCCTCTGGATAACGCCAACAGTTAGTAGTATCGGTGGAAGGACAATATGCATTGGTTAAATCCTCTACGCGAGGCACTCGATAACCAATACTATTACACCAAGATGAGTAATAAGGAGAATAGCCCTTCTTAAAACTACGGCTCACGAACCACTGCTTCAAAGTAAAACCATATTTAACAACTGGAGTACCATTATTATCACGACCGACCAACTCGAAAGTCTGAGGTAAAGATGGAGTGGAAACACGACCAGGACTGGATGAATTAATCTGGGATTCGGTAGCGTAAGGACCCGTTAAAGTAACGCGTACGCTTGTAGCATTAGAACGAGACATTGTGACGGTGATACCACCTTGAGAAACAGAAGACCAAGACAATGGCTGACTACTACCACTAATATCTAAATCAAAGTACAATCCATTAGCACCAGTTGTAGGAAAGTTTCTACCGTAAGAGGATGGGTCTGTTGACCGAGTGAGAAAACCCTTAGCAGGGTCCCATGTCCAAGAGGAGCCAGCAAAATCCCAAGATGGGTGAGAACTATCATGACCACGCTTACCATACCTTAAGTTAGGCCTAGCAAAACAAACCACCGGCGAAGCCTTAGGATTGACGTAATAAGTCTCACTACTGGTACCGAAAGTACTACGATTAGGAAATCCGTAACGAGTAGATAATGCACCGTCAGTACTAGATAACTTAATCCTATAAGGTGCCTTACAAATTGTTAGCACGGAATTACGTGATACTGACTGATTGTTTTTATCGACGATAGATAAACTTAAACGACCAGTAGCAGTAACGCCAAAATCACCATCATCATCTCCCCAATAATTATTAGGAGGACCGATAAGAGAACTCAAAGCGACTGAATTAGTATCAGTAGGAACGAACATACCAATATCAGCAAAACTCTGACCCGCAACCGGCAAGACGATTGGTCTTGAAGAAGATGAAGGATTGGTAGAAGGCGTGTAATTAGTTCCGTCAGATAAAGTAATCCCAAGCAAACCGTTAGCATCAACCGCACGTGTACGACCACCGTCGAAAGTCAGATAAGGTGCACTACCCTGTATCGCATTCCTAGTTGTCTGTGATGTCAATGCGTGACCCGAAAAAGGAAGGAAAAGAGCCACGGAAAAAACAATCTGCCGGGATAATTGGGAAAAGGATCGAAAACAGGATCTGAAAAAGGATCCGGAAAAAGACCGGAAAAAAGATCGAGAAGAGGATCGCTGAAGCGATCGCGCGAAAATTCGCAGAATTTCACTTGATCGCGTGGAAAAATAAGTTTCAGTGAAAAATTTAAGTTGGGAGTTGAACTTAGACGAATCTAAAAGATAGGTTGGCCAGGTTGCCTGTTGCCTGTTGCCTGTTGAAAATTATAATGCATTTTAGACTACCTTGTCAAGTAATTTTTTGATTTATTTACAATTTTATGCTTTTCTGTCAAATTTTAGCCTAGTAGCTAAAACCGTGTAAAAAGTATAGTGATTGGAAAAACACGATGCAACACTTTTTTTCGCTCATTTACGTTAACTTTTGTAAATAGGATCTAAAATGGATCTAAATTATAATTGGTTAACTATTGTTTTAATTGAATATATCTAAATTACAAATCTTTAAAATCAGAGCGATTGATCCTCAAAAATTTTATTTTAGGGCTTTGAATTAGAAATTTAGTAATTTTGATCATTTAATAATTTTTAAGTGACATTTAAAACCTCAAAAACCCCACTCCTCAACTTTTTTTGGTGAAAAAAACGGCTACTAAAAAGCGCCACAGTTTAAAGCGGAATTATTTATTAGAGGCAATATTTCAAAGCAGAATTTTAAACCCCAAAAACCCCGCTCCTCAACTTTTTTGATTGAAAAACAGAGTTTCTAAAAAGCGCCATAGTTAGAGCGGAATTACTTATTTGAGACAATATTTCAAAGCAGAATTTAGAACCTTAAAAACCCCGCTCCTCAACTTTTTTTGATAGAAAAACACAGCTACTAAAAAGCGCCACAGTTTAAAGCGGAATTATTTATTTGAGACAATATTTCAAAACAAAATTTTGAACCCCAAAAACCCCGCTCCTCAACTTTTTTTGATGGAAAAACACAGCTACTAAAAAGCGCCACAGTTAAAGCGGAATTATTTATTTGGGACAATATTTCAAAACAGAATTTAGAACCCCAAAAACCCCACTCCTCAACTTTTTTTTGATATAAAACACCACAAAAGCCTTTCAAGTTGAGAGTTGGGTTGTTTATGCTGGGAGCCAATTTTACAATGCCAATATTATCCTAAATACATCTTAACAAGCATTTAACTTGTTAAGATGTCGATAATTTAGAGGATTACGAAATTCGCATACCCGGTTTTGCCCCGCTATCTGGTGATAATAGGTAAACACCTTCACTATCATCTTTACCGCTTGCACAAAGTACCATGCCTTCTGAGATACCAAAGCGCATTTTACGCGGCGCTAAGTTAGCGATCATTATGGTTAGTTTACCGACTAAAACCGCAGGATCAGGATAGAACTGTTTGATGCCGGAAAATACGTTGCGAGTTTCATCACCAATATCCAGTGTTAACTGCAATAATTTATCCGACCCTTCAACCACCGTGGCATTTTTAATTAACGCAACACGCATATCAACTTTGGCAAAGTCATCAAAATTGATAGTATCAGCAATAGGTTCTGCCACTTTTTCTTTGGCTGGTGTTGCTAAAGCGGTTTTGGTTTCTTCAATCATAGCAGTAATTTTATCCATATCTATACGGTTAAACAGGGCTTTGAATTGGTTGATCGTGTGCCCAGTTAATGGTTTATCAATCGTGTCCCAGGTTAATTGGCTGTTTAAAAACGCCTCACTGCGCTCCGCTAATGACGGCACGACTGGTTTTAAATAGGTCATTAAAATGCGGAATAGATGAATACCCATAGAACAAATATCTTGTAATGCTTGATCTTGTCCCTCTTGTTTAGCCACCACCCATGGCGCTTTTTCATCGATATAGCGATTCGCTTCATCAGCCAATGCCATAATTTCACGAATCGCTTTACCGGATTCACGTTGTTCAAAATAATCAGCGATGACTTTTGATTTTTCAACGAATAAAGCATAAAGTTCCGGCTCTACAAGATTGTCGGATAATTTACCGCCAAAACGTTTACTGATAAAACCAGCCGAACGGGAAGCAATATTCACCACTTTGTTAACTAAATCACTATTCACCCGTTGCACAAAATCTTCTAAATTTAAATCGATATCATCGATATGTGGCGAGAGTTTGGCTGCATAATAGTAACGCAAACAATCCGGATCTAAATGTTTCAAATAGGTACTTGCTTGAATAAAGGTACCACGTGATTTCGACATCTTCGCCCCGTCGACAGTGACATAGCCATGCACAAAAATATTAGAAGGTTTTCGATGTTCGCTACCGTCTAACATTGCCGGCCAAAACAGGCTATGGAAGTAGACAATATCTTTACCAATAAAATGATAAAGTTCAGTGGTTGAATCTTTATTCCAAAACTGATCAAAAATCGGTTTATTGTGTTTATTACAGTAATTGAGGAAAGACCCCATATAACCGATTGGCGCATCTAACCAAACATAAAAATATTTGCCGGGTGCATCGGGAATTTCAAAACCAAAATATGGCGCATCACGACTGATATCCCATGGTTGTAGGCCTGCTTCAAACCACTCTTGCATTTTGTTAGCCACCTGATCTTGCAATGTTCCTGATCGGATCCACGCTTGTAACATATCTGAAAACGCTGGCAAGTCAAAAAAGAAGTGCTCTGAATCTTTCATGATCGGCGTTGCACCCGATACCACTGATTGCGGATTAATTAAATCAATCGGATTATAAGTTGCACCACAAACTTCACAGTTATCGCCATATTGGTCTGGTGATTTACAGCGAGGGCAAGTCCCTTTAACAAAACGATCCGGTAAAAACATCTTTTTTTCGGGATCGAATAGTTGTGATATTACTTTGGTTTTAATATAGCCATTAGCCTTTAATCGTTTATAGATCTTTTCAGATATTTCCCGATTTTCAGGGCTATGGGTTGAGTGGTAATTATCGTAACTAATATTGAAACCGGCAAAATCACGTTGATGCTCAATTTTAACTTCATCTATCATTTGTTCTGGGGTGATGCCTAATTGCTGTGCTTTAAGCATAATTGGCGTACCATGAGCATCATCAGCGCAAATAAAATAGATCTCATTGCCACGCATACGTTGATAGCGTACCCATACATCTGCTTGAATATGTTCGAGCATATGACCTAAGTGAATTGCACCATTTGCATAAGGAAGCGCACAAGTTACCAATATTTTGCGTTGAGTTGTCATATTGAATTAATACCTTTTATTACATAATGGCGGAAATAGTACATCAATCGTGGGATTATCGCCAGATTTATGCCATAATTTGATAAAAATTCTTTATATACTTTGAGCGATATTGTGCTGGGAATGGATATCATTCTATCAGAAAGAGGGAGCACTCTTATCAAGTTAAAACAATATCGATAATCATATCTATTTGAAGCAATATGAGTATAAAACTTGTTGATAACAGTTAAGGCTAATAACCATGGAAGCAAAAAAAATTCTAGAGAATTTTACTCATCCCACTTTATCCAAAAATTTGATTGAGCTTGGTGCAATTACTCAATGTGAACAGGCTAACCAAGAACTGCTAATTAGCTTAGTGATGCCTTTTGCTTGGCAAACTGGCTTTGAAGACCTGAAAACAACCGTGACACCTCAGTTACTTAAGTTGGATGGGGTTGAAAATGTTAATTGGAAGATTAACTATAATATTGCGACGTTAAAGCGGGCGAATAATAATCATCCTATCAATAATGTTAAAAATATTATTGCGGTAAGTTCGGGCAAAGGTGGAGTTGGTAAATCATCAACCACGGTTAATTTAGCTTTAGCATTACAAAAGCAAGGGGCTAAAGTGGGGATTTTAGATGCGGATATTTATGGTCCTTCTATTCCTACCATGCTCGGCACCGAAAAAGAGCAACCAGTAACACCGGATAATAAACATATGTCACCAATTATGGCCTATGGTCTTGCGAGTAATTCTATTGGTTATTTGGTTGAGCCTGATAATGCTATGGTGTGGCGTGGACCGATGGCAAGTAAAGCATTGTGTCAGATTTTGGAAGATACGCTTTGGCCTGAACTGGATTATTTGATTATGGATATGCCACCTGGAACAGGAGATATTCAATTAACTTTAGCCCAAAATATCCCGGTTACTGCTGCTGTGATTGTGACCACACCACAAGATATTGCTTTAATTGATGCCCAAAAAGGGATTGTGATGTTTAATAAGGTTAACATCCCTACCCTTGGTATTATCGAAAATATGAGTTATCACATTTGTGAAAATTGTGGGCATCACGAAGCGATTTTTGGTGAGGAGGGGGCTAAGCATTTGGCTGAAAAATATCATACGAAATTACTGGGTCAGATTCCTCTTCACCGTTTATTACGTCAAGATTTAGATTCCGGCAAGCCGACGGTTATTAGTCATCCTGATAGTGAGTTTACCCAGCTATATTGTCATATTGCCGCACAAGTTGCTAGTCAGCTTTATTGGCAAGGTGAAACCATTTTACCGGATATTTCATTTAAGGCGTTATAGTCGAAATGATATTGGTTGTTAGGCGTTAACAACCAATATCATCATGCGTGCTGTAGATTGGTTTTATGCTAAAATTTTATCTTTAAACATAAAAAAAACTGCACCAAGTAGACATAGCCCCGCCCAGATGTAATCAGTTTTGAATGGTTCTTTTAATATGTAAATTGAAAACGGAATAAATACAGATAGGCTAATCACTTCTTGAATAATTTTCAATTGCCCCGCACTGGCGACTTGAAAGCCGATACGGTTTGCAGGTACTTGTAGCAAATACTCAAATAATGCTATCCCCCAACTAACCAATACAGCCACAATCCAAGCTTGATTATGCAAAAAGCGTAAATGCCCATACCAAGCAAAAGTCATAAAAATATTACTACAGGTTAATAGACAAACTGTGATAAGAATTTGATTCATGATAGTTAATCGAAGAATGATTTAGGTGGTAATATTATAATCCATTAAAGCAGTACTGTGGTTAAATGATTTAATTTGATCTTATTATTTATTTGTTTTCTCTGTTTAATCGTAAAACATATTCAGCTATAATCACGCTATTAAATATCAATCCCTTCTTAAAACTAATCATGAGAAAAGTTAACCACCGGTCTCGAATCTGGTCATCGATCTTTTGCCTTGCTTTTGCTGCATTTATATTTAATACAACAGAATTTGTACCGGTTGGGTTGCTACCCAATATTGCCGAAAGTTTTTCGATGGATGTTGCTCATGCTGGGTTGTTATTAACGATTTATGCTTGGGCTGTATCGTTGTTGTCTTTGCCGTTAACGGTTTTAACGTCAAGGATGGATCGCCGAAAACTTTTGATTTTTCTGTTTTGTTTGTTTATTGGTAGCCATATCCTTGCTGGCTTTGCTTGGAGTTTTTACAGTTTAATGGTTGCGAGGATTGGTATTGCCTGCGCTCATGCGGTGTTTTGGGCTATTACGACGCCTTTAGCGGTTCGGTTAGCGCCAAATGGTAAAAAAGCTAAAGCCATGGGCTTTATTGTGGTTGGTACTTCAATGGCAACTGTTTTAGGTATTCCAATTGGAACCATGATTGGGCAACTGGTTGGCTGGCGAGTAACTTTTTTATGCATCGGTTTTATTGCTTTTTGTGTCATGTTATCGCTGCTCTACTTGTTACCTTCTGTACCAAGTTTGAACAAGATTTTAGTCAAAGATATTCCTAAAGTTCTTAAACGCCCTGTATTGCTAAATATTTATTTGTTAACGGCAATTATGATTACTGGTCATTTTACGGCTTATACTTATATTACGCCGTTTATGATTAATGTTGGCGGTTTTGATGAGCACGTGATAGTTAACTTGTTATTAGCCGTTGGTTTTTCAGGGATGATTGGTAGCGTTATTTTTGCTAGGTATGCTGATGCTCACCCTGTTGCGATATTTGTTGTTCCTGCACTACTATTAATAATCTGTCTATTATCGCTTTATGTTTGTTCGTTCAGCCTTATTACCGCAATATTACAAGGGATGGTCTGGGGGCTTTCGATTACCGTTATTAGTATGGTGATGCAAAGTAAAGTGATTGATGCAGCACCTGATGCTGCCGATATTGCAACTTCGGTTTATTCCGGTATTTATAATATCGGTATTGGTGGAGGCGCTTTTGTGGGTAGCCAAGTATTAGTCTATTTGTCTACCCATTACATTGGCTTTGTCGGTGCTATTTTTGTGATTTTGACACTTCTGCTTTTTTACTTTATTTCAAGAAAGACTTGGTAAATTAGCGCTCATAGTGAGCGCTTATTGTGTTAATGCTTCTAATTGTTCCCAACGTTCGAACACGGCTTCAAGTTCCGCTTCTTTATCGGCTAAAGATTGTAATATTGGGCTGGTGACTTCATGCGGTTGATTGAAGAAGTCACTATGGCCAATTTGTGCTTGTAAATCAGCAATCGCTGTTTCAAGTTCTTCAATTTTATTGGGTAACTGTGCCAATTCACGTTGTTCGTTATAGCTTAATTTTACCTTCTTTTTTTCCGTTTTTGCTGGGTCATTTTTAACCGATTCATGACTTTTGCTATTAGTAACTTGTGCACTCATTGATTGTGCTTGCTGTTGTAATGCGTCAGTGTAACCACCAGCATATATTCCAATTCGCCCTTGATCTTCAAAAAACCAACATTGAGTCACCACGTTATCAACAAATTGTCTGTCGTGGCTAACGAGTAAAACCGTTCCTTGATAATCATTAACCAATTCTTCTAATAACTCTAACGTTTCAATATCAAGATCATTGGTTGGTTCGTCAAGTACTAATAAGTTACTTGGTTTCAAAAAGAGTTTTGCGAGTAATAGACGATTGCGCTCTCCACCAGATAGTGCTCGTACTGGGGTTCTAGCGCGTTTTGGCGGAAAGAGGAAATCTTGTAAATAGCCAAGCACATGTCTTAAACGACCATTTACCATCACTTCTTGCTTACCTTCTGCAAGGTTATCCATAACAGTTTTTTCGGGATCGAGTTCTAGTCGATACTGGTCAAAGTAAGCAACTTCGAGTTTGGTTCCACAGTGCACACTTCCTGATGTTGGTGCTAGGCTGCCTAACATTAGTTTTAATAATGTCGTTTTACCAATACCGTTCGGTCCAATTAAAGCGATCTTATCGCCTCGTAATACTTGCACGGAAAAGTCATTAACCAGTCGTTTATCTTCAATTTGATAAGTAACATTTTCCAGCTCGAATACAATTTTTCCTGAACGTAATGCTTCTTCAATTTGCATTTTAGCGCTACCCATAACTTGGCGACGCTGTGAGTATTCTTGCCTCATGGCTTTTAGTGCTCGAACGCGTCCTTCATTACGTGTTCGACGGGCCTTGATTCCTTGGCGGATCCAGACTTCTTCTTGTGCTAATTTTTTATCAAATTCCGCATTTTGCAGCTCTTCGACGCGTAATGCCTCTTCTTTACCAAGCAAATAACTATCATAATTGCCACCCCAAGAGGCGACTTTACCGCGATCCAAATCGATAATCCGAGTCGCCATCTGCCGAATAAAAGATCGGTCATGCGATATAAACACAATGCTACCATTAAAGCTTTTTAAGAACTCTTCGAGCCATTTAATGGTTTCGATATCTAAATGGTTGGTTGGCTCGTCTAGTAATAGAACTGAAGGTTGGCAAACGAGTGCTTTTGCCAACGCCGCTTTACGTAGCCAACCACCTGATAATGATGATAATAAGGCGTCGCCATCTAACGATAGTGAAGAAATAACATTACGAATACGATTATCCAGTTGCCAACCGTTTTGGTGATCAAGCTGTTCTTGCATTTTAGCTAACTTAGATAGATTACTTTCACTTGGATCCGTTTCAACCAAATGTGATAATGCATAATAATCTTTCAATAATTGAGCTTGTTCTTTTAATCCTTCAGCTACAAAGTCAAAAACATTACCTTGAATATCTCGAGGCGGATCTTGTTGTAATCGAGAGACAACAACGTTACTTTCATAAACGATCTGCCCCTCATCCAATGGGATTTCTTTGTTAAGTACTTTTAGCAGTGTTGATTTACCTGCACCGTTACGACCAACAAGACAGACTCGTTCATTGATTTCAATCGACATATCAATATGGTCAAGTAGTGGTGCATCACTAAATGACAGATAAGCATTGGTAAGATTTATTAATGACATATTTTTTATTTGGATATTAAATAATAAGGCGTTATTCTATCATAAAGTTGCAATTGGCAATCAATTATCAAAGATATATTACAGCTCTTAAATATGAGCATTCCTTTTCTCTTCTAAAAATAAATACTGCTATACTTATTAATAAATTGAATAAATTAATAATATTTTAGTATGGAGGTGATTATGAGTCATACTTGGACATTTCAGCGTGTTGGTGGTTTAGATCAAGTCGTTTTAAAAAATGCCAATGACATTATCAATTTGCCCAATTTAGATCCAAAATTATGGGTTGCACTAAGTTGCCCGACTACCGGTTTAGATTTTGATCAAAGAACATTAGAGTTATTAGATTCTGATAAAGATGGACGCATCCGTATTCCTGATATTTTAGATGCGATTAGTTGGGTAAAAGATAAAATCGTCTCTTTCGATACTATTATTCAATCATCCGAAACTTTGTCGTTATCACAAATTGATGATTCAACCGAGCAAGGTAAAAAATTATTAGTTACAGCGCATAGTATTTTGGCCAATTTAAATAAAAGCCAAGCCGATTATTTGACTCAAGATGATGTCCAACAATCACTAAAAATTAATGCCAGCAAGCTCTACAATGGTGATTTGATTTTTCCACCTTCTGCTGAGTTATCGCCTGAAATGCAAAGCTTTATTCAAACAGCCATTAAGACTACTGGCGGGCAAAAAGATATGAGTGGGCAAGATGGGATAAATCTGGAAATAGCCCAAACTTTTGTTAAAAATCTAAAAAGCTGGCAAGCGTGGCAAACTAATATCAGCAATACCCAAACACCTTTTGGGGAAAATCGCTCAGAAATATGGAAATTAGTTCAAGAGCTCAAACCAAAAATTGATGATTATTTTCTTCGTGTTGAATTAGCTCAATATGCGCCTCAAGCACAAACGGCATTAAATGTTGATGAGAAATATATTGTCCCTTCTCAAAATGGATTACTTTCAGATGAAGCGCTTTCTGAACTGCCTTTATCTAAGATTGATACTAATAATTCATTGGATCTCGTTAATGGGCTTAATCCACTTTGGAAAAGTAAAATCACTCGATTTAGGGCTTTAGTGGCTTCTCACTTATCCGATCCAAATCATTTAACACAACAAGAGTGGCAAAATATTCAAACTAGTCTTGATGCCTACGCGACATTAATTAGTTCTAAACCCGATATAGAGCAGTTGAGTGTTGCAACTAAACCAACGGCGAGTATTGAGGATATTCCTGCCGATCAGATCACTCATTTTATCAATGATAATTTATTAGATGAATTTGAGAAAATGGTCGAACAAGATAATAAAACGCCTATTTCAGCTTCGGATGTTTTTGTGTTAGAAAAGTTAGTACTTTTTCAAAAACATCTTTATCGTTTATTGATTAACTTTGCTTCATTTGCCGAGTTCTTCTCACTTGACCATTATGCCGCTTTTCAATTAGGCAAGCTTTATATTGATGGTCGCTGTGCTACGCTTTGTGTTGCCGTTGAAAACATCGCTAAACATTCAACAATGGCAAATTATTCAGAGCTATGTTTGCTGTATTGTGAATGTACAAGGCTAGGTCAAAAACAGACGATTGTCGCTGCCATAACCGCCGGACAAGGTGATTTATTAATGGAAGGCCGTAATGGGGTGTTTATTGATAATGCTGGTAATGATTGGGATGCTAATGTGGTCAAAATGATTAGTAAGCCAATTAGTATTCAACAAGCAATTTGGGCACCTTATCAACGTATTGGTCGATTAATCACGGAACAGATCAATAAATGGGCAAGCAATAAAGACGCAGATATTGAAAAGACCAGTACCCAAGCTGTGCAAAGTCCAGAAAATAAATTTGATATTGGTAAGAGTGTTGGCATATTTGCTGCGATTGGCTTAGCAATAGGCGCGATTGGTACTGCACTTGCTACTATTTTTCAGGCTATTTTTTCTCTTTCTTGGTGGCAATTTCCATTGGTGATTTTAGGTTTATTCTTAATTATATCTGGGCCATCAGTCATTTTAGCTTGGTTAAAATTAAGAAGAAGAACACTAGGTCCATTGCTCGAAGCTTCAGGTTGGGCAATCAATGGGCAAGTAAAAATCAATTTACTCCTTGGTGGGCTACTGACCAGTAAGGCCGAATTACCAGCCAATGCTAAACGAAACTTAAGTGATCCTTTAAGAAAACGTAATAAAAAAGCACGGATAATATTTTGGTCAGCTATCTTAGTTGGTGTATTACTTGTTGGCAGTGCAGTATGGTTTAAAGATGATATTGCCAATTATGTTAAGCAGCAACAACAAATGACTCAAAAAACAACGCAAAACTAATATTTTATAATAATTTCGCCGACATAACGTCGGCGAGAATATTAATGTTGATAAACAGGTAATCGATGACAAATTGCCAAAACTTTTTGTTTAACTGCTTGAATCGCTTGTTCATCATCAATGTTATCTAATACATCACAAATCCAGTTGGCTAATTCACGAGATTCTTCTTCTTTAAAACCTCGACGAGTTATGGCTGGTGTACCAATTCGAACGCCAGATGTCACAAATGGACTTTGTGGATCATTAGGTACGCTATTTTTATTGACGGTGATATTAGCACTACCTAAAGCGGCATCAGCCTCTTTACCGGTTATCTTTTTATCAACCAAATCAATTAAGAATAAATGATTTTTTGTTTCGCCAGACACGACTTTGTAGCCACGTTTGATAATTACATCAACCATCGCCTGAGCATTTTTAACAACTTGTTTTTGATATTCTTGATATGCTGGTTCCATCGCCTCTTTTAATGCAACTGCTTTGGCAGCAATGACATGCATTAATGGACCACCCTGTGCGCCAGGGAATACAGCTGAATTTAATTTTTTATAAAGTTCTTCACTGCCACCTTTGGCCAAAATAAGTCCACCACGAGGTCCGCCAAGCGTTTTGTGCGTTGTGGTTGTCACTACATGTGCAAATGGCACAGGATTTGGATAAACCCCTGCTGCTACTAAGCCGGCCACGTGTGCCATGTCTACAAATAAGAAAGCGCCTACACTATCAGCAATCTCACGCATACGCTTCCAATCAACCACGCCTGAGTAAGCTGAAAAACCACCGATGATCATTTTCGGTTTTGACTCTAAGGCCGTTTTCGCTAATTGGTCATAATCAATATGTCCAGTTTCGTCAACGCCATAAGCAACCACATTATAGAGTTTACCGGAAAAACTAACTGGTGAACCATGAGTTAAATGACCACCTTGCGACAAATTCATACCTAACACAGTATCGCCTGGTTTTAACAATGCCATATAAACGGCAAAATTCGCTTGTGATCCTGAATGTGGTTGTACATTGGCATAATCTGCACCAAATAACGCTTTGGCTCGTTCAATCGCTAATTGCTCAACAATATCAACATATTCACAACCGCCATAATAACGCTTACCTGGATAGCCTTCAGCATATTTGTTAGTTAATTGAGTACCCTGTGCCTGCATCACTCTTGGACTGGTATAGTTTTCGGAGGCAATTAATTCGAGATGATCTTCTTGACGTTGCTCTTCACCCTTAATGGCGTCCCATAATTCCTTATCATAATCGGCAATAGTCATTTCTTTACTAAACATATTGACTCCTTGTTTTTTGATTACATTGACTTTTTGACTTAATTATTGTTTTCAAGTATGGAAAACAGCATAACGAATATCCTTACTTAATCAGCCAACGATTTCAATCCTTTTTTTGAATTATAAAAAATATTTATAGTAAAGCAGAAGATCGCAATTATTGTTTTTTAGCCAGTTAATAAAAAATCAAACGACTTGTAAAAGTATCAGGACTAGACAAAAAAACGCTTTTTTTTTAATTAAATTTTTTGAATAATATTGGAAATTTGTCTTACCGAGTCTATTAACGCTATGAAAACGATTTGCCGCATAATAAGTTTTATTATTTGTATTTTATTCAGTCAGATAGCTACTGCCTCTTTCCAAAATCTCTGTTTGCTAACCGGGACATTATTAGAAGATCCACAACACGGTATTTTTTCTATTGGCGAAGGCGAACAGGAACATGAAAAAAGTGTATTTGATATCAAGGTGTTAATTACCAAATCGGAAAAGAGGGGGCGCGCAGATCATGGTTGTTTTTTACCCAATGATAAACCTTACGAGTTAGAAGTAGGATTAGAAAAAGCCTTTCAATTACGCAATTATAAAAAAGGTGATCAGGTCGAATTAATACAATATGAAAGAGATATCCAAGATTGGAAAGATGATAGTAAGGTAGAAACTGAAACATCTTATTTTCTAGGTACAGAAAAATAAAAAGATTAGATTACTCGTATAATTTTCTCAGTATTAAGCTTTGAAAATATTGCGATTCTAAAAATCATCAATAAAACTTATTACGGCATAATATGTTACACCATAGTGTTCGTTTCAAAACATCTTAAAGAAAAGCCGACTAAAGTTACGTCAATTGTATATAAAAATTTATCATCGGTTGAATTTAACTCATTCGCTTCGTAAAATAGGCAAAATTTTATTTTTGGCTGATTATGCAACTTCATTTAGTGGTCAATACGTTTGGTGCTGACCTGCAACGCCGTTATGGCGAAAAAATCTATAAACTCACCTTACATGGCGGTTTTAGCTGTCCTAATCGGGACGGAACTATCGGTGTAGGCGGTTGCACCTTTTGTAATGTCGCATCGATTATCGATGAGTCGATTCAAGTCAAAACCATTTCACAGCAACTTGCCCAACAGGCGCATCAGATGAAAAAATCTAAGCGCTATCTTGCTTATTTTCAGGCTTATACCAGTACTTATGCCGAAGTCGAAATACTCAAAAATATGTATGAAGAAGCACTTAATAATGCCGATATTGTTGGACTTTGTGTTGGTACTCGCCCTGATTGTGTGCCGGATGAAGCGCTCGATTTACTTGCCAGTTATCATGCTAAAGGCTTTGAAGTTTGGCTGGAGCTTGGCTTACAAACCGCTCATGATAAAACCTTACACAGTATTAATCGTGGACATACGTTCGATGTTTATCATCAAACCGTTCAAAAGGCGCGTAGACTTGGTATAAAAGTTTGTACTCACTTAATTATTGGTCTACCTAAAGAAACTAAGCAAGATAATTTAATTACGCTAGATTGTGTTTTAAATAGCGGTGTTGATGGTTTAAAACTACATCCACTACATATTGTAGAAGGTAGTATTATGGCTAAAGCATGGCGTGCAGGTCGGCTTGATGTATTGTCCTTAGAGCAGTATGTCGATATTGCTGGTGATATTATTCGGCAAACCCCTGCCAATATTTTATACCACCGTATCTCCGCCAATGCCCGCAAACCCACCCTACTTGCCCCTGATTGGTGCGAAAACCATTGGCAATCGATGAATGCGGTTGATAATAATTTACGCCAATTTGGTGCGCAAGGTAGTGCAATTAATGACACTTATCGCTTTGAGTTATAATATTGCTATAGCTTAACTTTGCTATCAATCATTTAGTTGCAACTTGCTATAATTTTAATTATCTAAAAAGTGTAGATAAAACAGGATTCAATCATAGTAGATAAGGATTGACTTTGATAAGTGTTAAAACCATTCAAAGTCAATCGATGTCTGAATCAAAAAATCAAGTTAACCTTTTGTTGAAGTAACGATTTATTGATTGTCTCTATTTTTGTCGCTCTTTATCCACTTTTTAAAAACATTGACAGGTAATTTTGTTATAGCAAACCCACACAACATAATGATTGTACAAATGATGAAGTTAGTTGAAATGATTTTATGCTCATAAATCGATGAAATAAAAATAGCAACGACCGGGAAAATAATAAAAATAAATGACAATACTACCGGGCTCATTCGTTTTAATAAAAAGAAATAAGCAATAAAGCCAAATACGGATGCAAAAATACCGAGATAAATTAATGCTAACCAGCTATTTAACGAGATAGTTTGAAAATTATTTTCTTCAAAAGTAAAACTCAACAAACAAAGTGCGATACCCGCAACGCCTATCGGTAGGGTATTGAAGGTAAATACATTTATACCTTCGCCAGCTTTTTTGGAGTAAACATATAAAAAACCATGCATCAATGCCGCTAACAGTATTGATATTACGCCCCAAAAATCGCTATAGGAAAGAATAAAACCTTCAGAGATTAAAATGTACATCAAACATAAAAATCCCACTGTAATACCTATTACCTGATTTATATATATTTTATCTTTTAAGATTATCTTAGCGAAAATAATTGAAAAAATCGGCATGGTGCTAAATAACAATGAGGTTAAACCTGACGATACATATTGTTCACCAAAACTAATTAAATAATAAGGAATGGTAAAATAAAATAACGTTAATAGTAGAAAAAAATGGAATGATTTTCGAGGAAACAATATTGGTGATTTAGCAATAATTGTAATTAATACTAAAAAAGGAAATGCGATAACAAAGCGCAGACCTGCGGCTAACAAAGGGTTAACAGTTTCAACGGCAATTTTTATTCCAATCCATGTCGTTCCCCATGTGAAGCACACAACGAGAAAGAGAAATAAAATAACATATTTGTTATTAAAAAAAATGTCCTTATTCATACTAATCTTCTCTTATCCATTAATAAAAACTAAGTTTGCTAATATAATATAAAATATAGGTTTTTGTAAGCTTATAAAAAATATTGTTAGATTCTCTTCAGAAAAATAGTTTTAGCTATGAATTTACTTTGATATAAAGTGCTTTGAACATGTCTAAAACAATCATTTATTTTTTAGTTCTTTTAATATTGTTAATAAGAAATGAAAAGATAATTATTTGCGATTCTAACCGTTAAAATCGCTTTTAGATTCTATTTAGTTTTTACTATTTCACTCTTAAATACTGGAATTTATAAATAGTCTTAACAATCCTTGTAGGCAAAATCAAGCTTTGCGCATCAATCAAGAGTGAGTATATAATATTCCTTTCTGACTTGAGGCAATCTAGATGCAACTAGCTTTTTGTATTTATAAATATTTCCCTTTTGGCGGGTTACAACGTGATTTCTTGCAAATTGCTACCGCTTGCCAAGCTCGTGGACATCAGATCCGTGTTTATGTATTGGACTGGCAAGGTGATAAGCCAGCTGGGATTGATATTATTATCGTGCCCCAAAAAGGATTCTCTAACCATAGCCGAAATCAAGCCTATTATCATTGGGTGAAAGCTCACTTACAAGCTAATCCAGTAAACTGTGTGGTGGGTTTTAATAAAATGCCTGATTTGGATGTCTATTTTGCTGGAGATACTTGTTTTGCTGAAAAAGCCGCTCATAAAGGCTTTTTTTATAGATTATCGAAACGTTGCAAGCACTATTTAGCATTTGAAAATTCAGTATTTTCGCGAAGTTCACAAACTAAAATCATGGTGCTCACTAAGCAACAAATTCAAGATTTTAAGAATCACTATCATACCCAAGATGAGCGATTTTTTTTATTACCGCCAGGGATTGCTTTAGATCGAAAATATTGTGCTGATAGCCCCAAAAAACGTGAACAATTTCGACAAGCTAATCAAATTAGCTTAGATGATTTTGTAATTGTGCAAATTGGGTCAGATTTTAAACGTAAGGGGGTTGACCGTTCTTTGAGAGCTATTGCAGCTTTACCCGATGCGCTTAGGCAGAAAGTTAGCTATCTGGTCGTAGGACAGGATAATCCTGAACCTTATCAGAAGTTAGCCGATGACTTAGGCATTAGTAAACAAGTGCGTTTTTTCTCCGGTCGTAATGATATTCCTGATTTTCTATTTTCAGCCGATCTCTTGTTGCATCCGGCAAGGCAAGAAGCCGCAGGCATGGTATTGATTGAAGCTTTAGCGGCTGGGGTACCGGTGATTGTGTCGGGTATTTCTGGGTATGCTTATCATATCAGCCAAGCTAATGCCGGCATTGTGCTGCCAGAACCTTATGATCAAAGCACATTGAATCAAGCGTTAGAACGGTCTATTAGTGATAAGGAGCAATGGGGTAATTGGCATAATCATGCGATTGCTTATGGTGATAGTGAAGATTTATATCATCTAGCACAACGCGCAGCAGACATTATTTTAGGATGTCGTTATGAATGAAATCAAACTAAAATCACCCTTTAAAGAGTTATGGTTAGGTAAAGATCCATTCACTGAAGTTGAATTAATTTCAGGTAAAGTTTATCGTGCGGTTAAACAAAGAAAAACCCTTAATTTTGAGTTGGATGGTGAATCTTATTTTATTAAAATTCATCGTGGCAGCACGGTTAAAGAGATTGTAAAAAACCTTATTTCTTTACGTTTGCCAGTTCTAGATGCTAAACAAGAGTGGGATGCAATTCATCGTTTAGAGCAAGTTGGTGTTAATACGATGGATGGGCGCGCTTTTGGGCGCAAGGGATTAAATCCGCTTACTCGGCATTCGTTTATTATTACTAAAGATCTTAATCCAACCATTAGTTTAGAGGATTTTACTCGACCATGGTTAGACAATCCACCTAGCTATCATTTAAAACGTTCGTTAACTATTTATTTAGCTAATATGACCGCTAAAATGCACGGCGCGGGTGTGAATCACCGTGATTGTTATTTGTGTCATTTTTTGTTGGATTTACCGTTATATGAAAATAGTGAAGAAATAAAACTTTCTGTAATTGATCTTCATCGAGCACAAACACGTGATAAAGTCCCGACGCGTTGGCGTGATAAAGATTTAATTGGACTTTACTTTTCATCAATTAATATTGGGCTAACTCAGCGAGATATTTGGCGTTTTTTAAGAAGCTATTTTAATAAACCCATTAAAGCCATTGTACGTGATGAGCATAAGTTAATTGATAGTGCTAAGCGTAAAGCTGAGCGCATTGCGAAACGAACTGAAAAGTACCAACTTTAACCATAAGGATATGTCATGTTTATTGAACAAATTGATATCAAAGGGTTTAGAGGAATTAAGCAACTTTCGTTAAAACTTAACGCTAAATCAAGCGTTTTAATTGGTGAAAATCAATGGGGGAAATCAAGTTTACTTAGTGCGTTAAAGTTGCTAACTCTAGATAATAAGTTTTATCAGTTTGTCGATTCAGATTTCTATTATGATAATGATAATGATGGTAATCATATCTCAATAAATGTTGTCTATTGTGAATCCTATCCAAATCAATTAAATGAACAAGCTTATCAACCTTTGCAAGCCGTTAGCTATAGCTCGCAGTTAGATAATTTATATCGAATTACTTACCAAATGAGTGCTCAAAAAAGTGGTGATAGTATTATCACTGAGCATCATTTGTTAAATGAGCACGGACAGTTGTTAAAATTAGATGAGTCTAAGTTATTAATTGCTATTTTAATTAATTTGAATCCAGTGATGCCGCTTAAAAATTCGATTAATGCTAAAGATTTACCTGTTACTAATCAACCTTTATCACAACACTTTATTGACCAACTTTCCGAACAGTTAAAAGCCCATTCAGAGCAATTGAGCCAAGCTGAACTTAATCGAGGATTACAAGCTGCTCGTTCATTATTAGAATACTATTTTGTTGATTATCAACAACGTTCTAATTATAAAAAAATGGCGCAAAAAAATAGTCCAAAAATAGAAGATTGGAATTCTCTCGAGCGCATCAATAATATTTTGGATGATTTGGATAATGATTATCTACGTACTGCCCTTTTAGGTATATTTGGTTCTATTGTTAATGCTAAGGGTGATAATCCACTATCACACAGTTCAGTCCCCATTTTAATTTTGGAAGAGCCAGAAAGTCAGCTACATCCGATTATTTTATCGGTCGGCTTTCGATTATTGAAAAATTTACCCGCTCAAAAAATTATTACCTCTAATTCAAGTGATTTGGTGTCGTTATTTCCTTTGGAGAGTATTTATCGATTAATCCGACTTCCAGATCAAATTGTCACTAAGTACATTTCACCTCATTCATTGAGTGTTGCCGATAGTCGACGCATTTTGTTCCATGTCCTTTATCGACGCCCTACAGCCCTATTTGCCCGTTGTTGGTTACTGGTTGAGGGTGAAACTGAAGTGTGGTTATTAAGAGAGCTCGCAGAACAAAGTGGTTATCACTTAAGTTCGGAAGGAATTCAATTGTTAGAATTTGCGCAATGTGGTTTAAAACCATTAATCCATTATGCAAATAAAATGGGCATTCGTTGGTACGTGATTACTGATGGCGATATGGCTGGAAAAAAATATGCCGAAACCGTGCAATCACAATGTGCTCCAGGTGAAAATCTAAACGATTATATTACTGTATTACCCGCGCGTGATATTGAAAACTTTTTATTCAAACATGGCTTTAGTCATGTTTATAAATTAGCTGCTTATAATACGGTTGCTCATATTGATATGTCGGTACCCAAAATTATTCAAAAGGCGATCCACAAAAGCTCAAAACCGGATTTGGCTATTGCGGTTTGTGATGATGCTAAAGCTCGAGGCATTACAGCAATTCCAAGATTGTTAACCGATACTTTTGCTAAGTTGGTTAAGACATCTAAATCCTTGCTTTAAATTTTTATTGATTAGACATTGATAACCCGCCGATAACTTTCGGCGGAATAATTTATGAAGTTATTTTGTAATTCGTTTATATTTGGCTCGTTTAGGTTCAAGTGCCTCCGCGCCTAAAGTGCGTTTTTTCCACTCTTCATATTCGGTAAAGTTACCTTCAAAGAACTCCACATGCCCTTCATCTTGGTAATCGAGAATATGAGTTGCAATGCGGTCTAAGAACCAACGGTCATGCGATATTACTAATGCACAGCCCGGGAACTCTAATAACGCATTTTCCAGCGCACGTAAGGTTTCGACATCAAGGTCATTGGTTGGCTCATCGAGTAATAGTACATTACCACCAACTTGAAGTAATTTAGCTAAATGCACCCGACCACGTTCACCACCAGACAATTCACCAACTCGTTTTTGTTGATCCACACCTTTAAAATTAAAGCGACCAACATAAGCACGGCTTGGGATTTCGAAGTTACCAATACGCATGATGTCTTGTCCATTTGAAATTTCATCCCAAACAGTCTTATTATCATCCATACTGTCACGGAATTGATCGACAGAGGCAAGTTGTACGGTATCACCTAATGTGATAGTTCCTGAATCTGGTTGTTCTTTACCCGATAGCATTCTAAATAGCGTCGATTTACCCGCTCCATTTGGACCAATGATTCCAACAATCGCCCCTTTAGGAATACTAAATGAGAGATTATCGATTAATACTCGATCGCCATATGATTTAGTTAAATTAGCGACTTCAATGACTTTATCACCTAAACGTTGCCCAGGCGGAATAAAGAGTTCGTTAGTTTCATTACGTTTTTGGTAATCATTGTTATTTAATTCTTCAAAACGCGCTAAACGAGCCTTGCTTTTTGCTTGGCGACCTTTTGGATTTTGACGCACCCATTCAAGCTCTTTTTCAATCGATTTACGGCGAGCAGATTCGGTTGCCGCTTCTTGCGCTAATCGCTGATCTTTCTGTTCAAGCCAAGATGAATAATTACCTTCCCATGGAATACCTTCACCACGGTCTAGCTCTAAAATCCAACCAGCAACATTGTCTAAGAAATAACGGTCATGGGTTACAGCGACCACCGTGCCTTCATAGTCATGTAAAAAGCGTTCTAACCATGCGACAGATTCAGCATCTAAATGGTTAGTCGGTTCGTCAATTAATAACATGTCTGGTTTTTCCAACAATAACTGACAAATCGCCACTCGACGGCGTTCACCACCCGATAAATTTTCGATTTTTGCATCCCAATCAGGCAAGCGTAGTGCATCAGCAGCTCGTTCTAATTGATTATCCAGATTATGCGCATCTTGCGATTGTATAATGGCTTCAAGTTCGGCTTGTTCTTTGGCTAATTTGTCAAAATCAGCATCTGGATCAGCATAAGCCGCATAAACTTCATCTAAACGAGCCAATGCTTTTTTGGCATCACCAACGGCTTGTTCAATTGCTTCACGTACAGTTTGTTTAGGATCAAGTTTAGGTTCTTGCGGTAAATAACCTATTTTTATATCCGGCTGTGGACGAGCTTCACCTTCAATTTCGGTATCCACTCCAGCCATAATTCGTAGTAATGTCGATTTACCTGCCCCATTTAAGCCAAGAACACCAATTTTGGCACCGGGGAAAAAACTTAATGAGATATCTTTTAAAATATAACGTTTAGGAGGAACAATCTTCCCAACACGATTCATGGTATAAACATATTGCGCCATAAAACATCATCCGTTTGTTAAATTAATCATAGCCAAGTTAATTTTACTTGCTATAAAAGTCATGCCGTATATTGTAACGATTCTGTCAATGGGGTCTAGGGTTATTTGTCGAATTGATTAGATTTATTCACTGTCGGTTTTGTTTTTTACATACAATTTACTCAGTTTTATATATAATCAATTAAATTGACAGTATTAGTGATAAAGACCATTTTAGGAGCAAGGATGAGTAATATCACCGTTAATTGCCACATTGATCGACAATATTTAGTTGATACTTATTACGCACTGCTAGATTGTTTAGATAATGATTTTGCAGAACAATTAGATGATTCGATTGCTGATAATATGCGTAATTTTACCTTCACCTTCGATAATGAAAAAATAGTACAGCTAAATAGAGATAAAAACGAAGTCAGTACTTTCTATTACTCTGATTTGTATCAAATAAAAGAAACCACAACTGGATTATTTTTTTTTAGTAATAAGATTATTTTTGAATTTGTTCGTTATGATCTTTTTCAACCGGATGAGTTACTGCTGCTAAAAGATTATCTGGCTCCTTATTTAAACAAAAACCAACAACCCGAAATAGCAACGGTAAATTATCAATTTGACTATCAAAAAGTATATGCTTTTATTTGTTATCAATTTCGAAATTCAAGAAAAAGGATGTTTATTTTATCTACTATCCTTTTATTTTTGAGTTTGTTGCTATTTCCAAAAAATCCTACTTTATCAGTACTAATTTTCATACTGCCTATTTTATTACTTACCTTATTTTTGGCTAATTTTAAAAAACAATCAAAAAAGCAGGTTTTAACATTGAATGAACGCTTTGGCAGTATGACCTGTATTTTTTATGATGATCATCTAACATTCAATTACAAAAAAACAGTTGGATCTTTTAATATTAACTATGCTGAATTTCATAAAATAGATAAAACATCAAAAGGTTATGTGTTTTTCATACAAGAGAGTTCGGGGTATTACTTTTTTTATAACGAGTTTAGTTTAGAACAACAACAAGCGCTGGAAGAGAAACTGAAACACTATAAAAATTATTCAGTGAAATAAAAACATACCTTTTTTACTCATCCCACCTAATACGAGGTGGGATGTTAATCAGATTATAAAAAGGTGAAGATTTGATCTTTCGGCAGACGTGATTTTGGACGATGCGCATTACCATCATCTTGAGCACGATAACCTAACGTTGCAACCACAATGCTTTTCAATCCTTTGCTTTTAAGATCTAAAATTTCATCCATTTTAGCAGAATCGTAACCCTCTATTGCGGTAGAATCAACACCAATTGCTGCAGCAGCAAAAAGCAATTGCCCTAATGCAATATAGGCTTGTTTACCTTCCCAGCACTGTTGTGATTCAGGTGTTTTGCTATTTAAATTTACAAAATAACGTCGTCCCTGATCTTGAGACGCCTTTAATTCCGCCGAAGGCAAACGGCCGTCTTTCTCTTCTTGATTAAGGAGATTAACTAAATGGGCTTCATCCAACGGAGTTTTAATACAAAAAACAATAGTATGTGATGAGCCGGTGACACGTGGTTGATTAAAATCAGCTATTGCCGGCAAAATTTTATTTTTGGCCGCTTCATTATCAATAACATAAAAATGCCACGGTTGAGAGTTGACCGATGACGGACTGTTTCTTAAAACAGTTAATAACTGCTCAATCTTATCTTGGGGAATCTTTTTCGTTTTGTCATAATGTTTGGTGGTATAACGTTTTTGTGAAATTTCGACAATATTCATAATGGCTCCAATAATTGATAATTAATTCTGAAATAGCGTTACTTGTGTAAAACTATTTTTTAGAGCAAAAAATGATACATAAATAATGAACATTCTTATTTTTGAAATGATTATTTTGAATCTATTGAAAAGTACTTATCAGGCACCTTATCGCTTATGCCCTTAAACTCCTACCATTTTGCATACTATTAAACTATTTTTCAATTTATTTCTTGGCGTTCATGTTTGATGAACCATTAATAATCAGTGATGGATATAGAAATTGATTTACTTTCAAAAAAATATAATCCGTTGGTTATGCCGAGTTAATCCTTAATTTGATAAATAGAAAATAATTTTTCCAAAAATGTGACCGGTATCAAATAATTTATTATTCGATTAATCTTATAATTGAAAAAAATTGATTCATTTTTTTTGAATCAATAAGTTACCAGTAACATTGGAGGATTTTATTGAATGGAAAATTTAAAAACAGCTATTGTTGGTTGTGGAAAAGTAGGACATTTTCACGCAAAAGCATTAATGAATTTAAAACAATCTAATTTTATTGCTGTTTGTGATCAGAACTTATCACGAGCTCAAGAATTTGCTAAACAGTATGGTGTTAAAGCCTATGATAATGTTGAGCAAATGATTTTAAATGAAGGGATTGAGATGTTGAGTATTTGTACTCCTCACCCTATCCATGCATCGGTCGCCATAACTGCAACAAGTTTAGGATGCCATATTCTTGTCGAAAAACCTTTAGCATCAAATTTGGCCGATTCTCATGCAATATTATCTGCTGCCAAAAACGGAAAAGCTAAAGTCGGAACCGTATGTCAACGTCGTTTTTATAGACCATGTTTAAGAATAAAAAAAGCAATTGATGAAGGAAAAATCGGAAAACCAATCATCGGAACAGTAACAATGTTAGGTTGGCGTGATAAAGCTTACTACGAAAGTGATCCTTGGAGAGGAACATGGAAAGGTGAAGGTGGAGGCGTTTTAGTCAATCAAGCTCCTCATCAACTGGATTTACTTTTATGGTACATGGGTGAAGTAGAAGAAGTATATGGATTATGGAGTAACTTAAATCATCCTTATATCGAAGTCGAAGATACAGCCGTTGCAATTATTAAATTCAAAAATGGTGGTATAGGTAATGTGTTAGTAAGTAATTCTCAAAATCCTGCGCTATATGGAAAAGTACATATCCATGGTGAAAATGGAGCTTCTATTGGCGTACAAACTGATGGAGGTGCAATGTTTATTGCTGGTGTATCTTCAATTACTGAGCCCCCATATAATGATTTATGGACAATTCAAGGTGAGGAAGATCTGTTACAAACATGGAAAAAAGAAGATTGTGATTTTTTTAATAGTGTTGATTCCATGTACTATTATCATCAACTTCAAATTGAAGATTTTCTCAATTCAATAATAAACGATACACCTCCTTTAATTGATGGGCTTGCTGGTTTAAAAACTGTTGAGTTGATTGAAGCAATTTATCGAAGTACACAAAGCAATAAAGTTGTGAAGTTTCCTTTAGATTAGGAGTGCTATCGTGAAAATTGGATACAATCAATCAAATGCAATGAAATGCTCTAGTGTAGATAAAGATTTAGTCTTGTGTGAAAAAAATGGCTTTGATTTTATCGAACTAAGGTTAGATATGCTTCATGAATATCTAAAAGATCATGATATAAATGAATTAAAGCAATTTTTTGAAAAAAATAACTTAAAACCTCATGCATTAAATGCACTTTATACATTTTCAACATTATTTGATGGTTCTCAAAGCCAACAGGAGCAAGATTTAGTAGCAGAATTTATCTGGGGATGCGAAATAGCGCAAATAATTGGATCTGAATATTTTATTATTGTTCCCCCATTACAAAGAAATCCCGATGGCGGGCCATTTATTGGTTCATGGGAAGATAATTATAAAAATTCAGTACGAATCCTATCCCACTTATCAAATTTAGCTAAGCCCTATGGCATTAAACTTTGCTTTGAATTGGTTGGTTTTAATCGCAGCTCTGTTAGAACTGTTGAACAAGCCTGGCAAATAGTAAAAGCAGTAGATAAAGATAATGTTGGGTTAGTTATTGATTCTTTTAATCTTTATCTATACAACCGTTTGAACGACTTTTCAATAATAAAACAAATTCCTGTTAATAAAATTTTTGCTGTGCATATAAATAATGGTGACGACGCACCTGAAGAACAGTTATCTCAAGCATTACGTCGTTTTTGCGATAAAGGAGTACTCGATTTAAATAATTTTCTAATCACATTAAAAGATATGGGATACACAGGAATGGTTTCGATTGAAACATTTCGGCCTGAATATTGGGAAAAGACGCCTGAATGGATAATCTCCCAAGCATATCAAACAACTCATAAAATCATGAGTGATTGTAACTGTTTAACTAATGGACGTTATGTATAACTAACAAGGAAATAACATGAAAGCAACAAAATCTCGATATTTTGTATTGGTGTTACTTTTTATTGTAACAGCAATCAATTATATGGATAGAGCAAATTTATCTGTAGCCGGCACAAGTATTCAAGCTGATTTTTCATTAACTCCAACACAACTTGGTCTTCTTTTTTCAATGTTTACTTGGGCATATGTTTTAAGTCAAATACCAGTTGGCTATATACTTGATCGAATTGGAGTACGAAAATTATACGGATGTGCAATTGTTTTATGGAGTATATTCACTCTACTTATGGGAATTGCTTCAAATCATTTATTTACCACAGCAACAGCATCATTCATTTTTTTACTGTTATGCAGAGCGTTAATAGGTGTAGCTGAAGCGCCATCTTTTCCAGCTAATACTAAAATAATATCAACTTGGTTTCCTACCCAAGAAAGAGCTAGTGCTACTGCACTTTATGCTTGTGCGCAATACATTGGCCTTGCGGGATTGACACCAATTTTAGCTTTCGTTGTGGCTAATTATGGTTGGGAAATGTCATTTTACGTTTGTGGTATTGTAGGTATCATCTTCGGTATTTATTGGTTAATCCGTTATCGTGATCCTCTAGATAGTAAAAATACTAATCAACTTGAAATTGATTATATAAAACAAGGAGGTGGTCTAGGACAAGCCCAAAAACGCCAAGAAAAAGTTGAATGGAAAGAAATTAGTTATGTGTTAAAGCAACGTAATTTTTTAGGCTTATGTATCGCTCAATTTGCCTTAAATTCAACCCTTTATTTCTTTCTTACTTGGTTTATTGTTTACCTAGAAAAAGGGTTACATTTATCTATATCTAAAGCTGGTATTGGGGCAATGTTCCCTTATATTATGGCGATGGTTGGATTATTATGCAGTGGATTTGTAAGTGATGCATTAATGAAAAAAGGCAAAAGTAGAACTTTTTCACGAAAATTACCATCAATTTTAGGGTTAGGTTTTGCTGGGGTTATGTGTTTAGCTAACTTTTTTGAAGATTATCCAGCTATTGCCATTGGTTTATTATCATTTGCTTTTTTTGCAAATGCTTTTGCAAATATCGGTTGGGTTTTACTAAGTGATATTGTACCAGCAAAAGTAATGGGTACAGTTGGAGGATTTTTCAATATTGCTGGTAACTGTGCGGGTATAATTACTCCAATTATCATGGGGTTAATTCTCGAATACACTAATAGTTTTGCTTATGCAATGTGTTATATCTCTGCTGTTTCTTTAATTGGGGCTCTTGCACACATTTTCATTATTAAAAAATTAGAAACAATAGAAATTCCTGAAGGAATCTAACGATAATTTAATTTTATTATGGTGATATTTGTTGCTGATATTTATTGTAATGAGTAATTAATATTCAAATAATCATTGACACAACAATGATCATTTGATAAAAATATCATCAATATTTTATAAATAATATAACAATTGAGAAGTTAATGATTAAATTTACTAGCCTCCTACTCAGCCTCCTCCTCGCATCAGTTTGCGCGGATAGCTTGTGTGTGGAGTAAAAGTGATTTAATACTTAACTCGATAGATTAACAAGAACCCGCGCTAAAGTGCGGGTTTTTTGTTTTCTTAACTTGAAATACCGAGATAGCACCAAAATATAAAGGAAATAACAATGAGCGATCAGATTATTATTTTTGACACAACATTACGTGATGGTGAGCAAGCGTTACAAGCAAGTTTAAGTGTTAAAGAAAAATTACAAATAGCTTTAGCATTAGAAAGAATGCGGGTTGATGTGATGGAAGTTGGTTTTCCTATCTCATCGCCTGGTGATTTTGAATCAGTACAAACTATCGCTAAAACCATTAAGAATAGTCGTGTATGTGCGTTGTCTCGTTGTATTGACAAAGATATTGATGTTGCCGCTGAAGCGCTAAAAGTAGCCGATCAATTTCGTATTCATACCTTTATGGCGACATCAACCTTACATGTTAAAGATAAATTAAAAATGACATTTGAAGATGTCGTTGAACGAGCGGTGCACTGTGTTAAACGTGCACGTAATTATACAGATGATGTGGAGTTTTCTTGTGAAGATGCAGGCCGTACCCCAATTGATAACTTATGTCGGATTGTTGAAGCAGCAATTCAAGCAGGGGCAACAACGATCAATATTCCGGATACTGTCGGTTATACTGTCCCTTATCAATTTGGTGGCATTATTCGTACCTTATTTGAACGTGTCCCGAACATTGATAAAGCGATTATCTCTGTTCATTGTCATGATGACTTGGGCATGTCGGTGGCTAACTCGATTAGCGCGATTCAGGAAGGTGCTCGGCAGATTGAAGGCGCGATGAATGGTTTAGGCGAACGAGCCGGTAATACTGCTTTAGAAGAAGTGATTATGGCGATCAAAGTTCGTCAAAATATCTTAAACGTTCACACTAATATCAATCATCAAGAAATCTACCGTACCAGCCAAATTGTAAGCCAAATTACTAATACACCAATACCGTCTAACAAGGCGGTTATTGGTAGCAATGCTTTTGCCCACTCTTCAGGAATACATCAAGATGGTGTATTAAAAAACCGCGAAACTTATGAAATCATGACACCAGAGTCGATCGGTTTAAATCAAATCCAATTAAATTTAACTTCACGCTCTGGTCGAGCAGCTGTTAAACATCGCCTAGAAGAATTGGGTTACCACGATAACGATTATAATTTAGATCAAGTTTATGAAGCTTTTTTAGAGCTTGCTGATAAAAAAGGCCAAGTTTTTGATTATGATTTAGAAGCTTTGATATTTATTAATCAACTTAAAGATGATCAAGAGCATTATGTTTTAGATTATTTTAATGTTCAATCAGGCTCTACTGTCGTTTCAACTGCGTCAGTAAGTTTGATTATTGGCGATCAAAAATATTCAGATGCGGCAACGGGTAATGGTCCAGTTGATGCAGTTTATCAAGCAATAAATCGTATTACCGGTGAACCAATTACCATTGTAAAATATCAATTAGCTTCTAAAGGTCAAGGTGAAAATGCCTTAGGTCAAGTTGATATCGTTGCCGAATATAAAGGACGCAAATTCCACGGTGTTGGGCTTGCGACTGATATTGTTCATTCATCCGCATTAGCATTAATTAATGTTTTAAATAATGTTTATAGAGCTAATCAAGTTGCTGAGCAAAAACAAAAATTGCACCACGATTAAATAATAGATGCGATTTCGTTATTTATTGACGAAATGCTTAAATTAATTATAAGGAATAGATATGTCTCAAAATTACCATATTGCAGTATTACCTGGCGACGGTATTGGTCCAGAAGTGATGAAACAGGCTTATAAAGTGCTTGAAGTCATTCGTCAAAAATATAACCTTGCAATTACGACTAGTGAATATGATGTCGGTGGTGCAGCAATTGATATTCATGGTTGTCCATTACCTAAAGAAACACTAGAAGGTTGTGAAAAAGCCGATGCTATTTTGTTTGGCTCAGTTGGTGGTCCAAAATGGACAAACTTACCTCCAGATCAACAACCTGAACGCGGAGCTTTATTACCATTACGAAAACATTTTAAATTATTTGCGAATATGCGCCCTGCTAGTTTATATCAAGGTTTAGAAGAATTATGTCCTTTACGTGAAGATATTGCTAAGCGTGGTTTTGATATTTTATGTATGCGTGAACTAACTGGTGGTATCTATTTTGGTTTACCTAAAGGGCGTGAAGGTTCTGGCCCTCAAGAACGTGCTTTTGATACTGAAGTTTATCACCGTTTTGAAATTGAGCGTATAGCTAAAATGGCATTTGAAGCTGCAAAAATTCGTCGTAAAAAAGTCACTTCTGTTGATAAAGCTAATGTATTACAAACATCAATATTGTGGCGTGAAGTTGTAAACGAAGTTGCTAAACAATATCCAGATGTCGCACTTGAACATATGTATATCGATAATGCAACCATGCAACTTGTTAAAGATCCTTCTCAATTTGATGTATTATTATGTTCTAATTTATTTGGTGATATTCTATCTGATGAGTGCGCTATGATTACCGGTTCAATGGGAATGCTACCGTCTGCTAGCTTGAATGAAGATGGATTTGGATTATATGAACCAGCTGGCGGTAGTGCACCAGATATTGCTGGTAAAAATATTGCTAATCCAGCAGCACAAATTTTATCTTTAGCATTATTAGTGCGTTATAGTTTAAAACGTGATGATATCGCCAAAGCTATTGAAAATGCAGTTAATAAAGCTTTAGAACAAGGGACCCGCACTATCGATCTTGCTCGTGGTGGTAGTTATGTTTCAACCGATGAAATGGGTGATACCATTTGTCGTTTAATTTAATTTTTAGACTAAGGGTTAAGCTATCATATTAACCCTTTTAAAGAATATTAAAGGAATATAAGCAATGTCTACAAAACCAAAAACATTGTATCAAAAATTATATGATGCACATGTTGTCTATGAAGCACCGAATGAGACCCCTATTTTGTATATCGATCGCCATTTGGTTCATGAAGTAACCTCTCCTCAAGCCTTTGATGGCTTACGAGCGATGAATCGTAAAGTCCGCCAACCTCATAAAACATTTGCTACGATGGATCACAATACTTCAACGAAAAGCAATGATTTAAGTGCTTGTAGCGAGATGGCTAGAATCCAATTAACTGAGTTAGCTAAGAATGCTGAAGAATTTGGCGTATCTTTATATGGTTTACAAAGTCCATTACGAGGTATCGTTCATGTTGTTGGACCTGAACAAGGCATGACATTGCCTGGTATGACCATTGTGTGTGGTGACTCACATACTGCAACGCATGGTGCTTTTGGTGCATTAGCTTTTGGTATTGGGACATCAGAAGTTGAACATGTTTTAGCTACCCAAACCTTAAAACAAGGTCGAGCTAAAACCATGAAAATTGAAGTAAAAGGCAAAGTAGCCAGTTGCATAACTGCTAAAGATATTATTTTAGCCATCATTGGCAAAACAACGAGCGCTGGAGGTACTGGCCATGTAGTTGAATTTTGCGGGGAAGCAATTACATCTTTGTCAATGGAAGGTCGAATGACATTATGTAACATGGCGATTGAAATGGGAGCCAAAGCGGGACTAGTTGCACCGGATGAAATCACATTTGAATATTTGAAAGGTCGACAATTTTCGCCTAAAGGGGCAGATTTTGAGCAAGCAGTCGCTTATTGGAAAACCTTAAAAACAGATGAAGGTGCACATTTCGATACGATTGTAACTTTGGAAGCTAAAGATATTGCTCCACAAGTAACTTGGGGAACTAACCCTGGTCAAGTCACTGCTATTGATAAGCAAGTTCCAAATCCACAAGATTTTTCTGATCCGATAGAAAAACAGTCTGCTGAACGTGCGTTAGCTTATATGGGTTTAACTGCTGGTACTAAGATGTCTGATATTAAGATCAATAAAGTGTTTATCGGCTCTTGCACGAATTCTCGTATCGAAGATCTTCGTGCTGCGGCAGAAGTCGCCAAAGGACGCAAAGTAGCTGATGGCGTTCAAGCTTTGGTTGTTCCAGGTTCTGGGCCTGTACGTGAACAAGCAGAAGCTGAAGGATTAGACAAAATTTTCATCGATGCAGGTTTTGAATGGCGTTTACCAGGATGTTCAATGTGTTTAGCGATGAATGATGATAAGTTAGCTCCTGGCGATCGCTGTGCATCAACCAGTAATCGTAATTTCGAAGGACGACAAGGACGTGATGCCAGAACACATTTAGTTAGCCCTGCAATGGCTGCTGCTGCTGCCATTACTGGTCATTTTACTGATATTCGCAAACCATTTTAAGGAGACTTGTCATGGCGAAATTTACAAAACATACTGGATTAGTCGTTCCTTTAGATGCTGCAAATGTGGATACTGATGCCATTATTCCTAAACAATTCTTACAGAAAGTTACTCGTACAGGATTTGGACAACATGCATTTCATGAATGGCGATTTTTAGATGATGCCGGTAAACAACCAAACCCTGAATTTGTGTTAAATAAACCTCGTTATAAGGGTGCGAGTATTTTATTAGCTCGTGAAAACTTTGGCTGTGGATCTTCTCGTGAACACGCTCCATGGGCATTAACAGATTATGGTTTTAAAACTATTATAGGATCGAGTTTTGCCGATATTTTTTATAATAACTCGTTCAATAATCAACTATTGTTAGTGAATCTACCTGAAGAAGATGTTGATGAGCTTTTCAAGATTGTAGAAGCCAACGAAGGTATTGAGTTTACTATTGATTTGGTTAACGAAGTTGTCATTGCTGGAGATAAACAATATCCTTTTAAAATTGATGCTTTTAAACGCCATTGTTTGTTAAATGGACTAGATAATATCGGTTTAACACTTCAACATGAAGATGCAATCAGTGCCTTTGAACATAAGATTCCAACATTTTTAGCTTAAAATCTTTATGAAAATATCATCGCTTATTGTTGTTTAAGCGATGATATCTCACTACTTCTTAAATAAACTTTCAACTACACTTCATATAAATAACTAACCGAAGCTATACTTGGAATCACTGAGTTTTATATTAATAAATTCAATCAGATAAATGGTTTATTGCTTATCAGTTAAGTTATCACTTAAGGTGTGATGACTAAATATTAAGAATTAAGTTAAAGTTGTTTTCGATGGCTTGATGGAGGTATTGATAACGCTTCACGATATTTGGCCACTGTACGGCGAGCAATTATGATACCTTGATTTTCAAGGAGTGAGACTAATTTACTATCACTCAGAGGTTTTTTAGAATCTTCATCTGAAATATATTTTTTAATTAATGCCCGAATTGCTGTGGAAGAGGCTTCCCCACCGGATTGAGTGTTAACATGACTTGAGAAAAAGAATTTTAACTCAAAAATACCGGTTGGGCATTGTAAATATTTTTGCGTTGTCACTCGTGAAATAGTCGATTCATGCATATCTATAGCTTCAGCAACATCAGATAAAATCATTGGCTTCATATATTCAGCGCCATTTTCAAAAAAATCTTGTTGATGCTCAACAATAAATTGACTAACTTTTAATAACGTCTCATTACGATTCTCGACACTTTTTATAAACCAATTAGCGTCTTGTAAATGTGCGCGAATATATTGGCTGTCATGTTCATTGCTGACTTTTTCCATCGCAGCATAGTGTTGATTAATACGTAGCGTTGGAACAGTATCATTATTTAATTCTGCTATCCATTTACCATCAATTTTTTTCACTACAACGTCCGGAATAACATAATCAGGTGGCGTGGTATTAACAGAATCCCCCGGATAAGGCTGTAAATGTTGAATAAAGTTAATAGCTTCTTTTAGTTGCTCATCAGAAGCATTTAATCGTTTTTTCAGTGTCCGGTAATCATGACTTGCTAATAAATCTAAATAGTCATTGATGATCTCTTTTACTAACGCCGGTGGTATTACATGTTGGATTTGAATAGATAAACATTCTTGTAATGTTCTTGCTCCAACCCCGATGGGATCAAAATGCCAAATTCGCTTTAATACTGCTTCAACCTCGTCGAGCTCAATTTCATTATTACCTTGTTCCTCTAAAATTTCTTCAGTTGAAACAGTCAGGTAACCTCTTTCGTCTATTGCTTCAATAATGGATAGCGCAATTGCACGATCTACCTCACTAAAAGGCGTTAAATCTAATTGCCAATTTAAATAATCATGCAAGGTTTCGTGTGTTTCACCTTGATAGATAGGTAACTCATCATTACGATAATCAGAATAGGTTCCTGATGGTGTGCCTGCAGTATAGATATCATCTAAAGTTGCATCTAAAGGAATATCCTCTGGGATTTCCTGACTATCGAGTGCTTCACGAGTATCAATATTTTCGCTAGGCTCATGCTCTTCAACATTGATCTCATCGTATTGATCAGCAACCTCTAATAGTGGATTGTTTTCAAGTGCGGTTTGAATTTCTTGTCGTAATTCTAATGTAGACAATTGCAACATTCGAATCGCCAGTTGCAATTGTGGAGTCATTGACAACTGTTGCGATACCTTCAGTTGTAACCCTTGTTTCATCATAATCTATAATCTGAATTCATGTCCTAAGTAAACACGTTTTACATATTCATTATTTAATATGCTATCTGGCGTACCTTCAGCAATTAAATGTCCCTTATTTACTATATAGGCACGTTCACAAACATCAAGCGTTTCGCGGACATTATGATCTGTAATTAATACTCCTAACCCACGATCTCGTAGATGTTTAATGATATTTTTGATATCAATAACAGAAATCGGATCAACCCCAGCGAATGGTTCATCAAGTAAAATAAATTTTGGATTAGCAGCTAAAGCTCGAGCAATTTCAACTCTTCGTCTTTCACCGCCTGATAAAGATTGGCCTATATTGTCTCGAATATGTGTGATATGAAATTCTTCAAGTAACTCTTCTGCTCGATTTAATTTTTCATTTTTGTCAATATCTTGGCGTGTTTCTAAAATAGCCATAATATTGTCTATAACAGATAATTTTCTAAATATTGAGGCTTCTTGAGGTAGATAACCAATACCTTTTTGAGCACGCTCATGTAATGGTAAAATACTGATATCATGATCATCAAGATAGATTCTTCCTGCATTTAAAGTCACAATGCCAACTACCATATAAAAAGTAGTAGTTTTACCCGCACCGTTAGGACCAAGTAAACCAACAATTTCACCAGAATTGACGGTGAGACTTACATCTTCAACAACACGTCGTTTTTTATAAACTTTTGCGAGGTTTTCAGCTTTTAAAATTGACATTTTATTTATTCATCTCTTTAACTTGACTTGGGATGATAGTAGATTTCACCCGTCCTGAATTACCCGGCTGCGCAAGTATTCGTTGTTTTTTGACATCATAAGTAATGATCGGACTTTTTATACGGTTATCTTGCTGAATAAGCTCCGCATCACCTTGTAGTACAATATTACTTTCTTTCACATCATAAATAACTTGTGATGAATGACCTGTTACAACTTTATTATTTTTAGGCATAATTTGCTTATATCTTACAGGGTTACCATATCCAGTAATTTTTTGTTTGGTAGAGTCTTGCATATCGGTTATAACAACCTTATCAGCCCAAATGGTAAGACCTTCCTGAACAATCAGTACATTACCACTAAAGGTAATAATATTTTTTTCAATATCGATTTGTTGGTTATCTGCATCAATTGTAATAGGTTTATCATTAACAACCATCTTTTGATCTTTTTGAGGGGAAGACGCTTCAAAATTAGGCTCATTTGCAAAACAAGCAAATGATACATATAACATAAAAAATAATGGATAAA
The DNA here is from genome assembly GCF_001693745.1 of Gilliamella sp. wkB72. Lineage (NCBI taxonomy): Bacteria > Pseudomonadati > Pseudomonadota > Gammaproteobacteria > Orbales > Orbaceae > Gilliamella > Gilliamella sp. wkB72. The sequence continues at coordinate 42,434 of NZ_LZEI01000009.1, read as the reverse complement.
TTGCTTGTTTTCTCAATCTCATTTTTTATTGTGCCTCAGTATTATAATAGGTTTTTATATTCTCAAGTATATTTGCCGTCTTTTCTCTTAAATCGCCAACTAACCCTGTCCCCGTCGATAAAAAGCCAATCCCTTTTATTTTTACAGGATCATTTGATGTGACAAGTTGTGTTTTTAAATCGACCACTGCGTTATCTGTCAATACTTGCTGTAATTGTGAATCAGGTGATAAATTTGTTAATTGTACATCTTGATAAAGGTAGATTAATTTATCATTAGTCAATGTTGCACGTTTTGCTTGAATATGCCAAGTCGCGGCATGTTCCTGATCGTAAAGCGTGACATTAGGTAAATCAAAATCTGTATTTTCATTGCTATCAAAATGTTTTACTTTGCTTGAAGCAATTTTATATACCATAGTGCCTGATAAATCATAGACATTGGTTATCATCTCATCACTTTGATAAATGGGTGTATCAGGCGAATTTGCGTTTGATGGTGCGACTGAAACACTATCTTCTGTTTGGTAAACAGAATAAATACCAATTATCAGAATAAGGAGTAGGATACAGATTAAATTTTTTTTATTCATAGTTTACGTTAATTATGTAAATAAAGTTAATCACTAATAAAAGTAGACCTTTATTACAAATCACCCAAAAATTGCCTTATTTTACTTTATTTTTTAGTAAATTAATATCTAACATTAAAAGAAGTTAAATCATTTTTGGGGGGCTGTTCTGAAACATCAATACCAGTTATTCGTGCGGATGTAGGACCACCTCTTTCAATCCACTGTATTAACTTAGATATTATTAAATCATCCCCTTTAGCAACTAACTCAACGTCACCATTATCTAAATTTTTAACATAACCCGCTAATCCTAACTTAACTGCTTGTTGATAGGTAAAAAAACGGAACCCTACCCCTTGAACACGACCAGATACTCTAATTTTAACTTGTTTTATCATACTAAAAAGTCTCACTCGATAAACTAAGCTTAATTTAAAAATTGAAATCGCGAATTAGTTTGTTTATTTAATAAAATGATCAATCAACAAACCATTCATTATGCTGTTGTGATACTATTTTTATCGTTTTTAATATAGTTGATAAATGCTCATGAAGTGCAAGTGCAGCCATTTCAGGATCATGATTTTTTAGCGCAATAACGATTTTTCCATGCTGTTTAACTAGGTCTTCTGGTGGGGATATATCTTCTAAAGTAAGGTATCTTACCCTATCCATCATTGCTTTGATATTTTCGACGGTTTCCCATGCCATGGGACAATCAATAACATTCATTATAATCTGATGAAATTCATCATCTTTTTCAAGAAAATAACCAATATCTTTATGTTTGTTAGCGTCAATTTGTTCTTTTAAATTTTTTTCGAGTAATAAAAGATCTGAATCATTAATTTCTTGTGCTGCACGTTTAATAATTGCACACTCAACCGCATCACGAATAAATTGACCATCAATTACTTTTTTGACTGATATTTTCGTTACAAAAGTTCCACGTTGTGGAAGAATTTGGACCAATCCAGCTTCTGCTAGTTTAATAAAAGCTTCACGAACGGGTTGGCGTGAAACATTAAATTGACCCGAAATGTCTTTTTCAGACAATAAAACACCTGGTAATACTCGGCAAGTGATAATGGCCTTTCTTAATTGGCGATATATTTGTTGATTAACAGGTTCTGAGGTTGTTAACGCTTCCGATTTGAACATATATTACTTTCAAAAAACAAATTACAATAAAAGAGAATATAGGGGATTTTTGAATATAAGAAAAGTTTTTTATTTAATAATAAAAGTGCAATCATCTAAAGATGATTGCACTTGGCTTATTAATTATTGTTAGTGGAATTAAAAATTTTGAGTTATTTGTTTAACGGTCTCTTTTGCTCCTATGTCTCTTAAAGAAAAATAAGCTTTAGTTACCTGTTCAATAAACAATGGATTTTGGGGTAGATCCTCTCCAAACACATGTTTTAAAGATAACAGTGCATTAACTCGATCTTGATTATCTGAACTATTTAAAACCAACTCTTTTAATTTCTCGGCTGCTGGATCGCAAACTTCAATAACGTTACCACTATCATCCACACCACTAACATAACGCATCCAAGCTGCAACACCTAAAGCTAAACAATCAAATGGTGTACCATTAGCTAAATGATATCTAACAGAATCAAGCATACGTTGTGGAAGCTTTAATGTTCCGTCCATTGCGATTTGCCATGTACGATGTTTTAAACCGGTGTTGCGATATCGATCTAGTAATGAATCAGCATAAGCTGACAAATCAACATTTTTTACCCGCAATGTAGTTGCTTGCTCATTTAACATTAAATGCCTAGCTGCTTTAACATAATTAGGATCTTGCATACATTCATCAATATGCATATAACCAGCTAAATAACCTAAATAAGCGAAAAATGAATGACTACCATTTAACATGCGTAATTTCATCTCTTCATAAGGCAATACATCATTAACTAATTCTGCCCCTGCTTTTTGCCACTCTGGACGACCAGCCACAAAATTATCTTCAATCACCCATTGTCTAAATGGTTCACCAGCGATACCTGCCGGATCATCAATACCACCAAGTTGTTTTTTTATTTTAGCCATCGTTTCCGGCGTTGATGCGGGTACAATTCGATCAACCATTGTTGATGGGAAAGTAACATTTTCCTCAATCCATTGCGCTAAACTTTCATCGCGCTGTTTAGCCAAGGCTAACACAACATTACGAGTAACATGTCCATTTTCTGGCATATTGTCACAAGACATAACTGTAAAAGGTCTTAATCCTTGCTCTTTACGTAAATGTAAAGCTTCCACAATGACACCTGGAACAGATTTAGGTGTATGTGGATTAGTTACATCATGAATAATTAATGGATTATTAGTATCAATTGATGATGTTGATGGTAGATAGCAATAACCTTTTTCGGTTACAGTGATTGACACAATTGCAATTTCTGGACGAGTCATCACATCTAAGACTTTCTCAATTCCATCAACATCTGCATGTAATGCTTCTTTTGCAATACCTACAACACGAGTATTCCAATTATCATAAGACATTTCACACACACTAAATAAGCAATCTTGTTGTTTTAAATCTTGAATTTGTGCTTCACCACCAATCAAGTTAACTTCACAGTATCCCCAATCGCTATCATATTGCGCAGCCAATATATCTGCATAAATAGCTTGATGAGCACGATGAAATGCTCCAAAACCAAGATGAACAATTTTGGTTTTAATTTTGCTTCTATCATAAGTTGGAACAACTACCTCTTTAGGTAGTTGTGATAAAGTTTGATTCGATAATCTCATTATTTCTTCCGTCTAATTTTTACTATCTGCCGCATCATGTAAGTCAGCTAAATCACGATCTTTTACCTCCGGCATAAGAATAGCCGAGATAAGACCAATACATGAGTAAACAATAATCATAGCCACAATTGGCCACCAATCATTTACCATTTTACAGAAAATTCCAGCCAGAATTGGGCCAAATCCTACGGCAATTAAACCACCTGCTTCTTTAGATATTGCCATTTGGGTGAATCGATTGCGAGCACCGAACATTTCGGCCATGGTGATGTTTTCTAGGGCAAATAAGCCTAAAACTGCAATATTATGAATGAGAATCAAACATAATGTAATAGTATTTACAGAATGATTTATATCTACAATGATAGATAACATTGGATATGCTAGTATAATTGCAGACAATGTTAGTATTATATAAGGAATTTTTCGACCAATCTTATCTGATAACCAACCTAAGAAAGGAATAGTCAAGAAGCCGACAATTGAACTAAACATAATTGCATCAGTTGGAATACTTTTATTAAATAATAATGCTTGCACTAAATATCCCGCTAAGAAAGTTTGGATTAGACCAGAATTTCCTGCTTGACCAAAACGTAATCCTGTAGCTAACCAGAATGATTTACTTTTAAACATTCCAAGTAATGAGATATGTTTTGTAACATCACTATCATTTTTTAGCGTATTAGTATCATTAACCTCATCAAATACAGGGCTTTCTTTTAAATTCATTCTTAGCCAAATTGCAAAAATCATAACAACAACACTTGCTATAAATGGAATGCGCCAACCCCATGCAACTAATTGATCTTTATCTAATAAAAAAAACATAAATGCCCATATTGCTGTTGCACTTAATGTCCCACAGTTAGTTCCCATTGCAACTAATGAAGAAATTATTCCTCTTTTCCCTTTTGGTGCATATTCAGCGAGCATTGTTCCAGCGCCAGAAATTTCAGCACCTGCGCCTAATCCTTGAATTATACGTAAAACAACCAACATCAATGGCGCAAAAATACCTACTTGAGCATAAGTTGGTAGTACACCAATTAACGTAGTACATACCCCCATCATTGTAATAGTAATGAATAAAACTTTTTTACGGCCGATAGCATCACCCATGCGACCAAAAACGAAGGCACCAATGATTCGTGCAACATAACCAGCACCATAAGTGCCCATTGCTAAAATCAGCGCCATAATAGCAGATTGTTCCGGAAAGAAAATTTCATGGAAAACTAAAGCAGCACCTAAAGAATATAATTGAAAATCCATAAATTCTAGAGCTGTTCCTAACCAGCCTGATACTGCGGCTTTAACTAAATCCGAAGTATCCCTTTCACACTTATTTCCTATATTATTCATACTGTTCTCTCTTTTAATATTTTATCTAAAAACGTTCTTCATAAGGCTTTTTGAGTGTTAATTAAAGGTCAATAAAACTTTGCAGCAATGTTTCTGATCTTTCTCAAAAGTTTCAATAGCTTGAATTACTTGCGTATAATCAAATTGATGAGTGATTAACTTCTGAGGGTTTATTAATTTTTTCTTTAACCAATCGATAACAACTGGAAACTTATTCGCATTTAATCGAGAAGAAAAAATAGATAGCTCTTTGCTGGTTATCCCTTGTTGAGTAATTACACAAGGATCACTTGAAAAGCCCATGATTAGGATCCTTGCAGCGGGAGAGGCAATAGTAATTGCTTCTTGTAAAATCGAAGGATGACACGCAGCATCAATTATAATCGTCGGTTTAATATTGAGTTTTTCTAGTTCATTCTTTAGTAATATATCTGTATTGTTTATTACTATATCTGCACCACTTGTTTGTGCCATAGCCAAACGTTCATCGATTCGATCGACAACGATAACTTGTTTAACTTTATAAACACCTTTTAGCGCCTGTACTGATGTTAGTCCCATTGGACCTGCACCATAAATTAAAGCAACATCATTTTCAGCTGGTTTCAAATGACTAGTAGCATTCGCTGCAATAGTAAACGGTTCAATCATTACAGCAAATTCATTACTAATATCATCTGGAATCGGGTAGGCATTTTTGCTTGGCACTGTTGTATATTGACTAAATCCACCATCACGATGAACGCCTAAAACAGTCAAAGATGTACAAACATTGGGACGCCCAACTGAACAAGGGTAACAACAACCACAGCTAATGACGGGATCGACAGAAACACGTTCACCAATTCTTGATCGATCTACTCCTTCACCTACCTCATCAATGACGCCAAAAAATTCATGTCCGATGACTCTTGGATATTTTGCAAATGGATTGTGTCCTCGATAAATATGACTATCTGAACCACAGATGCCAGCTAGTTTAACTTTGACTCTAACTTCACCTTTAGCTGGTTGAGGAACTTCACGTTCCTCGATTTCTAGTTCATTAGGTTTTTTTACAACGATACTTTTCATATAAGCTCCCTCAACTTACCAATTCCACAACGTGCCATCTTCTAAACGAGCAATTGGCAAATAAGCGGGGTTGTATGGATATTTTGCTGCTAGTTTTTCATCAAAATCGATACCTAAACCTGGTTTGTCACTTGGGTGCATATAACCATCAGTAAAGGTCCAGTTTGGTGAGAAGACTTCTAGCATTTGCTCTGAGTAACCCATAAATTCTTGAACACCAAAGTTAGGTACCCACATATCAAAATGAAGTGCAGCTGCATGACAGATTGGTGATAAATCTGATGGTCCATGAGAGCCTGTTCTAACTTGATAAAGCGACGCAAAATCAGCTATTCGACGCATATGAGTTATACCGCCTGCATGGGTTATTGTGGTTCGGATATAGTCAATAAGCTGTTCTTCAATTAACTGTTTACAGTCCCAAATACTGTTAAATACTTCACCTACGGCAATTGGTGTTACGGTGTGTTGGCGAATTAAACGGAAACATTCTTGATTTTCCGCTGGTGTTGGGTCTTCCATCCAAAATAGGCGATAGTCTTCAACACTTTTACCAAATCGAGCAGCTTCAATCGGTGTTAAACGATGGTGCATGTCATGCAATAAATGTTCGTTAAAACCAAATTTATTTCTCACTGCCTCAAATAATTTTGGTGTGAAATCAAGATATTTATCGGTAGCCCAAAACTGTTCTTCAGGATAGTTACCTCGTGTTGCTGGTTCGTAAGCTAAGTTTTTACCTTTACTTTGACCGTAGGTGGTTTTCATTCCTGGTATGCCACACTGCACTCGAATAGCCTTAAAGCCCATTTCTTTATGTTTAGCATAATCATCTAACGCTTCTTCAATATCTTTACCTGTGGTATGGCAATACACCATTACACCGGTGCGAGAAGCTCCACCTAATAATTGATAAAGTGGCATATTGGCAACTTTACCTTTGATATCCCATAACGCCATATCTATGGCTGATATTGCTGACATCGTCACAGGTCCACGACGCCAATAGGCACCTTTATAGAAATATTGAAAAATATCTTCTATTTGACTGGCATCTCGACCTATTAATTGTGGGCAAAGATGATCTTTAAGATATGATGCGACGGAAAGCTCACGTCCATTGAGCGTCGCATCACCTACTCCATATACGCCACTATCTGTCGTTATTTTTAATGTGACAAAATTCCTTCCTGGACTACAAACAAAAACTTCTGCTTTTACAATTTTCATTAAATACCTCGAAAATAAATTGTGTAACTACAAATTAATCGATTAAATACTACCATACAAGTAGATTAGTATATTTTTGTGAGAGAGATCACATTACGAAGAAATATCTCAAAGAAAAAAGGAGCTTTTATAACTCGCTTCACAGAAGTTTAAATAAAAGATGGCATATGTAATGCATTGAAAGTTATTGAAAGAGGAACATCATTTATTTTATATATCATGCAATTTTATACATAATTTTGATCCCCTAAATTAAATTTTTGCTTAAACTACATTCAAAAACCCCGTTCCTCAAAATTTAAAAAAAAGTTGAGGAACGGGGTTTTTGAAAGCTTATATATAAACTGCTTTATGTGATATCCCTTTTTATAATAGAATCATCTGTCACATTTCGAACCTTCATTTTTTAAAATAATAAGTATTGGATATAATTTTGATTCTTCTGATTGATAACTACGATTCATTTACATTTAATATATATGATTACCTGTGCCGTGCTGGCGCGAAGGTTATGGTCATTAAAAATGATGAAAAATCTATTGATGAATTAAAACGATTGTCGTTTTCTAAAATGGTAATTTCCCCAGGGCCAGGTACGCCAGATAATGCTGGGATATCGTTGTCAGCAATTCAGGCTTTTGAGAATAAATGTCCAATACTTGGTATCTGTTTAGGCCATCAAGCGATTGCTCAATATTTTGGATTCTCGATTATTAAAGCACCTGTACCCATGCATGGAAAAATTGATGAGATCATTCATGATGAAAAGGGATTATTTTCTGGAATTAAAAATCCTCTGTCTGTTGTAAGATATCATTCGTTAATTGTACAAAATTCGTCAAATGAGTCACCTTTAACAATCACTGCTACTAATAAACAAGGGTTGATTATGGGGTTACGACATAAAACATTACCTATCGAATCTGTACAATTCCACCCTGAAGCGATCAAGACTGAATTTGGTTTAAAAATGATAAGCAATTTTGTTAGTGAGCAATAAGCATGAAAATTTATATCGATTTTGAGGGGCAACGTAAATATTTTTGTGATCCAATAAAGATTATAAAGTCATCTGATTATCACTCAATAAAAAAACATATTGATGAGATAGAAGAGTTTATACAACAAGGTTATTTTGCTTGCGGTTATCTTGCTTATGAAAGCGCCATGGGCTTTAATGAGTCAAATAAGACCAAAATAGTCACAAAGTCAGACCAGGATTTACCTTTACTTTTTTTTGGTATTTTTGAGAGCTATACAACAATAGCTCATACTGAATGCGCTTTACCCGAATATTTTGAATTGTCTTGTGATACAAATATTGACGAATATCAGCAGAAAATTAGTTATATTCGATCACAAATTGAATTAGGCAATACTTATCAAACCAACTATACCATTCAATTTAACGCTCCATTCAATGGTGATCCTTTAGATTATTATCATTTTCTACAAAAAAATAATCAGGCAAATTATTGTGCCTATATTGAATTTGAAAATTATCATATTTTATCTATCTCCCCTGAGCTATTTTTTAAATTAGAAGATAGAACCATTACAACTAAACCGATGAAAGGAACAGCAGCACGAGGTTTAAATTCTGACCAAGATAAACAACAAGTGGCGCTGTTGAAGTCAGAAAAAAATCTTGCTGAAAATATGATGATTGTTGATTTACTTCGTAATGATTTAAGCAAAATATCAGTGCCAGGTTCAGTAACCGTTCCACATTTATTTACAGCAGAAAAGTATCCGACTGTCTGGCAACTCACTTCAACTATTCAAGCAACCGTAAAACAAAATATAAGTTTGTATCAGCTATTTCAAGCGCTGTTCCCGTGTGGTTCAATTACTGGTGCGCCCAAATCAAGTACCATGCAAATCATTAGTGATATTGAAAACTCGGCTCGCGGTGTTTACTGTGGCACAATCGGTTATGTAGAACCTTTAATGAAAAAGGCAGTATTTAATATTCCAATACGAACTTTAACCATACATAATCAACAGTTGAATTATGGTGTTGGTGGTGGCATTACATGGGATTCAACTGCTGATGATGAATATCATGAGATTTTAGCTAAAACAGCTATCTTAAATCGAACGCTGACTATTCCTGAATATATTATTGAAACATTATTGCTTAAAGATGGCGAGTTGGTTTTGCTTGATATGCACTTAGATAGGTTGATAAATTCAACGAGTTATTTTGATTTTGAATGTGATATTCAAACAATCAAAAAAACATTGACTAATTTAGCTAAAACTCATTCATCAGAAAGATATAAAATTAGGCTTCTGCAACCTAAATATGGCCAAGCAAAAATAAGTCTCGATAAACTTACTCACTCAATGGTGATTGATAAGCTTGATTTTGCACCCAAATGTGTCGATAAGGAAAACGCTTTTCTCTATCATAAAACGACTAATCGACAACACTTTCCTGAATTAGCAGCTGGGCAAGAATATATCAATTATAATCAATATGATGAACTCACTGAGTTTGTTAATGGTAATATTGCGTTGTTGATTAATGAAAAGTGGGTAACACCAACTATTACTTCGGGTTTACTTGCGGGTACTATGCGACAGTATTATTTGGATAATCATCAATTAACCGAGCAAAAGATTGTCAAACAAGATATTTTGCAAGCCGAGAAAATAGCATTTATTAATAGTGTGCGAGGATGGGTTGAAATTAAAGACCAGATATTAGATAAATTAAAAGCACAGTTTTGATGATCTGAAATTAAGAGCAGAGAACATTCCGTCATCATATTGACGGAATGTTTAGTAAGTATTAATGTTTAATTGAATTTGCAAAGTCTAATTCTTCATTTTGCCAGCCTTCGGATAAGGCTTTTACCAAAGCATCATAACCATTTGTTACAAGTGGAACATGACGTTCAATAGCTTTAGTTACGATTTTACCTTTCTTATCTGTCACTACCCAGCGTCCTTTTATGATTGCATCGCCATTATAACCACCATGGAAACCATCAATAAAAAGTTTAACTGTAAGAGTTGGCGTGGTAATTGATTTAGTTGACACCAAATAATTAGGCAAAATTTGAGTTAAGTCTTGTGACAATCGATCGGCAAGTTGTTGAGACAGCGTCGATGCCCATAAATGATTAGTTGCTGTGACATATTTTATATCCTGTGTTTGCAGGACAATACCGGGTTTATTTAAGAAACTAGCTACCTCAATGGACTCAATCCAAATAAAATGATCTGTAGTTTGTGTCATTCTTGAGCCAGTCAAATTACTAGTTAATTGAAAATAACTTTTACTCGGTGCATTTGATGAACAACCAATTATAGTTCCTAATAATGTCACCAATATCGTAACTTTTAGCGTTCGAATTAATTTAACCATTATTTCTTACCTCTGGCTTTGGGTTCTTGGTCTTTTTTATTTGGCGCTGAGAAAATCAATGCATTACTTTTATTATTTAATGTGTTAAGTAAAGGAGTCAGCTCATCCATCATTAGTTGAATTTTCTGTAAACTTTCGATCATTTGCGTGTTAAGTTCAGATCCCGGTTGCAACCCTTTCATGGTCTCGTGTAATGAACGAATTGCCTTTTGTAAATCCTTCGGCATAGCTTGCATCTCTTTACTCGCCATAATTTGATTTAATGAATTCATTAGTTTTTCACTTGATTCTAATGATTTATTAAATTGTGTCATCGTGTTATTCAACGGTAAACTGTTAAAGTTGTCGAGTAATTGCAATATTTTTGCTTGAATTTGAGCAAATCCTGTTGATGTTGTTTCGATAGTATCGTAACCATATTGGTTAGCTAATTTTATATTGTATTTATTTTTTAAATCAGGATAAAAATCTAGATCAATATAAAGCGCACCAGTAAACATATTGGACGTTTTTAATGATGCTCTTAGTCCATTTTTTTGTTCATCTTTTATCAAAGCTGCTATATCGATCTTATCATCAACTAATTCTGATAGACGATCAGGCTCTATTCTGATTAATACTGGTACTTTTTGGTTGAGAATTGATCTTTCTTTTAACATTTCTGTGGTATAAAACGGTACTTTACTCACTGTACCCAATCTTATACCATGATATTCCACTGGCGCACCTTCGGTTAATCCCGATATGGAATCAGTAATCATAATTAGAAATTCTTTATATTCAGTGTACTGTGAATCTTGAATCGATTTTCTATCTTCATATAATTTATAGACATCATGTTGCTTCGCCGGTTCACCTAGTTTTGCGCCATCTGGTAAATCAAAGCTGATTCCACCAGACATTAGAACATCTAACGAAGGAACTTCAAGACTTGCTCCACGTGATGATAAAGATAAATTGATACCACCCTCTTTCCAAAAGCGTACATTTTCGGTAACTAATGCATCATAAGGTTTGGTTATAAAAACTTGATATTTCATTTTACGAGCATCGACATCAAATAAGGACGTTTCAACATTACCGACTTGATAACCACGGAACATCACTTTTGCACCACGAGGTACTACACCACTTTGGTCACTTTCTAAATTTAAGCGAATTCCTTTTATACTTGGATCAGATAACGGTGGTGTATCAGATAGAATAAATGGGTTATTTTTGAAACTATGCGTATCGTTGCCTGAGACCAGTTCAATATATACACCAGATAAAATAGTGCCAAGCCCTGTCACACCATCACGGCCAATTTCAGGTTTAACTACCCAAAAAATTGAGTCATTTTTTAACAATGGCTCCATATCATTATAAATTCGACCTTTTACGACGACTTTCTTGTAGTCATCAGATAATGTCACTTCATCAACTATACCAACGTCAACGCTACGATTTTTGATTACAGTCTTACCTGCAACAATGCCATTTGCATCATTGGCTAATAAGGTAAAAGATGTGCCTCTATCAGCAAAGTGGGCATAGATAATCCATAATCCAACAACGGCGGTTACTATGGGAATAATCCATATTGCAGAAATTGCTCGGATTTTAATTATTTTTGCTAATTTTCTTGAGGTTGCCATATTATTCCTATTATTCTATTTTCGATTTCGATCCCAAAGTAAGCGTGGATCAAATTTTTGGGATGCAATCATAGTAATGATGACGACGGTTGCGAAAAAAGTAACACCAATATCAGGATAAACTCCCATCATTTGTTGATTTCTAACTAAAGAACAAACTACAGAAACAACAAAGATATCTATCATTGACCATTTACCAATAAATTCTACCGCATTATATAATTTCTTCATTTTTAAGCAATTATGTTTATTTTTATCTTTCACGGCTAAAGCAAAATAACATAACCAGCTGAGTGAAATAATCTTTAAAATTGGAATAACCACACTTGCGGAAAAGATAACTAATGCCACTGGTACATCCCCTGACTGCCACATATAGATAACACCATCCATAATAGTTGAGGTCGACGCTGAGCCAAATACAACTGTGATCATAATTCCGAATAAATTAGCGGGAATATAAATTATTAATGAAGTTACCAATAATGCAATTGTCCATTGTATTTTATCTCGCCCTCTTACTTGGCTTTTTTGTTTACATCTTGGGCATTTGGCATACTCAACAGGGACGATTGCATGACAACATTGACACAATTTTATATTTTGAGAAATTCCCGTCTCACCAACTTCTAATGCTTTTATTGAAAAATCACTTCGATGAATTTCATTCCAGATTTTACCCGGAGTGAAGATAACTAATGCTTTAATATAAAAGAATACAAATAAACAAAATGCCCAAAACGTGCTAGTGACACCAATATTGCCATAACTCATTAATTTAACGAAACTAACTAATATGCCTGTTAAAAATATTTCAGGCATACACCAATGTTGGAATTTTTCATAAACAATAAGTAAATCTCTTTTCCGATATTTGGTTAAATTAATATTTGAACAAAGTAAGGCAATAATTGATAAATTGAGTAATGGAAAGACTAATACGAAAAAAATAAATAATGCTGAAATATAACTATATTTATCAATAAAAAGTATTCTTGGAATGTCCAGCACACTTACGCCATTGACATTACCAACTAAATTGATATCAATAAAAACAAAACCACAAGCAACAATGAGCATAATTAGAGAGCAAATTGCATACATTGCCGCTCTAAACTTCATATTGACATTGTTTTTAAATAATATTGTATTACATCGTGGACAAACAGCTTTGTGGCCAACTGCAACATCAGCTAATTCGATGACCAAATCACAATGAGAACACAATACATAGTCTTGACTATCAGTGGTCATTATTTTCCTTTATTTATATTTTAAGCTATAAAGATGTTTTTGATTAGCATAACATTTAGGTATAAAAATCTTCAATGATTATAATATGTTGAGGCAATTAATTTAATACATCAATAACGACTAAAATTTATTTCTATCATCATACCAAATGGTCTTTTTTTATGAAAGTATTACCTAATTAAATTACCTTAATTTGATTATTCTCATTTTTTAAAAGATCTATTTTTTAGTCACCTTTTTAAATAATTCAATATCTTTTTCAGCACTAGATCATAAACAAATTCTGCAAAAAATTAATAAATTTTGTGACCAATTTCACAGAGTTAACTAATTTATGAATGTTTATAAAAAAAACTTGATACTGTATAACAATACAGTATAATGTACCCCAATATCCTTACTTATTGGAATTTTATTATATGAATGAAAACAAACAACGTGCACTTTCTGCAGCATTAAGCCAAATCGAAAAACAATTTGGTAAAGGTTCAATAATGCGTTTAGGTGATACTCAGACACTAGACGTAGATGCGGTTTCAACAGGTTCTTTAGGGTTAGATATTGCATTAGGTATCGGCGGCTTGCCAATGGGAAGAATTGTTGAAATTTTTGGGCCGGAGTCATCAGGGAAAACAACATTAACATTATCTGTTATTGCTCAAGCACAAAAAGAAGGTAAAACCTGTGCATTTATCGATGCTGAACATGCTTTAGATCCTATCTATGCAGCTAAGTTAGGTGTTCAAGTCGATGATTTATTAGTTTCTCAACCTGATACAGGAGAGCAAGCTCTTGAAATTTGTGATGCATTAGTTCGTTCTGGTGCAGTTGATGTGATTATTGTGGACTCGGTTGCAGCATTAACACCAAAAGCAGAAATTGAAGGTGAAATGGGCGATTCTCACATGGGGTTACAAGCACGCTTAATGTCTCAAGCATTACGTAAATTAACCGCTAATATCAAAAATGCAAATTGTCTCGTCGTTTTCATTAACCAAATTCGTATGAAAATTGGTGTAATGTTTGGAAATCCAGAAACCACTACCGGTGGTAATGCCTTAAAATTCTATGCATCTGTTCGTTTAGATATCCGTCGTACTGGTGCGGTAAAAGAAGGCGAAGATGTTATTGGTAGTGATACGCGTGTAAAAGTAGTTAAAAATAAAGTAGCTGCACCGTTTAGACAAGCTGAATTCCAAATCCTTTATGGATGTGGTATCTCTAAAGAAGGTGAATTGATTGATTTAGGTGTTAAACATAAATTAGTCGATAAGGCTGGAGCTTGGTATAGCTACAACGGTGAGAAAGTAGGTCAAGGTAAAGCAAATTCAATTAAGTTTTTACAAGAACATCCTGAAATTGCCAAAGAACTTGAAACTAAATTACGCGATTTATTGTTAAACAGTCCTGCTGTTTTCTCTGCTGATGATGAAGACGTTTCGGCAGATGATGAAAGCTTTGAGTAATGGAAAAAAAACTCAATAAATTAATCTTAAATAAAGCTGTGCAATTACTTGCACAGCGTGATCACTCATCATGCGAACTTAGCCGAAAATTAACATTATTTTTTAGCAAAAAAATTACTTGCTCAAAAGATGATTATCCAGAACAACTAAATAAGTTAAAAACAGAAATAGAACATGTAATTGCACACTGTACTAATCAAGATTGGATGGATGATAAGCAGTATATTGAAAAGTATATCTTTATGCGTGCTCATAAAGGTTATGGAAAATATAAAATAAGCTTGGAATTAAAACAGCGAGGTTTGCCATCAGATCTTAGTAGAGAGCTATTACTTTTAGCTGATATTGATTGGTCAAAAATTGCATGTCATCAATTATTAAAAAAGTTCAAACTTATCGAACCAAAAAATAATCAACAAAAACAAAAAGTAATACAATTTTTAAAGGCACGAGGATTTACACAACTTGATATAAAAACTGCGTATAGTTTGTTGACTTAAATTATTATAGTCCCTACAATATTACTTAGATAATACCCATTACGTAAAAAGCTCTCAAGATCTTTTAATTTTATTCCTTATTACTTATTAATAGTAACTAGATCAATCGTTGTACTAAGAATATTTACTTTTCAACTTAAGTTGTAACGGGTATATTACTATGTCTAAAAATTTATCGTTTAATATGGAAGCATAAATGAAAAGCACTGCAGAAATTCGTCAAAGTTTTCTTGACTTTTTCCATAGCAAAGGACACGAAATCGTTGCAAGTAGTTCCCTTGTTCCACACAATGACCCAACACTTTTATTTACAAATGCGGGAATGAATCAGTTTAAAGATGTTTTTCTTGGTATTGATAAACGACCTTATACCAGAGCAACAACATCTCAACGTTGTGTACGAGCAGGCGGAAAACATAATGACCTTGACAACGTAGGTTATACTGCTAGGCATCATACTTTTTTTGAAATGCTTGGGAATTTCAGTTTTGGCGATTATTTTAAACGTGATGCGATTCATTTTGCTTGGGAACTACTAACCAGTGAAAAATGGTTTAATCTTCCAAAAGACAGATTGACTGTTACTGTTTATGCAACTGATGATGAAGCATTTGCTATTTGGGAAAATGAAATCGGTATTCCTAAAGAGCGTATCATCCGCATAGGCGATAATAAAGGTGCACCATATGCATCCGATAACTTTTGGCAAATGGGTGATACAGGACCTTGTGGGCCTTGTACAGAAATTTTTTATGATCATGGTGATCATATATGGGGTGGACCACCTGGAAGTGCAGAAGAAGATGGTGACAGATTTATTGAAATTTGGAATCTCGTCTTTATGCAATTTAACCGCCTTGCTGACGGTACTATGGAACCTTTGCCTAAACCATCAGTTGATACTGGTATGGGGCTTGAACGAATAGCAGCTGTGTTACAACATGTCAATTCAAATTATGATATTGATCTGTTTAAAACATTAATAAAAGCTGCAGCTGAAATCATTCAAGTTAAAGATTTAGAAAGTAAATCATTAAGAGTAATTGCAGATCATATACGTTCTTGCGCCTTTTTAGTTTCTGATGGAGTCCTACCTTCAAATGAAGGGCGTGGTTATGTATTACGTCGAATTATTCGCCGAGCAGTACGCCATGGACATATGTTAGGTGCTAAAGATATTTTCTTCTATAAGCTAGTTAAACCATTAATTGACGTAATGGGAAGTGCTGCTAATGAATTAGCAACTAATCAAAAGATAGTTGAAAATACACTTAAAACTGAAGAAGAGCAGTTCTTAAAAACATTAGAACGGGGTTTATTCTTACTAGACCAAGAGTTAGGTAAGATTACTAACAATGTATTACCTGGCGATATTGCTTTTAAACTCTATGATACTTATGGTTTTCCATTAGATTTAACCGCTGACGTTTGTCGCGAGAAGAATATCACTATTGATGAAAATGGCTTTAATCAATGCATGGAAGAACAACGTAAACGAGCTCGTGAATCTAGTTCATTCAGCGTTGATTATAGCAATATGATTAAGCTTGATGATAAGACAGAGTTTTTAGGTTATCAATCTAGCGAAGCTTCAGGAAAAGTGATTGCAATCTTCCAAAATGGAAACAAAGTTGAAACAATAAATGCCGGTGATCAAGCTGTTGTCATATTAGATAAAACACCATTTTATGGTGAATCTGGTGGTCAAGTTGGCGATAAAGGTGTATTAACCGCTGCCGATTTAGTATTTAACGTTTCAGACAGCCAGAAATATGGTAAAAGCATTGGTCATATAGGTAAGGTCACCAAAGGATCATTGAAAGTTGGTGATATAGTAACAGCTGCAATCGATGTAGAGATACGTGAACGCATTCGTCGTAATCATTCTGCAACACATTTATTACAAGCCGCATTACAACGTATTTTAGGAAGTCATGTACATCAAAAAGGATCATTAGTTAACGATAGCTATCTTCGGTTTGATTTTTCACATAATCAACCGATTACATCAGAACAAATTGAAGAAATTGAAAATTTAGTTAATCAACAAATTCGACGTAATTTACCAGTAGACATAGAACTCATGCCTATTGATCAGGCTAAAAATAAAGGTGCTATGGCGCTATTTGGTGAAAAATACGAAGATATTGTAAGAGTATTAACTATGGGAGATTTCTCCATTGAGCTTTGCGGTGGAACACATGTTGATAGAACTGGAGATATAGGACTATTTAAAATTATTTCAGAGTCAAGTATTGCATCAGGAGTACGTCGTATTGAAGCTACTTCAGGTCAAAATGCGATGGAATATATACACCATGAATCCAATTTGCTAAATCAAATTGGACAATTGGTTAAAAGTGATAAATCTGCTGTTTTATCACGAATTGAGCAACTGCTCGATCAAACCAAAACACTTGAAAAAGCAATAGAGCAGTTAAAAGCCCAACAAGCTAGCCAACAAAGTGGGCAATTGCTTAATCAATGTGTGGAAATCAATAATAAAAACTTACTAATTGCTAAGGTTGATAACGTCGAGGCAAAAATGTTACGTACCATGATTGATGATCTCAAAAATCAATTAAAAACTGGCGTAATTATTTTAGCTGCTGTCAATGATGGCAAAATCAATTTAGCTGCTGGTGTAACCAATGATTTATTAAACATTGTTAAAGCTGGCGAATTAGTTTCTCAATTAGCATTAAAAGTAGGTGGTAAAGGCGGTGGGCGGCCTGATTTCGCCCAAGCAGGTGGAATGGATCTTTCGGCGTTACCAGAAGCGTTATCTTCTGTAAAAAAGGAAATCAGTAATAAATTACAAGCAAGTTAGCCGGAAGTACTCCAGTGTTGTTAATTAGACATTAGTGTATTTCTGTAAAATTACGTCTTTCTATCTCTTCGATAGTAGGCTGACGAAGCTATATCTTAAAATTGTTTGGATATATACTTAACTGATATTAGGAGATCTAATGTTAATTTTAACTAGGAGAGTAGGTGAAACACTTATCATTGGTGACGATGTTGTTATTACCGTCTTGGGCGTGAAAGGTAATCAGGTCAGAGTCGGTATTAACGCACCTAAAGAAGTTTCTATTCATAGAGAAGAAATCTACAACCGTATTCATCAATCACAAGACAAAGTTGATGAATTAGTTCAACCCAAAGAGTAATATTGGGTACTAAATAAACAACCAGCACGTGTTCGCAAAAAAATGTTTGACTTATTTTTTGTAGAACGTAATATGTGCGCCACACATTATGATTTTGTTGTTCAAGCAGAGTCATAATGTTTTGGTGAGATGGCCGAGAGGCTGAAGGCGCTCCCCTGCTAAGGGAGTATGCGGTCAAAAGCTGCATCGAGGGTTCGAATCCCTCTCTCACCGCCATTTTAAAAATTAAAATATGCATCCGTAGCTCAGCTGGATAGAGTACCCGGCTACGAACCGGGCGGTCAGGGGTTCGAATCCCTTCGGATGCACCATTTTAAAATCTAATACGCATCCGTAGCTCAGCTGGATAGAGTACCCGGCTACGAACCGGGCGGTCAGGGGTTCGAATCCCTTCGGATGCACCATTTTTTACGAACTTACAAGCATCCGTAGCTCAGCTGGATAGAGCACTCGGCTTCGAACCGAGCGGTCAGGGGTTCGAATCCCTTCGGGTGCGCCATTTAAGCATCCTAAAAACCTTCTTCGATTTATAATGCCAATTAAACGTTATATTGAATATCATAAAAGGTTATACTCATTAACAATGTTAATTACTTTTTAGCTTATTAGGACTACAAACTATTTTAAAAACGTTGAATGCTATAAATCACTATACAAAGCTTTTTCTGTTTTCCCTTAAATATTACCCTACCCGCTCTTAAAAAGCTTCGTACAAGCTTAAATTTTAAATTGGCAATAATAAAATTAAAGTACATCGACTTAGAAAAATAAAGTTATAAAAAGAACATCAAGGACAACCGAAAAATAATTACTTAAAAGCTTTGTTTATACTTTCAATGATGAAATTAAAGAATTAAATATTAAGAAGCCTATATTGAATGTTTGATATGTAATGCAATGCGTTTATTGCAGAAACAATTGGGTATTTATTAGAACACAATCTTTTATTCATAATAAGCTGACAGCTTTTAATTCACCATAACATTATTCTTTATTTATGAGATTAATGGTTAGCTGATAATAATATACTGCCAATTACGAAAAAGAATAAAAACCATAATACAAGGGTAATGATTCCACAAACGATTCCTGCTGTTGCAAAACCAGAACCACTTTTGTTATTAGTTTTTATATCACTTTTAGCAACTGCACTTAATACTATAGCTACAATAGCTAATACAATGCTTATAAGGCCTATTGGGATTAGTGATATAATTCCGCAAACCATCCCTGCTATAGCTAAACCACTTATTACTTTATATTGCTGTTGATCCACTTATTTTTTGCTCCGTAAAGATTTCGAAAAGTTAAACAAATTGTGATTAAGTATAATATTATCGGTTTAGCAGATCAATCTAAGACAGATTCCACTTTACCAATGGCAAATCATAATAATTTATTCCATTAAATATCTTAATAAGATTTATATCAGCAAAAATATACATATAATCTTAAATAAATGGTTTGTACGTTGATTTACAAATATGAAATACAGAAAAATAGACTTCAACTCAAAATACAGCATTGGTATTATAAAATTTACTAAAAAATGATTGTTAATAACTTGTATTTGTTTTTCCTTTTATGAATAATAGTTAAGTTAAAATATTCAACAGTATTAGCAAATAAAATAATAGATAAAATTTATATATGTATAAAATCAGCGTATATAAAAAATGATTATTTTTTATCCTATTGAACTACATTGGTTTATGGCTATCAGTTAGATTTCTTCGGGTTTACCACTTCGGTTGAAACCCGATATAATTCTAGTATACTAAGCTCACAAATTTCATATGTGTTATTCATCATATTTTTTGTTAACTCAAACAGAAAATTAAATAGATAACATTAATAAACGATAATGGACTTTTTTATGTTGGACCCAAATTTACTTCGAAACGAATTAGATCTTGTTGCTAGCAAATTAGCACGTCGTGGTTTTAAATTAGATGTTGAAACCATTCGACAATTAGAAGAAAAGCGCAAAATATTACAAGTTGAAACTGAAAATTTACAAGCACAGCGTAATGCCCGCTCTAAAGCTATTGGGGAAGCTAAAGCACGTGGTGAAGATATTTCAGTTGTACGAGAAGAAGTAAACCAATTAGGCGAAAAGCTTAACAGCGCTAAAGCAGAGCTTGATATCCTTTTAAACCAAATTAAAGATATTGCATCCAACATTCCAAATATTCCTGATGACTCTGTACCCGATGGTAAAGATGAAAGCGATAATGTTGAGGTATCTCGTTTTGGTACACCAAGGACTTTTGATTTTCCAATCCAAGACCATGTCGCTTTAGGTGAACGTTTTGGTGGCCTTGATTTTGCTGCTGGGGTAAAACTTACTGGTGCACGTTTTGTGGTGATGAAATCACAATTAGCCCGTTTACATCGAGCGATTACTCAATTTATGTTAGATCTGCATACTGAACAACATGGCTATGCTGAAATCTATGTTCCATATCTTGTTAATCATGCTACCTTATTTGGCACAGGTCAATTACCTAAATTTGCAGGTGATCTTTTCCATACTAAACCTCTCGATGAAGAAGCTGAAAGCAGTAACTATGCATTAATTCCAACGGCAGAAGTGCCGGTAACTAACTTAGTGCGTGATGAGATACTTGATGAAAGCCAGCTTCCGATGAAAATGACTGCTCATACACCTTGTTTCCGTTCTGAAGCAGGCTCTTATGGCAAAGATACCCGTGGCTTAATTCGTATGCATCAGTTTGATAAAGTCGAACTTGTGCAAATTGTTAAACCGGAAGAATCTATGAAAGCTTTAGAAGAGCTGACAGCACATGCGGAAAAGGTTTTACAGCTACTTGAATTGCCATACCGTAAAATCGTATTGTGTACCGGCGATATGGGCTTTGGTTCATGCAAAACTTACGATCTTGAAGTTTGGGTACCGGCTCAAAACACTTATCGAGAAATCTCGTCTTGTTCTAATATGTGGGATTTCCAAGCTCGCCGAATGCAAGCTCGATATCGTAATAAAGCGGATAACAAAACCTATTTAGTCCATACCTTAAATGGCTCAGGATTAGCTGTTGGACGCACATTAGTGGCAATCATGGAAAACTACCAACAGGCAGACGGAAGCATTAAAGTGCCTTCTGTTTTAGTGCCATATATGAATGGTGTTGAAGTAATCGGTTAACCATGTACTAAAAGTTTGCTTACTTCATTTTTAGCGCTATTAATTAGCGCTATTTTTTTATTAAAGGTGGAAAAATGATTAAAGGTGTTGTTCTTTCAATACTCGCATCATGCCTTTTTGGCTTACTTTACTACTATCCGGTTTTACTACAGCCTCTTCCTGTGGTTGACATCTTTTGCTGGCGTTTATTAACCTCGTTTCCAGCCATAGTGGTGTTAGTCTTTATAGAACACCAGTGGTCCGCAATTAGAGATTTATTTAAGCGCATTAGAGAGCAACCGATGATTTTAGTCGGATTGATCTTTTCCTCCCTATTGTTAACTATTCAGATGTTAATTTTCATTTGGGCACCGCTTAATGGGCATGGCTTATCGGCTTCTTTAGGTTATTTCTTATTACCATTAACCATGGTGATTTCAGGTCAAATTTTTTACAAGGAAAAACTCAGTTTTTTGCAAAAGATTGCCGTTTGTCTTGCTGCTATCGGCGTAGCCGTTGAAATCTATACCACAGGCGCATTTTCGTGGGAAACAGCAGTGGTTGCATTGGGTTACCCCATTTACTTTATTACACGTCGTAAATTGCAAATAGAGGGGATTTGTGGCACCTTTTCCGACTTCTTTTTTATATTTATTGGTTGCGTGATTTATTTCGCCTTTAATTACCCATTTAGCCAGATTGTGAGTGATATTACGCACTTTCACATTTTTATCCCAATGCTAGGGATCATTACTGCTATCGCCTTTGCTATGTACTTTTTAGCTAGACGACTATTACCTTTGGGATTATTTGGTTTGCTTGGATATGTTGAACCCGTTTTATTAACGCTTGTATCAGTTCTATTTTTACATGAATCGATCTCGGCACAACATATTATCTCTTACAGCTTTATTTGGTTGTCAGTATGTGTACTTGCGCTGGAGGGAACGATTTTTGTTTTGCGAGCAATAAAGCGTAAAAGAATTAGATAAAAAAGGATAGCAACTAAAAAGGTACCATAGCCGGTACCTTTTTTATTATCATGTTATTTACTAAATGTAACCGATTGACCATAACTTTCTATGATCTGTTGTATTCTGTCTAAGGTTTCTCGCGGTGGCGCCTCTACCCCTTCTAACTGATATTTATCTCCGAACGTATCCCATTTGTAAGCGCCCATTTTATGATAGGGTAATAACTCTACTCGCTCAATATTCTCCATACCTTGAATAAATTGCCCTAAAAGATGTGCGGAATTATCATCATCAGTCCACCCCGGTACAACCACATATCGTATCCAGGTTCTCTTATTAATTTTTTGTAGATATTTAGTAAACTCGAGCACACGCTTATTAGGTACGCCAACTAGTTTTTGATGTATTTCATCATTGATTTGTTTGAGATCTAACATGACTAAGTCTGTCACTTCCATAAGTGCTTCAACTGTGTGATCTAACTGTCTTGCATAACCATTGGTATCTAAGCATGTGTGAATACCTTCTTGATGACAAGCTTTGAACCATTCAGTAATAAACTCAGATTGTAGTGTCGCTTCACCGCCAGAAGCGGTTACGCCCCCGCCATTAGGCATAATAAAACTTTTGTAAGTAACGATCTCTTTCATCAGTTCATCAACAGTGACTTCACGGCCTGCTTTTAAATCCCAAGTATCTCGGTTGTGGCAGTACAAGCAACGCATCAAGCAACCCTGAAAAAAAACAATGAAACGTATACCTGGCCCATCTACGGTACCAAACGACTCATAAGAGTGGATGCGACCTTTGATTGGTTGCTTTGTTGTCATAATAATATTTTGTTCCATAAAAATTCTCTAGTGCTTGCTCATATTACTTTTTTATTGTTTAAGATATTTTAACTCATATGATACTTTCTTACACCAATTGTATTAATTGGATAATCGCTTATTAAATTAATGATGAGAATAACAGTTGAAAAACATTCTTTTTAAGAATATTGATATGGAATCAATAAATCTTAATCTTATTCTGATAAAAAAATAGCGCCTCAAGTAGGCGCCATTTTAAGTTAGTATCAGTTAACTAAATTACATTGATTGTGTGAAAGTACGTGTAATAACGTCTTTTTGTTGTTCTTTAGTTAGTGAGTTGAAACGTACTGCATATCCAGAAACACGAATAGTTAATTGTGGATATTTTTCAGGGTGTTCCATCGCATCTAATAATGTTTCACGATTTAATACGTTAACATTTAAATGTTGACCACCTTCAATAGTAGCTTCGTGATGGAAGTAACCATCCATTAAACCAGCTAAGTTACGTTTACGAACATCATCATCTTTACCTAATGCATTAGGAACGATTGAGAAAGTATATGAAATACCATCTTTCGCATAAGCAAATGGTAGTTTAGCAACAGATGTTAATGAAGCAACCGCACCTTTTTGGTCACGTCCGTGCATTGGGTTAGCACCTGGTCCAAATGGCGCACCAGCACGACGACCGTCTGGAGTGTTACCTGTTTTCTTACCATATACAACGTTTGAAGTAATGGTTAATACAGATTGTGTAGGAATCGCATTACGATAAGTTTTAAGTTTTTGAATTTTCTTCATGAAACGTTCAACTAAATCAACTGCAATATCATCTACACGTGGATCGTTGTTACCGAATTGTGGATATTCACCTTCGATTTCAAAGTCCACTGCTAAACCATCTTCATCACGAATAGTTTTTACTTTTGCATATTTGATAGCTGATAATGAGTCAGCAGCAACAGATAGACCTGCAATACCACATGCCATTGTACGAATAATGTCACGATCATGTAGTGCCATTAATGATGCTTCGTAGCTGTATTTGTCATGCATATAGTGAATTGCATTTAGTGCAGTTACGTATTGTTTTGCTAACCAATCCATAAAGTGATCTAAACGAGCAAATACTTTTTCAAAATCAAGGTATTCGTCAGTGATTGGATCTTCTTTTGGTCCAACTTGCATTTTAAGTTTTTCATCCACACCGCCATTGATTGCGTATAGAAGAGTTTTAGCAAGGTTGGCACGCGCACCGAAGAATTGCATTTGTTTACCAACGATCATCGGGCTTACACAACATGCGATTGCATAGTCATCGTTATTGAAGTCAGGACGCATTAAATCATCATTTTCATATTGTAATGATGAGGTATCAATAGATACTTTAGATGCGAACTCTTTGAATCCACTTGGTAACTGTTCTGACCAAAGAATAGTCATGTTAGGCTCAGGTGATGGACCCATTGTATATAGTGTGTTTAAGAAACGGAATGAAGTTTTAGTAACTAAAGTACGTCCGTCAACACCCATACCTGCGATTGATTCAGTTGCCCAAATTGGGTCACCAGAGAATAATTCATCATATTCAGGCGTACGTAAGAAACGAACCATACGTAATTTCATAACGAAATGGTCAACAATTTCTTGAGCGTCTTTTTCAGTAATTAAACCTGCTTCAAGGTCACGTTGGAAGTAAATATCAAAGAATGTAGAAGTACGACCAAGAGACATTGCCGCACCATTTTGAGATTTAACTGCAGCTAAGTAACCGAAATATGTCCATTGCACTGCTTCTTGAGCTGTTTTAGCTGGTCCAGAGATGTCGTAGCCATATTTAGCTGCCATTTCTTTGATTTGACCAAGAGCACGATGTTGTTCAGCGATTTCTTCACGACGTTGCATAGTCATTGCTAAATCAACACCATTTTCAAAATCAGCTTGTAATGAATTGAATTGAGCAAATTTATCTTGCATTAAGAAGTCGATACCGTAAAGTGCAACACGACGGTAATCACCAATGATACGACCACGGCCATAAGCATCAGGAAGACCAGTGATAACACCTGATTTACGACAACGAAGGATATCAGGAGTGTAAATATCGAAAACACCTTGGTTATGAGTTTTACGATACTCAGTAAAGATTTTTTTGACTAAAGGATCAAGAGTTCGGTTGTATGCTTTACATGAGTTCTCGATCATTTTGATACCACCAAACGGGATAATCGCACGTTTTAATGGTTTTTCAGTTTGTAAACCAACAATCTTCTCTAAATCTTTTTCGATATAACCTGCATCATGAGCAGTAATAGTAGAGATTACACTTGTATCAAAATCTACAGGAGCATGAGTAGCATTTTCAATTTTAATGCCTTCCATGACTTTATCCCATAATTTAGTTGTAGCATCTGTTGCGCCAGCTAAAAAAGATTCATCACCTTCATATGGTGTGTAATTTTTTTGAATGAAATCGCGAACATTGACATTACTTTGCCAATCACCCTCTTTAAATCCTTTCCAAGCCGTTGCTTGTACTTCGTTTAAATTACTCATAGTTATTAACCTCAGGTTTACAAAAATATCTATCTACTCTTACATAAGGGTAAATATTATAAAATCAATGTGGCTTACGAAGATGTAAAGCCCAATTAGGGATAGCGACTAACAAGCCTCCTAAAATATTCCCGATAGTAACAGGAATTAAATTATTTACAATAAAATGCTCAACGGTTAATGCCTTAAATGAATCAGGAGATATTCCAACAGTAGTCCAAAACTCAGGTGATGCAAAATTATTTATTACAATTCCCATAGGAATCATAAACATATTTGCAATACTATGTTCAAAACCACTTGCAACAAACATTGCTACAGGTAATACCATAATTAGCATTTTATCAAGTAGACTGCGACCAGCATAACTCATCCAAGCAGCTAAGCAAACCATTAAATTAGCTAATAAACCAAGAAATACAGCTTCGATGAAAGTATGATGTAATTTATGATCTGCGGTTTGTAATACATTCAATCCCCACAAACCATTGGCTACCATATATTGCCCAGAAAACCAAATAATTCCTACAAATAGTATAGCACCGATAAAGTTACCAATATAGACCAAAATCCAATTACGGAACATTTTTATCCAACTAATTTTATGTGTCATTTTAGGTAAAATGGTTAAAATAGTTGAAGTAAAAAGATCTGTTCCACAACATACAACAAGCATCAAACCTAACGAGAAGCAGATACCGCCAACTAATTTAGCCAAGCCAAAAGCAACGGTTGAAGTCCCTGTTGTAGCAGTAATATAGAAAACGAATGCGATAGAGATAAAAACACCAGCAAGGATAGCTGATACTATAGTACTAGTAGGGTTTTTATTTACTTTATAGTTGCCAAGTTCCTCGGCGATTTGGGTCATTTGCGCGGGAGAAAACGAGTCCACAAGCTTATCATTACTCAAGTTGACATCCTCAAAAAAACTATGCTTTTATGAGGCGCATAGTATACTACTAATTTAAGTCAGATCATCAATTTTTTAGTTAAAAAAAAACATTTTTTTTAACCAATTGTTTTTTTAGTTACTTTTCAATGTTTTTTTTCTGCACTTAAATAGTTAATATTTAGAGATAAACAATTATAAATCAATGTAATTATCAGTTAGAAATAAAAAATTCCGCCCTTTTCCTAATAAATCAGAAAAGGACGGAAATTAAGGTGGTTTAAAATTTGGATCTTACGATCCAAATTCATTTGTTATTGACTCTTTTCCTCTGAAACTGTGAAGTCAACTTTACTTGGTAAGCCTGGTGATACTCTCACTACTTTAGGATTACGCCCAATTACTTCATAGCCTTTCGGTAGTGATCTTGTATCTAATTTAAGAACAAAATTCGCACCTCGTTCCCAACGTCCACCAGATACACCAACTATGTGATAACGACCACTAGCATCAGTTGTAATAATTTCACCACGTACGGTAACTAGTTTTACACCACCTAAGCCTTCTTCACCTTCGTCCTGAACACCATTACCATTTTTATCAACATACACTTTTCCGAAGATGAGTGCATCATCAAATAATGGATCAGCAGTAACAGTTACTGTTGCCTGAGAAGTATTAGATACAACTTTTCCATTTATTGAATTAACTGCTACAGCTGTATTAGTGTATTCACCTTGAGTGACACCAGCACCAACAACAAGCATATAGGTAAAGGTTAATTCACCTTTTGGTTTTAATTGAATAAGTTGTGAATTTACTGTTCTTCCTCCAGTAGGATCTTCAACTTTTTTACCATTAAGGCGAGTGGAGCCTTTAACAAATTTAAAGCCTGCTGGTAAAACGTCTTTGATCTTAATAGTTGAAACGCGTGAACTATTATTCGTTATTTTAATAGAGTAAGGAACAATATCACCAACCGTTACCTTATCTTTTAATGCAATTTTAGCAATAGTTATATCAGCATCTGAACTACGATAACCTAATAAAATTCCATATGCTAAATTACTTGTTCCATCATTTACCATAACTGGTACAGTATGTTCACCACCTACACCATTAAAGTTTATTGTAGCCGGTGGGTTAGAGAGATTAATTAAATCATGCTCTACTAAATTACCACTAGCATCTCTATACTTATCAAATGATGGTATTAGATCATATAAAGGATTACCTCGACCTACACTAACAGTTCCATCATTATAATCGCCATAAAGAACACGGATAAAGTAACGTGCGCTTGTACTACGAGTAGTATCACTGATTAGATTACGGAAATTAAATTTACCATTGTCATTGCTGGTCGAAACAATTGGACGACCATTTCTATCCATTATATGGTTTTTATTACCATCTAATAAGTAAACTTTAACTCCAGATAAACCTTTATAACCAGATACTCCAGTTAAACCAGCACCTTGATTATCATCTAGAACTTTACCTTCGATAATACCACCATTGATATAACCAAAGTTTTGATCAGATAACTTACCTGTAATATTTATGACGGCAATATTCGCAGTTTGCGGTAATTTTAATTCACCATTTGCATTATGATGGGCATCATCAGGGTCAAAGCTAGCTTTTAGTGTTGATGGTACGCCAGCAATTTCAATACTCCATTTGCCCGGAATAAGATTAGCAACATCATAATCTATATCACCAGCAGCTAAATTACGTGTGAAGTTAATTGACGGATTATTCACATTTTTAAAGGTAATTGTTATTGGAGCATTAATAGCTGTATCTATTGAAGGATTATATTCTCCATCATCATTATTATCCAAGAACACTTTACCTTTAATGCCACTAATACCACTCCAAGCAAATGTAACGTTTTTAGCTTGATCTGTTGCACTAGCAAACTGATAGGTTTCTTCCATCAAGTTATCTGTTTTATTGATTGTTGCGGCAATATTACTATCAGTAAGCATGAAGCTACTAATGTAACTATTACTTCCCATACTAACTTTAACTTTATAACTAATACCAGAAGCTAAATTGTCAAATTGATATTTACCAAGCTCATCAATATTTGTTCCAGTAGTAGTTGCGGCTTTCTTATCAATTAAATTATCGTCTACAAATAACTCAACTTGATAATTTGGAATTAGAGAATCAATACCGATATCCCGAGATGAAATAGCATTACCATCTTGAGTATCAACATCAATTACAACTTGACCGCTAATACTTGCTTGTCCCTTCAATCCAAAATCAACATTCGTGACCAAATTAGAAGATGTTGCTTCAATTTTAATTCTTGTTCCATTTGTTATAGATGTTGAATTTGAACCTTGAGGCTGAATCACATAACTGTAACTATAACCTGCAACGGCTGTTGCGTTTACAGTTACATCCCATTGACCTTCAGCTATATTATTAATTTCATATTGACCATTAGGATCACTAATTGCAGTTAATACTATATTATGATCATTAACATCTCTTGCCTCAACGGTAACTCCCGCTAAAGTTGTATCGTATGTTTGATGCACACCTTTTCCAGAAACATCTTTATAAATAGTTCCTTTCAAGGTTTTTTGGCTCTTATAACCATAGTCAATCTGAGCAAGATCTTGAGTAGCAGATGTTAATGCTAATGTATCATGATTAATTGCAGACCCACCATTTATCATAGCTGGACTGAAACTGATTTGATAGCCAGCTCCAGTCAAGTTACTATCATTAACAGTCAATTCATAATCATTATATGCGGTAAGGTTTTCAAACTTATAACTACCGTCACTTCCTGTAGTTGTTGAAATAGCCGTTGTACCGTTTAAACCATTTGCTTTAAGGGTAACCTCTACACCGCTTAATGGTCTATCAATTGATGCTGCATGATAATTTAAACCGACATTATCATTTACATCCACGTCAACAACAACTTTACCTGATATTTTTGCACTACCTTTCAAACCGAAATTAATATTTTTTCCTACCGTATCATTTGACGCGATTATTATTTTCAATTCGCCAGGGTTAACTTCGCTAATAGTTGCATTACCTACGGCAGCATCAAAATAACTATAATTCCAACCTGACGGTGAATTTGAAATTTTAATTATCCAAGTACCAGCAATCAGATTGTTTAGTGAATAACTACCATCTGCAAGAGAAACTGCATTAATAGTTAAATTATTACTTTGATTAACTGCGGTAATTCCAACACCTGCTAGCGGAGGATAGTTAGTATTATGCTGACCATTCCCCATAATGTCTTGATAGATATGTCCACTTATACCTAAATTAGATTTATAACCAAAGTCATTCCTATCTGATTGCGCAGCATCGCCTGAAATAGAAATTGTCGCAATATCCGAAGCAGTATTTGATGATGCTTGACCAGAAGGACTAAAGCTAATGACATAACCATTTAATTTATTAGATGGGTCAGTCACTCTAATTCGGTAGCTACCATTAGCTAAATTATCAAAAGTAAATTCACCATCACTATTCGATACCGCTTCCTTATAAATAACGGTATCACTATTTGGGTCTATCAATTTTATGGTTAAACCATCGACACCAGTATCGAATGATGACAATTGCTCATCCGCATCATTATCAAACACGACTTTACCAGTAATCTTAGCTTGGCCTTTCATACCTAAATCAAGTTTGATCTCATTGCCAGTATTTGAATCTACTTCATAAGTGATACTATTATTATTGACAGCAGTTGGGGTTACCACTTTTTCAACAAAATAACTATAGGTTAAATCAGTTCGTGTCGGATGAGAGACAGATACTGTCCATTTACCTTCAGTAATATTATTGAAGGTAAATTCACCGTTACTTCCTACAGTTTTAGTATGAGTTACATGCTTATTGTTACTCAATTCGCCTTCAAGTTTAACTACCGCCCCATCTAGTTTTGGATTAAATGTTTTTTCAGACTCATTCCCACCGATATCTAAATAAACATTCCCTGATAATTTACGATCAAACTGATACCCAAACACTCTTGTATTTGGATTTGCTTCAAAACTTGTATCATTTGGTCCATTTACATTAAAAGTTGCTATCTCAGATACAGGTGATGGATTTCCAGGACTAAAGACTAATTTATAATTAGAATCACTCACATTACTACTTATTTCATAATTATAAGCGCTCAATCCTGTTATTTCGAAAAGACCAGTTGATGCATCAACAGTAAATTCTTTTGTTTTAAATCCAGCTTTATTAGTTGCCGAAGTTAGTGTTATTTTCGGCGTTATAGGAGTAGCTAGCTGACCAAAGCTTATATCGTTAGAACTATAAACTCCATCACTATCACGATCAATAACGACATAACCGGTAATCTTACTATTACCTCGATAACCAATATCAATGTTATCAACAACATTTTGATCAGCTGTCACTTCAACTTCTAACGATAAATTATTACTTTGTTGTATTGGAACAACATTATTTCCAATAGTCGTATAATTTAGAACATAACTATTCCAATCAGTTATTGTTTGTGAAGATGCTGTTGAAATAGCCCATGTTCCTACCGGAATATTATCAAATACAAAGTTACCATTTGGATCAGTTGTTGCTTCAAATGGAGTTTGTCCACCACTGAAATTTGAACTTGATACTTTCGTTAGAACCAGTTTAACACCTGCAAAACTAGTGTCTACACCGGTTCTATCTTTGCTATCATCAACATCAATAACAACTTGACCTGATACTCGTCCAGTATATTTGAAAGCTGTACTGCTATTAAAATCATTATCAGTTAAAGGTTCAAAATTGAATGTATTAGTATTATTCGGTATATCAGTCGCTGGTACTAATACAGTCGAATTAGGCGTACTAACCTTAATTTGATAATTATAATCTTTTGGTAATTTATCAAACAAATATTGCCCATTTTTCGATGCATTACCATTCAATGCAATGTTAGCCGTTTTTGTCTTGTTAAGCGTTTTAAAAGTATCTGTATTTGGTTCTTGATAAGATAATTCAACCTCAACATCATTAGTCAGTTTTTGATCAGTTTTAATCTTATCACTATTATTATCTATCCAAACATCACCACCTAGTTGTAGTTTACCTAAAACT
This sequence comes from Gilliamella sp. wkB72, assembly GCF_001693745.1. Lineage (NCBI taxonomy): Bacteria > Pseudomonadati > Pseudomonadota > Gammaproteobacteria > Orbales > Orbaceae > Gilliamella > Gilliamella sp. wkB72. Next base: position 10,501 of record NZ_LZEI01000009.1, on the reverse strand, counting down.
ACATAGTGATTATCTAATGATCCCTCTTCTTTCAATGCTTTTACAGGAATAACAATATCTTGCGCTCTATTACCTGCTTTACTGAATTTAAAGTCATAGCCCGGAAGAGTGTTCATTTCAATTTTAACTGAGTAATCAACATCATTTCCATATAAAAGATCTGCAAAATGATAGTGCCCATTGGTTGTCAATTGTGTCATTAACAACTGACCTGTACCATTTAAACCATCATAAAGCTTAACTGTTACTTGGTTTGAACTATTGATTAAATGTGCATACTCATTCAATCGACTTGTATCAGTATTAGTATCATTAAAATCGACATAAATATCACCTTGGATACCATCATGGCTTGCTTTGCTATAGAAGAAGGTTTTATCCGTTACCCCTGAATTAGTAATAGCAATACCTGAAATAGTATCAATTGGTTGAGTAGTGCTCACACTATTTCGAACAACAACATAATATGCTGGTGGATGTTTCACGTTAACTTTATAATTTCCACTCGGTAAATTATAGAAATGATATTCACCATTCTCATCGCTATTTTGACGAGCCATCTCTTTACCGTTTTCATCAATCAAACTCAATAAAACATTTTTCAATGGTTTATAGTTTGTAGGATCTGGATCATCAATTAATGTTTTACCAGAAATACCACTATTTATTGCTGTAGGGCTAGTAATCCCTGCTGAAGGATTAGGGTTCGTCCCTCCAGCTAACAAGAAGTATTTACTTTGTTGGTTTTGCCTTCCCGAACTAAAGCTAATTGGCGATAAAACTGTATTGGTATTTTTATCAGCATTAGAAATAACACCATACCCACTAGGAGGCACAATTTGAACAACATAAGTATCATTAAGTTGATTTTTATCTAAATCAAAACTATAAACCCCAATTTGATTAGTTTTTATCGTCTTAAATGGACTACCAGTTGCCGTAGGTCCCTTATATAAATTTATAGTAACATTTTGTACTGGCACATCACCTGTTTTATCGAAATTAATATCTGCTTCACCATTATTATTAATATCAATTAACACATAACCATAAATAGAGGAATCACCTTCTTTTTTATAAAGAAAATCTAACGCCCCATTTGGTACAGTTGGATTGCTTTGTGTAATTTTAATATTAGAAATTGTGTCAGATAAACTTTTCAATTCATAACGACTTGTATCTAATCCTTCAGCTGTGACTTTAACTTTATAGTCATCATATAACAGGTTTGTAAATTTATAATTACCATTACCATCTGTCATTGTATATGAGTAAACATTATTAGAACCATTACGATATAACTCTACTCGAACCCCTGTCATTGGCACGTCACCATTATTAGGTTCAAAAATACCATTGTTATCATAATCGTAATAAAGTTTTCCACCAATTTCAGTGGTTTCTCTTAATCTTAGTAACCAATATTGATCTGGAGTACCATTTTGCAATAGTTCTACCTGCATATACTCCAAACCATTTTGTACTTTATTCGGTAAATAGCTGCCTTTCGTTTGACCACTATTACCTACTATTTCGAATGCATTATCCAACCCTTTTAGTTTTAACATCATGTTGGAAATATATAATTTATTCATCAACCTTGCATTTGTCTTGTTATAGACAAATCTAGCGTTGTCTTTTACTCCCTTATCTATAAAATCTGGTGTATTGAATAATGATTCAAAACTTCCACTGTAATGATTTTTATAAAGACGAGGAGTAAATACCCCTTCAACAGTTATTTTGGAAGGATTATACCTTTCGAGTTCTTCTTTAGTTAACAAAATTGACTGATCATTCTTAACATTTGAACCAGTAACATCCAGATAGATATTACCTGAAACAGCTTCAGTTAACGCTTCTGGAGCTGTATTTGCTTGCATAAACCACTGTTTATCAGCTTGCATTCCATTAGCTAAAGATCCATCAGCTTGAACTTCAAACTGCAATGTACCTGGTTCAGTCGCAGGATCTTGATCGGCTATATCAATATAATCATCAGTGCTAGTCTTATGCACAATTTTATATTTACCTTTCGGTAAAGATTTTAAATCGAATGCATGATAATAATCACCAATATCTGCCCAATATTCATAATGATCTGTATCCCAATAATAGAGAGCAAAATTTCCTTTACCGACTTCAATTGTTTGCTCGCCTGCATATTGAGTGTCACCATTTATATCATTAATTGGTGCACCAGAAATAGTACCTTTACCTTGCATAAGGAAGTTTTTAGTAATAGGCGCATCAAGTGTTGTAAATTTAACTCTGTAAAATGGATATAAATTCTCACTAGCGTTTGTAACTGTTTTTATTCCATCATATTTTACCTTAATCATATAATCTGTATTAGGAGTTACATTATTAAGTTGCCCATTAAATGTGTAGTCACCTTTACCATCTGTGATTTGCTTATCAAGAAAGTTTATACCATTTTCCGTACAATCGCTTTCATTACCATCACGGCAAAGTAGAACTGTTGCATATTTCAATGGCAAATCATTAGAGTTATAAAGTTGTCCTGTTTGGATCTTACTGTCAGCTAACCATGTATCAAGGTATACTGTACCTCGGATAACATAATCATCGACTCTCAACTTATACCAAAAATTGGTATTAGTATTAAATACTCTACCGCCATTAACTGATAATTCAATTTGTGATATGGTTTTTTTGTTATTACCTGGATCTATACTAAACCCTTTATTTTGGTCATTATTTTCAAAAACTAGATCCCCGTCTTTGATATTACTAGCCAAACCATATGTCTGTTTAGCCGTAATTCGATAATCACCATTCGGTAAATTAGTAAATTCATATTTACCATTTTCATCAGTAGAAAAGTTAGTAAATTCGACCCATTCACCGTCAACTTTCCTATCCAAAACAACTCGATTATATTTAATAGCTGTATCATTATTAGGAACATAACTACCTAAAACACCTGGATGACTATTATTTAAATAAACATAACCTGAAATAGTATTTTTTTGTTTAGGTACAAAAATAAGTCTATCGTCCCAAACTCTACCAGGGGTTAGCATCACCGTGAAATTCTGTAATGATGTTGGTTTTTCCAGAAGATTAGTATCATAACCTTCAACCGTATAATTAAATAATCCACAACGGTCAATATAATAATTCTGAAGGTCTCTTAAACCATAATACCCTGGTCTTTTATAAGTTACTTCAAGTTTATTATTTTTAGAGTCAGTTGCTTGGGTAACGCCATCTTCTTCATAAAATACTATCTTAGTATAGGTACTGGCTGAATTTGCCTCCAATCCATTGTAAGTTGTACTCCAACTCCAATGTCCTCCAGCTGTTTCTAAGTAGTTAACAACCATTAAATTACCCAAAGCTTCTTGCACTGGTGAATACCAGAAGTTTTGATATCCTTTCTTAGTATTTAAATTAGGAATAATGATTTCTTTTCCAGCAATATTATCTTTTGTATTGTTGCTTAATGTGACTTTACCTTTATGGCTACTTCTTGAATTTGGTGAAGTACTCGTTGATTTCCCATCAGTATCATTGATGAAATAGAATTTAGTCTGATCAATACCAGATTCAGTCAACAGAACTTTGTAATCTTTACCTTTAGTAAGACCTATAAATTGGTAGAATCCTGTTGTACCATTCGTTTTTGTAGTGGAAATTTTTTTCCATTCTGAACCAGTATGTTGATAAAGTGCAACTTTTGTTGACATTCCTCGGCTACCAACCGAAGTATCATAAATATTATTATCCGATTTGCCTGAATCGGGACCGCTGCTAAGATATTGTTGTGGTCCGATAACAAAAACATTACCTGATATACTAGATAGTGTTGTATCATTTGGGTCAATCTGGAATAAGAAATCAGGACCTGTTGGATTACCTATCTCATCAGGTATTTTAGCTTTCTTTCTCAGATCGCTTGGTAAATATTTAAATGGAGGTGCAGGAACATTTGATACTACAATATCATAACTTGCTACAGCTAAATCACTGAAACCATAAAAACCATCTTCTCCCGTAGTAACTGGATTTGTACCCATAACAGGGATAGTAGTATTCTCATAATAAATATCAACTCTTATTCCTTCTAATCCTGGATCGCTACCGACAGTGTAAAGTCCATCATTATCCATATCAAACGCAATGATACCATCTAGCTTATTCGGATTTCGCTTTTTGAGATTAAAAGAGCCACTTTGTTCAGCGCCTTTCATTGCAAATTTAATTTTATCATCATAGGTATTATTACCATTTGGTAAAGTAACATCCCACAATTTATACTTTAAACGCTTTAAAAAAATATCAACTTCAGCATCAAAGTAAACAGTATATTCATCATTCAATAATGTGTTTTTTATCTCAACCTCACCATTAGAATTAGTATCTAATACTATTACATTTTTTGTTGATGTATTAAGCAATTTAACTGGAAGATCATTAATCCCCTGATTATTATAATCTTTAACTTTAAGGTGAACAGTTCCACCATTACCTTTTAAAAATAGATTTTGACCCAATTCACCAGTCATACCACTGACTGAAACTGACTTGGAAACACTTTCATTATTTGTTGTTTTCACTTCAACACTATAAGAACCTAATGAAGATACATCAAATTCATAAGCTCCATCTTCATCAGTGTTTACGCTAGCAATTTTCGCACCTGTATAATCTTTTAGTTCAACAGGTAAGTTTTTTAATGGGAAGTTGACATTATTAGAGTTACCATCATAATCCAGAAAGACTTTACCTGAAATCGGTATCGCATTTGCTACCGATAGAGCCATAAACGAAATAAAAAATGAGAACAACACTAAATTAAAGTGTTTTATTATCGCTTTATAATTAAAAACTTTTATTAATGATCTTCTTTTAGATTTTGTGTTATGCTCAGTTCGCATTATCTTTTCTCCTGATATGCGTAAATTCTTTTTAACGTTTTCGACTTTTTGATCTGATTTCACTTGCATTTGTAAATGCGGTTGACCATTTTTAACTTTTTGCCAACTGTTCATTAGAAACTCCCCACGACATTTACAAACCAACCATGTGAACGGTAGTTCAGGTGCGTTAAGTTATCGTTATAATCAGTGAAGTTGTAACCTACACCCATCTTGATATTGTCACCAACATTGCGATAAACACTGGTGACTAAACCATCTTTATGGTCATCGGCTAAGCTTGTGCGTAATGTTCTTCCTTCTACCTGATATTCCCAATCGCCAAGTTTGTAATTGACTCTTAAGGCATATAAGTCTGCGCCTGATGAGTACCAATTACTTTCGCCTTTGTAACGTAAATGCCCTTGACGGTGCGCCGCTTTAAACGCCGTCTCCCAATTTGCATTCCATTCATAAACCCCTTCTAGCGACCACACCCAGCTCTTCTGATCATATAAGCTTGATGTGTAACTTTTACTGCCTGATGAGGTAGAGTTTGCGATTAGCTGATCGTCAGGATCTAATCCATATACATAGGTCAGTTTTCCAAATAGATTTAGGTTATTAATGGCTTGTGGCCGATAAGCAAAACCAACCATTGATTCAGTATAATTGCTTACAACCTTATCATCGCGTTCACCTAATGTTTTAGCAAAATCAAACTGAGTAAGCCAACTTAAGTTTTCACTTACGATAGTTTTAGCACGGTTTGTTGTGACCCATTGTTTGATACGCTCACTCGCTTCATCTATACGATATTCAAGGCGATTACGCATTTGAAATTTTTCATTTTTAAAGCCATAACCTACTGCATATACATCTCGGCGAGTTTCATCATTTCCTGTCAAACTGGTACTATTTCGATTACGGTTATTTACTCGACCTATAGAGTAAGACCCTTCGACATATTGCGCTTCGGTTGGTTTATAATTGACACCATAGATATCTGAAGTAGTGTGATCGATTTTGCTGGTTTTAAATTGACGCTCAGAATATAACTCCATTTTACTTGTCGCATTGGTTTTTCCACCAAAAACAGTAGTTATTCCACGACCAGAAGTTGAATCGACATCATTTAATAATTTGGTGTATAAACTGGTTCGTTCATTAACATCCCAGCTACCTTGTACACCACCCCCTGCGCCTCGGTTAGAACCAAAAACTTCAGCACCGATATTGATGCTTTCTGTCACTTGCGAGTTATAACCTAGCGTTGTGCGGTTATCATCGGCAACATCACCTGATTTATTTAAGGTTAATTGTTGGATGATATAACCTTTATCTCGGCCATCAAAGAATGAACGTTCTAATTTTGCCGCTACTAATGTTTCTTTAGTTGAATCACTACCATAATTATGATCATTTCGTTGTTGGAGCTCTAAAGCGGTTTTATATAATTCACCTAAGGCAGTGTAGTATTGTGCGCGAGTAATTCGTTCAACGTAATTTGCTTTATCTTTTTCTTGACTATGACCAACCAATACACCTTTTTTATCTGGTTCAAAGTCATAACGCAATTCACCGCCCCATTCTTCTAAATCACTACTACGTGCTTTAGCAAAAGATGAAAAACCTTCTTGTTGCATCGAGTAATAGCCTTTGAAACTTAGTGGAACATCTTTTTCGGTAAAATCATTAAAATCGATTTTTTGTTCTATTTTCCAAGCAGCTCCACGAGTATCACCTGATAGCACAGTTTCAGTAAATGATAGACCACCATTGCTCGATACAAATATATCATTCATTTTCGCTTTGGTTTTGGCGTATTCTAATTGAGTATGTGTTCCTTGCGTTGGTCTTACAATTAAATCCACACCTTTCAATTCATAATTATCACCACTAGCCTGATCTTCACTTAGGTAAGTTCCCCCAATTCGTAGATAATCGTTTAACCAGTGATAAGCTCTTCCACCAAAAACTTTCTGACCTTCAAGATCAAATCCATCAGAGTAATATTCATATTCAGCAATAATCCAAACTGGATCACCACCAACTAAGTTTCCACCTTCGATAATGGAACTACCCGAGCCACCACTGGAGGTCATTGGTAATGGTTTAGTTAGTATTATACGACCTTGGAATTGGTTAACTTCATAATCCACACCTTCGGTTAAAGTACTGGTAGTTAATACTCGTCCAGTGTTACGATCGCGTACTTCGACCGAAAGTTTTAAACTACCTTGAGTTACACGTTGATGTTTCAAAAAGTATAAGCTACCACCAGTTGAGGCTAATTCATTATGACTACCTCGTGTTTCACCATTTGATAAAAATATGGTAGCTAATGTACGAGTATCGCCATATTTTGTCGTCTGCTCACTTTCATGGTAAAGCTTAGCACCGTATAGACTTCGGTTAAAATTTGCAAATTCATTGCCAGTAATTTGGGTATTATAATTACCCCATAACCCGTAATTTTTGCCTTTCTCTAACTTAACATAGAATTTACCTTCGGTATCAACATCACTTTCAGTGGTTGAGTCATCACCATAAATTGGATAATAAGCTTGAGGATCGATTTCTCGAACAAAACGCGTTGGGTCTTTTTCGCCTAAATGACCAAATGCATTTTTTAATTTGGTTTCGGTGGTATCTAAATGAGCTGTTAAGCGATAATCTTCTTTATTGGCTTTTAAATAAAATGCAACTCGACCATCCCAACTACCTTTACCACTATAATGATGGCTATCAGCATCTTCTACTATTGATTGGCCTTCACCGCTAACATTATTTTGTGCATATGTGACATCAACAATACCGACATAAAAAATATCATTTTCTTTCTGAACAACTAATTTTTCGTTTTGTGAATGAGTTTGACCAAATTCATCTTTCCAAGTTAAATCGAACTGATACTCTCCTGGCGATAAAATCATCTCTCGCATGGCACGACCACTATTATCCACCACCAATCGTTCACCATTTAACATCACATCTTTTTTATCTTTTAGTCCCGCCATTTGAATGACAACTTTACGATCTTGCGCACCACTGACAATGCCTTGATGATCGATCCGACTCTCTCCAAAACCAGGAATAGTACTATCTGATTTTAATTTACCAAAGGTCAAGTTAGTGGCGGGGGAGGAAGAAATATTTGATTTGCTATATGAAATAAATTCACTCTCTTGTTTTATACCATGACCTAATGTACTAAAGTTAACGGCATAAACGTTATCTTTTAAGCCGTCATGACTAGTCGTGGTTAAAATCGCTTTATAATCACTATCAATTGACAATGGTTCTCCATTGTCGGTATCACCTTGCCACAATAACGCTTCATATGGGCTAATTTCATTAAACTTCAATGTTTTTATTGGATGTTGGTTATCGACATCAGACTGGCGATAAATAGTGATTTGATATTCTGCTATTTTGCTCGGATAGTTGGTATAGACATAAAGCCCCATTGGGGTATTGAATAAACCTTGTGATGTTAATTTAAGCTTCGGATTATAGATACTTAAATTTAGTTTTTCCGCTGAATTAAATTCATCGCGAATAATATTTAATTTTGGTACGGTCTCTGTACCCGCATAAACACTATTTGAACCAAGTAAAAATGCAGCACTTATACTTAGATAAGAAATGTTACGGAAACGATTAAATTTGACCATGAACTATTATTTCCTTTCACTTAAATACATCTTGTTGTTATAAAAATAGAGCTGAAGAAATTTCAAAATTAAAGAAATGAAAATTTTCTATATATTTATTTACAAACGTATAATTATTAAAAATTTATTATAAAAATTTTGATATATTCTAGATTTGACCTTGATAGCCAGCAACTTCATATTTGATAAGAGTTGTAAGCCAAAAAAATGTTATAAAACAAATTATTGAACGTCATACACAACTCTTGAAGTAAGCTTTTTTAAAGAAATGAAAGGGAAAGGTTAAAATATTAAGCTTTGCATAAGAAATATAATGTTTTTTAAAAGGACCATCACAATATTACATTATTAAAAATAATGTGATAGCCCTATAAAGAATAGATACTTTTATTTATTATCTAGGATTCTACTAACTTTGATAAGGTAATTTCGTGACTCTTGAGAAACATGTGAAGTCACTAATTTCCGATAAACTTGTTGAGGTGTCATCGAGTTAATTATATTGATCGCCTCATTTCGGTCATCAGAAAAAGTACGTAATACACTTCCTGCTCCACCATTATAAGAGGTGATCATTGCATATCGTAGTGATATTGGATTATTTATACCTGCTAAATACTTAGTTTTTAGTAAAGATAAATAAGCAGTTCCCATATCAACATTATTACGAGGGTCAAGTAAAAACTGACGGCTCGGTTCACCAGGTTTACCCCGCAACTTGAAGATGTCTCGACCAGCAGTGTGTTGCTGTACTTGCATTAATCCTAATGCATCTGTACGACTTACCGCAAATGGGTTAAATGCTGATTCAACTTCCATAATAGCTAAAATCAATCGTTCATCAATAAAGTAACGATTTGACGCTTCAGTCACTAAAGGTAAGAATTTTCTTGCACGTTGATTAATATGGTTTGGAACAAGTTTGATTTCAACATAAGTGATTTTATGAGCGCCAGAAGAGCGTACTTTTAAATTATTGGCAAGCAAATAATCGGCAAAGCTATTTGCCCTACCACTCCAACGAATTGGTTGTCTTTCTTGATCAAGAACCTGGTTATATAAAAAAGGTTCTTGTGATAAATCCTGACTTATTTTATCTCGCCTGATAATATCAACAGGTTCTGGCATAAGTAATGTTGATACAATTGCGTCCTTCAAATTATTGATTGGTGTATCAGATAAAGTTTCAATGGTAATTATCCCAGAAACAAAATTGATATGAACTCGAGTTTGTAGATTATCTTCATATTGAACATAATCTTTAGGACCAGCAATAAGAACCTCTTTAGGTCCCCAGATTTGTTCTATATTATTAGCGTACTGACTTATTAAAATATTAAATGCATTAGTATCTTTTATATAATAGTCTTCATCAGTTTTTTTGTTATTTGAGCCAGGACAGGCTGTTAATAAACTTACTGAAATGAGTAATGTAAGAATTTTAAAATTGTTTTTCATTGTAATCTCTCAATTTTCAGGTATATATCCATCAATAACCACGTCTTCACCTTCAAACAAAAACTTTATCATTTCGGTTTCAATTTTTTTACGATGTTCTAAATTCATCATATTAAGCTTATTTTCATTAATTAACATTGTTTGCTTCTTAAGCCATTCTTGCCATGCTATTTTAGAAATTTCATTATAAATACGCTTGCCTAGCTCTCCTGGGTAAAGCTGAAAATCTAGACCTTCGGATTCTTTTTTTAAATAATGGCAATAAATAATACGACTCATATTTATTCCTATTTTTTTAACGATTATTAATTAATCGCTAATTATACCCGAAAATAATTGCAGAAAAGAATAAAATATACAAAATATCCAACTTTTTTGAATGAATATAAATTCAATATTTATGAATAAATATTTACTTTACTATCTTTATAAATAACATAAAATAGAAAAAGACTGTTAGATAAGATAAGGATCGTATAATGC
>NZ_LZEI01000008.1:0-928 GCF_001693745.1 Gilliamella sp. wkB72 | reverse complement strand
TTGATTTATGATTTCCTCCCGATATTTGACCATTGCCTGTAGTTGAGGTGTATCAATTAAATCAGGATTTAAACCAAAATTGCGATCTAAATAGAGCGTACCGCGCATAGTTGTTAAAATCATTCGAATATTTTGCACAATTTCATCACGACCACGCGCGCCGATTTTTATACTACTATTATCAGCAGAAACAATAATGCTATTCATCAGTACCCTCCCCGCCAGTTTCGTTCTGCACAGGAGTCATCGGACGATCACTCGATGCCGGCGGTGAACCAGGTAATCGCTGCGGACCCCCTTTCCCCGTCTCTCCTCGTCGAGCTTCATCTTCACGTTGTGCTGTAGATGCGTTATTAGAATATGAATCGATATATTCAGTTAATGTCAACTCAACCTCGGCAAATAAAATCGCGCCATTTTTTCCAACATGTGTTAGCGTTTCTTCAAATTCGCGTAATGTAAATTTTCCCAGATTTCTAGAGCCGATTATTAATCTATTTGCTGTACCAGCCGATTTAATTTTATTTAATAACATTAAATCGCGCTCTGGTTTAGCGTACGTCCGATTTAGTTGAATATTAAATGTTATTTCGTCAAGTTCTTCGCCCGTGAATTCAGATATTGGTTTTGAGCCAGCGACCTCATGATCTGCGAATTTAGCAGCTGAACGACGAGACAATTCGTCAAACGTTTTAATATGTGACGCGCTAACAGAGAAAACAATATCACCGAATGAGCCGATCCCAAATGAAATTCCAAAATCGCTCAAATCAAAATTTAAAAAATCAGAAACACTCAGATTTGAATCACTACCAACAAAACTCATATATTTGACCCCGACACCCGCCCCTTAGCGGTAATATTAGCATTTGTTGTAATATCGTTTGTTGATGAAATTTTCCCTGTTATCGCCATATTTTGTGAACTA
>NZ_LZEI01000007.1:0-51927 GCF_001693745.1 Gilliamella sp. wkB72 | reverse complement strand
AAAATAATATATTGATATTTTGGGGGATATGAAAATTAGAATGATATCTTGTAGGGAAATTTTGGTACTTTTTATTTCTGTTTCAGTTTATTTAACTTAAATATAATTTTACTCATATTTTCATAGAGTAATTCTATTTTACCAGCTTCACATTTTGCACTTAATCATCAAGTTTTGATTGATTAAATAACTTAAGAAAATTATCGATTATGCTAAATATTATAAGGAATTAAGAAATAAAATTGACTTAAAATTACCGAAATATCAATACAAGATAAGCGTTTATTTGGGAAACAATAATGTTATCCATAGTAATTTCATCTTTAGCAAAATATGTAAATACAATTTGTATAAAGGTTCCACGAGTTACTAATCAATACAATAAATCGATCAGCATTATTAAAAAAAAGGTTTTTATTTGCTAATTTTTTATGAAAATACTAGCGTTTAGTTTGAAAACTGAGCATAAATTTTAAAAAATAATCAGATTTAAATAGATAAATAAGAAAATAATTAAAAAAATATTGATAAATGATAATAATTATTATTTAATTCACCGAGATTATTTTTATGAATGGATGTTATGAAATCATTTGATGTAAGTGCGTTTTACGCTTCAAACTCAGTTTTACCTTTTAAAGATCGTTGGGCAGTAATGCCTTTACAAGCAAGTTTACCAGTATCACCTCAAGAATTGGAACAACAATGGAGTATTGTTCAAAATTCAGATCTATCTGGACGAAAACGTCTAATTTATATACATATTCCTTTTTGTGATATTCATTGTCAATTTTGCGGATTTTATCAAAATCCATTGCGTAAGTTTGATACCAAAACTTATATTGATTACTTATTACAAGAAATATCCCTAGAAATTAACAATAAAGCGATGCAGTCTGCGCCAATTCATGCTATTTATTTTGGCGGTGGAACACCTTCAGCTTTAGCTGCAGGACAATTAGCTCGTGTAATAAATTATCTAAAAAAACATGCTCCTCTAGCACCTGACTGCGAAATTACTGTAGAAGGGCGAATTTCTGATTTCGATGAGGATAAAATTGATAGTTACATTGAGGCTGGGGCAAACCGTTTTTCGATAGGTATTCAAACCTTTAATACCGAAATTAGACAGCGATTAGGACGCCAGTCTTCTGAAAAGGAAATTATTAAAAGTTTTGAACGTATTGCTGCACGAGATAGTGTTGCTTTAGTTTGTGACCTTATGTTTGGACTACCTAATCAAACTCCAGTTACTTGGCAAAGAGATTTAGAAATCGCCGATCAATTGCCTCTCGACGGGGTTGATCTTTACTCCTTAAATCTTTTACCAACAACTCCATTAGCTAAAGGTGTTGAAAATAAAAGAATAGAGATTCCAACAGTAACTGATAAGTGCGATTTTTATCATCAAGGAGCTAAATATTTAGATAGACAGGGTTGGACTCATTTAACCAATGCTCATTGGGCAAAAACGAGTCGCGAACGGAATTTATACAATTTTTTAATCAAACAAGGCTCACACTTTTTTGGATTTGGTTCTTGTGCTGGTGGAAAGCTAGACGGGCAATCATATATGATCCATCGTGATTTAAATCAATATTATGCCTTATTAGATCAAGGTAAAAAGCCCCTAATGATGTTAACCGGTAAACCATTACTCGGTGACTGGCTGCATAAATTACAAGCAGGTATAGAAAAAGGGCGTGTTGATCTAACGCAACTTACCAATCAAGCTGAATTATTTGATCCATTAATCAAGCAATGGCATGGAGTAGGATTACTACAAAATGAAGATCGTTGTTTACGATTGACTTTATCGGGACGTTTTTGGTCAAGTAATATTGTACAAGCTTTGCAACAGCTTTTACTACAGCTTAATAATCCTGAGCATATCGAATTACAAAACAAGATGGCACAAGCTAGACAAGCCATGCAACAAGGTAATGGTATGCCTAAATCTCACCCACATATGCAAAACATCCAAGTAAAAACAAAAAATTAAAGGAAATTACTATGGCAGATAAACAAACCCTTTTGAATAGTCTTGCAACTTATATGCAATCTAACCCTGAAGAATTACTAGAGAAAATTGCCCAAGATCATAAAGTCACTATGACGCAAGTGATCCAAGCAATACCTGATGCAAAAATCGTAGATGGAAGTAACTTTGATACAATTTGGGAAGAAGTAACAACTTGGGGTGACGTATTGTTTTTAGTTCATACTGGTGACATTATTGCTGAAATTTCAGGTGAATTGCCTCCTGGAACTCATAGCCAAAAATACTTTAACTTACGCCATCAAAAAGGGTTAAGTGGTCACATAAAAGCAGAACATTGCCAATATATTGCATTTATTGAAAGAAAATTTATGAAAATGTCGACTGCTTCTATTATATTCCTTAATCATTTAGGTCAATCAATGTTTAAAATTTTTGTTGGGCGTGATGAAAAACATCAATTAAAAGCAGAACAACTTGAAAAATTTAGAGCTTTAGCAAAAAAAATCAATTAATTTTAAGAAACAATAAAATGAAAACAGTAATTATTTTTGGTGTAAGTTCAAAGCTAGGAACTGGTTATCAAGTATCTCAATTAATCAAACAATGCCACCCTGAGTGGCGTTGTATTGTATTAGTTCGTGATGCCGATTTTGCAAAACAATTATCTGAACAAGGTATTGAAACTCATGTTGGCGATGCAACTGACGTTGAATTAGTGAAACAGATATGTCAACAAAACGGTAGTGACGCGACAGTAATTTCAACTTTAGGTGGAGAAACGGGTAATTACATTGCTCAGCGCATTATCATTGATTGCGCAGAACAGGTTGGAATTAAACAAATGATATTAGTGACCTCGCTTGGTTGTGGTGATTCATGGTCAACATTATCCTTACGAGCTAAGCAAGCATTTGGTAATGCGGTTCGAGAAAAATCACTAGCTGAAATTTGGTTACAAACCAGCTCATTAAATTATGTGATCTTAAGACCAGGTGGTTTACGAGATGGAGAAACAACCAATCGCGGTGAATGTTATTTCGCTAAGGAAGTTCATGGTTTTGTATATCGCAAAGAATTAGCCAGAATAATCATTGATAAAATTGCTAATCAACAATTTGATAACCGAGCATATAGTGTTGTTGACCCAAGCTTAGCGGTGAGTTATTAGTATTAAAAATATGAGGTTAATCGGTGCGAAAATCTAGTCAACAAATATTGTTAGTGGGATTATTTGCTTTACTTTTAATTTTAATTGTCTATTCGGCAAACTCTGGAGCATTAAAATTATCTTTTACGCAATTAATTAATATGTCATTTGATGATCCATTATGGAATATTTGGTGTAACATTCGATTACCCAGAATTATACTTGCTGTAGTGGTCGGTATGGCATTAGCCACTTCTGGTGCTGTTATGCAAGGATTATTCAGAAACCCTTTAGCTGATCCTGGTTTATTAGGTATTAGTAGTGGTGCAAGCCTAATGGTAGGTATAACGATATTATTTCCTGCCGTTTTTCCTCCGATTATGATGCTTTATGGAAAAATGATTGCTGCATTTGCTGGTAGTTTATCTATCTGTATTCTTATATACCTCTATAGTCTTAATGAACAATGTAATTTAGCTAAAATGATTTTGTTAGGGGTCGCAATTAATGCCATCATTGGCTCAATATTGGGAGGACTCAGTTACATTAGTGATGAATCACAATTACGTCAACTTTCGTTATGGTCAATGGGACATTTAGGAAAAGGCTCTTGGGACTTGGTCATTGTATCCATTTCTTTAATTTTACCTACGTTATTATGTGTTATTAAACTTGCTCATCATCTCAACATATTACAGCTGGGGGATGAAGATGCTCATTATTTAGGTATCAATGTTGAACGCACTAAACGCTATCTATTATTACTTAGTGCTGTATTGATTGGTACTTCTGTTGCAGTGAGTGGCATTATTGCTTTTGTTGGATTAGTTGTACCTCACATGATTCGTTTACAAGTCGGTGCAAACCATAAATGGCTAATACCTGGCTCTGCATTAGGTGGTGCTTGTTTACTTTTATTAGCTGATACTTTAGCTAGAACATTAGTTGCTCCAACTGAAATTCCTGTCGGTCTTTTAACCAGCCTAATTGGTGGCCCGTATTTTCTTTGGCTTATTCTGAGACATAAATAACTGATGGAGATTTATTGTGTTAACCGCTAAAAATTTAACATTTGGTTATGGTCGTCGAATGATAATTAATGATGTATCTTTATCAATAAATTCAGGCGAAATTGTAATTATCATTGGTCCTAATGGCGCAGGTAAGTCCACTTTATTGCGTTTACTAACAGGTTATCAAAAACCATTATCAGGTGAATGTTATCTATTAGATAAACCATTATCACAGTGGCCACAAAAACAATTAGCAAAAATAAGAACAGTTATGCTTCAACAAAGCCAACTTACTTTTCCTTTTAAAGTAAAAGAAGTAATAGCAATGGGACGAGCTCCTTATGGCAAAATACATTTTGATGAATCAATTCACGAAGTGATGGTACAAACTGATTGTTTACAATTTGCTGACCGAGATTATAGAGGTTTATCCGGAGGAGAACAGCAAAGAGTCCAATTAGCTAGAGTCTTAGCTCAATTGTGGCAACCGCAATCTAATGAAAAATTATTATTTTTAGATGAGCCCACCTCTGCACTTGATCTTTATCATCAACAACATACTTTAAGATTATTAAAGCAGTTAGCTATTAAACAGAAATTGGCTGTATGTTGCATCTTACATGATCTCAATTTAGCTGCTTTGTATGCTGATAAAATTATTCTTGTTAACCAAGGAAAAATTGTAGAACAAGGTGTACCATCTGAAGTATTAACTGTGGAAAATATCAATCGATGGTATGGTGTTGAATTAGGTGTTTATAATCACCCTAAACATTCATCAATACCTCAAATCTATTTAAATCCCTAAAGGATAAATCTAATATCATCCGCTCCATTTTCGTTCAAAATGAGTATATAATTAAGCAAACTTAACAATTGGGGCTGATGATGATTAACGAAAATAGTAATAATTCTATTCTGGTTTCAGATCTACTTGCAGCACACCCTGTCTTTAGTTGTCAATTGGATGGGAAGGGCAAAGCCAACCCTTTAAATGATAAAAGTGAAGCTTCAATTTCACAACCTTATTGGATACATCTTGATTTTGCTAAAAGCGAAACAATCAATTGGATTAACCAAACAAATTTAATTCCAGATCTTGTCAAAAATGAATTGATTAAACCCAATCAGTTTCCTAAAGAAATTCGCTTTGATACAGGCATTTTAGTCGTACTTAAAGGTGTTAATTTTACACCTAATGAGCTACCTGATCCTATCGTCACTTTCCGATTTTATATAACTGATAATTTTATAATATCAACTAGGCACCAAAAAATTGATGCCATCATCAAATTAAAAGAAAATTTAGAAAAAGGTATTGGCCCTGTAGATGTTGCTGATTGGCTAATTCAACTTTCTGAATTAATTTGTGATCAAGTTAATTTATCTTTTGATGGGGTTCACAATAAAATCATCAAATTGGAAGATCTATTATTAAATCAACGGATTTTTTCTCACAAGGAAATTGGAAGAGTTCGTAAACAACTTTTTATATTACGTCGTTTACTTTCCCCACAGCGCGATATATTTGTCAAAATTTCGACTGAAAGAATATCTTGGATTGATGACAATGATCGCCAGCGATTGCATGACATTTCTAGCCAACAAAATCACTATGTCTCTGAAATTGATAGTTGTTTGATTAGAATTGGTTCCGTTATGGAACAAATTAATAGCATTTTGGCCGAATCGACCAATAAACGTATTTATTTAATGTCCTTGTTTACCATCATTTTTACACCAATTACTTTTATCACTAGTTTGCTTGGTGTTAATTTGGCCGGCATTCCGTTCAATGAAAAAGAGTGGTCATTTATTGGGTTAATATTACTATTAATTCTGATCAGTATACTTTCAGTGGTATGGCTTAAGCTAAAAAAATGGTGGTAAAAAATTAAGCTTAAATATGAAAAAGGAAATATATTGATGTATTTTGATAAAATTATTAATAAAAAAGATATTGAATCATTATTTCAAAGTACAACTCAAACAATTATTCAAGCTTATTGGGAAGGAAATATCGGTTTTGCATATGCTGATGATTTATTGCGGCCTACATCAGTAGCAATTAATCTTGGTTGCTTCTTTTTTTTAGCAGGTCAACCAAACCAGCAAATGCTTCACTATATTCCAAAAGTATATAGTGATGATTATGCAATTCTTATCCCTATTGATAAAACTTGGCAAAATTTAATTGAAAATGTATATCGCAACAAT
Source organism: Gilliamella sp. wkB72 (assembly GCF_001693745.1). Lineage (NCBI taxonomy): Bacteria > Pseudomonadati > Pseudomonadota > Gammaproteobacteria > Orbales > Orbaceae > Gilliamella > Gilliamella sp. wkB72. The sequence continues at coordinate 45,548 of NZ_LZEI01000007.1, read as the reverse complement.
TATGAAAAAATTACACGTTATAGTTTTTATACTCCTACAGAATTTGATATTCAGAAACTACAATTAATTATCTCAAAATTACCTGAAAACTATCAATTAAAAGCTATTGATGAAAAGTATTATCAGCAAATTCTCAATCTTGAATGGGCTAAAGACTTGTGTAAAAACTTTAACTCATACTTGGATTTTGAAAAATCAGGATTGGGATTTATTATTTTAAAAGATAATGTTATTGTTTCTGGTGCATCATCTTATTTAGCATATAATAATAGTATCGACATTGAAGTCGATACAATAGTTGAGGAAAGACGAAAAGGACTTGCATTGATTAGTTCGGCAAAGTTAATTTTAGCTTGCCTAGATCGTCAAATAACACCTAACTGGGATGCTCACAACAAGCCCTCTTTAAAGCTTGCTACTGAGTTGGGTTATATTTTAAATCAACCCTATAATGCTTATGTCGTTTGGAATTTATGATTAACACTAATTATTATGCAATCTAAAGAACCTTATCGTCTATTTATTGCCGAAAAACCGAGCTTAGCTAGAGCTATTGCTGATGTTTTGCCTAAACCCCACCAAAAGGGAAATGGATTTATCAAAGCCAGTAATGGTGATATTGTTAGCTGGTGTATTGGGCACTTATTAGAACAAGCAACACCTGAAATATATGATGAACGCTATAAAAAATGGGTTTTAGACGATCTACCCATTGTTCCTGCAAAATGGATATTGATACCCAAAAATAGTACCGAAAAACAATTTAACACCTTAGTTGAATTGATTAAATCAGCTGAACAAATTGTACATGCGGGTGACCCAGATAGAGAAGGGCAATTATTAGTTGATGAAGTACTTAACTATTGCCAGTTACCACCAGAAAAGCGGAAAACTATTCAACGTTGTTTAATCAGCGATTTGAATGCTAGCGCTGTTGAAAAATCACTAGAGCAATTACGTAGTAATCAAGATTTTATCCCATTATCTACTTCTGCTTTAGCAAGAGCAAGAGCTGATTGGTTATATGGGATGAATATGAGTCGTGTTTGTACTCTTGTGGGGCAACGAAGCGGTTATCGTGGTGTACTATCTATTGGGCGCGTACAAACGCCGATTTTAGGATTAGTAGTTAGACGAGATTTAGAGATAGCGCAATTTGTTCCTAAACCATTTTATGAAGTTTATGCCATATTACAAACCAAGGATAACGAAACTTTCAAGGCCAAATGGCAACCAAGCGAGGCATGTGAACCTTATCAAGATGAAGAGGGCAGAGTTTTAGTTAAAGGTTTAGCAGAAAACGTTTGTCAACGAATTAAAGATCAGACAGGCACTATTGATAAAGTAAGTAATAAAAAGAAAGAACTTGCACCACCTATGCCATTTAATTTATCTGCTTTACAAATTGAAATGGCAAAACGAAATGGTCTAAGTGCACAAGATGTGCTTGATATTTGCCAATCATTATATGAAAAACATAAATTAATTACCTATCCTCGTTCAGATTGTCGTTTTTTGCCGGAAGAGCACTTAACACAAATTAATGGTGTAAAATCTGCGATTGAAAACAATTGTTCTGCGTTACAACTTGCAATTAATAATGCTGATTTCACTTTACGTTCTAAAGCTTGGAATGATAAAAAAGTTGAGGCTCACCACGCTATTATTCCAACATTGCGTAAAGTGAGAACCGAAAGTTTATCTAGTAATGAGTTAGCCGTCTATCAAGTGATTGCTACACAATACTTAGCACAATTTTATCCAGCTTATAAATATGCTGAGTTACAGATTGATGTTGATATCAATGGTGGTAAATTTATCTCTAAAGCCAATCAAATGTTGGACGAAGGCTGGAAAGTACTGTTTAGAAGTAAAAATTATCAAGCAGAGAACGATACCGATAATAGTGAGAATAATGGTTTATTAACTAAATTAGTTAAAAAAGGCGAATCAGTCCTATGTATTGATACCGAATTACTCAGTAAAGAAACTCAACCTCCAAGACCATTTACGGATGCGACTTTACTTTCTGCAATGACAGGTATAGCTAGATTTGTTAAAGATCCTGAGATAAAAAAAATATTACGCGAAACTGATGGATTAGGTACTGAGGCAACAAGAGCTGGTATTATTGAGCTTTTATTTAAACGTCAATTTTTAACGCGTCAAGGTAAATCAATTCGTTCAACGAAGGTAGGCCAAAATTTGATTTTATCATTACCGGAAAGTGTTTCAATGCCAGATATGACTGCACATTGGGAGTTACAGCTAGAGGAAATTAGTAAAAAAGAATTCAGTTATCAACAATTTATGTATCAATTAAATTCGTCTTTGCTTACATTAGTTGAACAGTTAAAAAATTCAAGATTGAAAATTCAATCATAAATTTCTATTAGCAAAAGGACATTAAATAGTTTTATTATTTATTGTCCTGTCTGATAATAAAATCTAAATAATGATTATTCTTCTAAATCCGTAGACTCTTTTTTGTCAATTTCTTTAGAGAGTGTATCAATTGGTCTATTTTCATCGAGGATTTTAGCAAATACTTTATTTGCTCTAATTAAAAATTGTCTATCCTTTAAAAGGATGCGGTAACTATTTAATCTTTTTAATGGTCCTTTAGCAAATTGCGCAATAATGATTATTAGAACAAAAATCGTCAATACAGAAATAATGACATTAATAATCCATTCTGATTTGAAAATAGTATGGAGATTATATATAACCATAAAAAAGGTAAATAGACTAACAGCAGCAGTTAAAATCACGTCTTTAATTAAAAAAGGTCTAAGAAATGTAATACGGTTTTTTTCAATACCGAAATATTGAGTTAATTGATTTAATTGACTCAATTCAATAACATTATGAATATCTGCATTAACAACAGAAATAGCAATTCTTTCTTTGTTAATATTGCCTGGTTTATAAAAACAAACTTTTTCCCAAATCAGTTTTTTCTTGATATTGTTTAAATAATCTTTTTGATAACTAGGTTGAGGTACTTTTTCTAATATATCTGTATATCTAATAATATTGTCAAAGTAATTATTAGGTGTGTTTCTTTTATAAATAAAGCCAATAATTGATAGAGCGAAGATAATAAATAAATTAAACCAATTATCTTGCAACAATTGAGTAATATCCATCCAATTTAACCAGTGTTGTTAACAATTGGTTAATTGTAACTGATATTATGTAAAACGGGTATTAATTCTACATTTCATCATCCTAGTAGTGGTGTTTTTAATCAATTGCAACTTTATTACAAGTAATCGGTTGACTTCTTGAATGCAAAAGCGTATAAAGTGCTCGCCTTTGAGCTTTTCTTACTTTTTTAACGATAAGAGATGGTTAAAAATGAGGTTTAAGAAAAGTTGAAATACAAAGTGATGAGTTCAATTTACAGGAGAAATATGGACAGTCAATCGGGTCACCCCAAACTATGGGGAGATAAATTCAAACACATCATTATCGGTTAATGAACCTGTCTAAATAGTTATTTTTTCAGTTCACAAGCCGAAATTGATAAAAACGGTAACGGTGAACGATATGCAGTTTTCTACACGCTATCACACAAATTCAAAATACCTTTGTGCTCATAAAGCACTTTTGCGAGTGTTATATCTGACAGATAAGCATTTAGAGCCACCTAGTTGTATCTAACTTTTAATTAATATTATTTTTAATATTTTTATTTCATGTTAAGCCTTAACTGCAATGGTTAGTTATTGCTTTACGTTTAAATTTTAGTCGATAAGAACTTAATAACTCCTAGTTTAACGTTAACTAAGAGCGGGTTCCTTTTGCCTGAAAAATAGATAGGTACAAACTATGATTAAAAAAACATCTCAAGTAAAGACAGATAATACTTTAAACATAAAAGCACTTGAAGAAGCTCAGAATAGCTTAGATAGCATTTTGTCTAAATTTCAATCAAGTCTTTCGGGGTTAACTCAAGAAAATGTAAAATCTCGATTGGAACAGTATGGTAAAAATGAAGTGGCTCGAGAAAAAGTGCCATCAGCTTTTGTTCAGTTACTTTTAGCTTTTAAGAACCCATTTATATTTGTACTATTAATATTAGCACTGGTAAGTTTTTTTACTGATTACTGGTTGCCATTACAAAACGGTGAAGAGACAGATCTAACTGGAATTATTATCATTTTAACCATGGTAACACTTAGTGGATTATTGCGTTTTTGGCAGGAGTTTCGTTCAAATAAAGCTGCTGAAGCATTAAAGTCAATGATCCGAACTACAGCCACAGTTCTACGCCGTCGTAATAAAAATATGCCAACTGAGCATATTGAAGTTCCTTTAAGCGATATCGTTCCTGGAGATATTGTGTTTTTATCAGCTGGGGACATGATTCCTGCCGATATTCGTTTAATCGAATCGCGAGATTTATTTGTGAGTCAAGCGGTGTTAACCGGTGAATCAATTCCAGTTGAAAAATATGACACCTTAGGCGCGGTATCGCAAAAAACGACAGAAGAGATAGATTCTTCAAAAATTGATAAGGACAATGTACTTGATGTAAACAATATTTGTTTTATGGGCACCAATGTAGTGAGTGGAACAGCTAAAGCTATTGTTGTTGCAACAGGTGCTGATACACATTTTGGTTCATTAGCAAAATCAATAGTGGGTTCAAGAGCCGAAACCTCATTTGATCGCGGTGTAAATAGCGTAAGTTGGTTACTAATTCGCTTTATGTTAGTGATGGTTCCGATTGTATTACTAATAAATGGATTTACCAAAGGCGATTGGGGGGAAGCAACATTATTTGCATTAGCTGTTGCTGTTGGTTTGACGCCTGAAATGTTACCGATGATTGTTAGTGCAAATCTAGCTAAAGGTGCTGTTGGCATGGCAAAACGAAAAGTTGTGGTAAAACGTTTGAATGCTATTCAAAACTTTGGCGCGATGGACATTTTATGTACTGATAAAACAGGTACTTTAACACAAGATAAAATTATTTTAGAACATCACTTAGACATTAATGGGCAGATTGATCCATCTGTTTTACAACTGGCCTGGCTCAATAGTTACTATCAAAGTGGAATGAAAAACTTGATGGATAAAGCGATCATCCGTTTTGCTGAAGAAAAAACCAGTGTTAAAAAAGTAGGTGTTGGTCTTTATAAAAAAATTGACGAATTACCGTTTGATTTTGTTCGCCGTCGTTTATCGGTTGTTGTACAAGGCAATGATGAAAATCACTTAATGATCTGTAAAGGTGCAGTTGAAGAAATGCTATCTATTTCAGATTTTGTTTATGAAAACGGCGAATACTTACCGTTAGACGAAAATCGTAAACAAGCATTGATTGAACTTGCACACAATTATAATAAAGATGGATTTAGAGTGTTAGCAGTAGGTGTAAAAGATATTTCAGCATCACAAACTAAAGCTCAATATAGTGTCCAAGATGAAAAATCATTAGCCATTCGTGGGTTTTTGACTTTCTTAGATCCACCTAAAGAGAGTGCTTATGAAGCTATTTCTGCATTGAATGAACATGGTGTTGGCGTTAAAGTTCTAACTGGTGACAATGAAATCATCACGATTAAAGTATGCCGAGAAGTTGGCTTAGAACCGGGTATACCCTTACTTGGTAACGACATTGAAAAAATGAGTGACGCTGAGTTAAAAGAGCAAATTGAGCAACGCACTATTTTTGCTAAGTTGACTCCATTACAAAAATCTCGAATCATTAGATTGTTACAAAGTAATGGTCATACTGTTGGATTTTTAGGTGATGGTATTAATGATGCGCCAGCGTTGAGAGATGCAGATGTTGGTATTTCAGTGGACACCGCTACTGATATCGCTAAAGAATCAGCTGATATCATTTTGCTTGAAAAAAGCTTACTTGTATTAGAAGAAGGTGTAATTTGCGGACGCGAAACTTTCGGTAATATTATGAAATACCTAAATATGACCGCAAGTTCTAACTTTGGTAACATCTTCTCTGTATTAGTGGCTAGTGCATTTCTACCATTTTTACCAATGCTTGCGATTCATTTGCTTATCCAAAACTTATTATATGATATCTCACAATTATCATTACCTTGGGATAAGATGGATGAAGAGTTTTTACAAAAACCTCGTAAATGGGATGCACAAAATATTGGACGTTTTATGATCTGGATTGGACCAACATCCTCTATTTTTGACATAACAACATATGCATTGATGTGGTTTGTTTTTGGTGCTAATAGTGTTGCAGCTGAATCATTGTTTCACTCAGGTTGGTTTATCGAAGGATTGTTATCACAAACTTTAGTTGTACATATGCTAAGGACTCAGAAAATACCATTTATACAAAGTACCGCGGCATTCCCAGTAATAGTAATGACTATGCTAATTATGGCGGTGGGTATTTATATTCCTTTTTCACCAATAGGTAGCCTAATTGGTCTTCAACCATTACCATGGTCCTATTTTCCATGGTTAGTTGCAACATTATTAAGTTACTGTGTGGTTGCTCAAATAATGAAAAGGATTTACATAAAACGCTTTGGACAATGGTTCTAAAATAACAAAATTGATGTAAGTGACGATGTTGCTTACATCATTAACTAAAGAAGTATAAATATTGAACTAGTGTGTTATAGTAGTGATGAGTACACATTTGATAAATATAATTGATAATAATATTTGTATAAATAATCGAGCTTTTTAGAAATGTTTTTAAGGAGCCTATAAATAACAATAAGAGGAGTAAAAAATGAAAACCCCACACAAAAATTTAATTACACTAATCAAACATCGCAAACTGAAAAAAGAACAAGAGAAAGTTAATAAATAACTTTCTATAAATGATTTGCAAAAAATTGCTATAAAATTAAACCCCACAGCTTGGGGTTTTATAACACAATAAAGCTTTATAAGCTTATATTTGATGAGTTATTTAGAAGCTTTTTTCAAAATTTCGTAAAGTTCATCTTTTAATTTTAGCTTCAGTTTTTTTAGACTTTCAATCGTTTCCGAAGTATCAATTGCAATACCAGACTCGATATTTTTAATTTTTTGATCGAGCTCATTGTGCTCATCAAATAATTTTTGGAAATGTAAATCTGAGTTTTTTAGTTTAGAGATTAAATCACGGTATTCTGGAAACATACAGCCTCCTTATAAGATTAATTAAAATAATAGCAGTTAACAATAATTCAGCTTACAATATTCTCAATTGTTTTAATAGCAATTTTTGAATGGGAGATGTCTATGAATGAAAAGATCGTTATTGCAAAAAGTGAAGGTAATGATTTATACATCCTTGCATCGTTGGCTAATCGCCATGGTTTAATTACTGGTGCAACAGGTACAGGTAAAACCGTAACCCTACAAAAGATGGCGGAAAAATTCTCGCAGATTGGTGTACCCGTGTTTCTTGCTGATGTAAAAGGTGATTTGACCGGTTTAGGGGAAAATGGCCTATTATCTGAAAAATTAAAAGCACGGCTAGAAAGTATTGGTGTAAAAGATTGGCTTCCTGATTCTTCTCCTTTAGAAATATGGGATGTATTTGGTGAAAATGGTATTCCCGTTCGCAGTACAGTTTCCGATATAGGTCCTATATTATTAGGTCGATTATTAAATCTCAATGACATTCAATCTGGCGTTCTACAATTAGTTTTTAAAATTGCCGATGATAATGGATTATTATTACTAGACTTTAAGGATTTAAGAACATTCATCCAATTTATTGGTGATAACGCTAAAAAATTTACTACCCAATATGGCAATATAAGTTTATCAACTATTGGTGCTATTCAACGTGGATTGCTTACTTTAGAACAGCAAGGTGCTGAATTCTTTCTAGGTGAGCCGATGTTTGATATACATGATTTAATGCAAACTAATGCTGATGGTCGTGGTGTTATTAATATTTTATCTGCCAGTAAATTATATAATTCACCAAAATTATATTCAGTATTTTTACTTTGGTTATTATCAGAACTATTCGAGCATTTACCAGAAGTAGGTGACCTTGATAAACCAAAACTTGTTTTTTTCTTTGACGAAGCACATTTACTTTTTAATGATATTTCTCCCGCATTATTAGAAAAAATCGAACAAGTTGTTCGCCTTATTCGTTCTAAAGGAGTGGGGATTTATTTTGCTACACAAAGCCCAACCGATATTCCAGAAACTATCCTTGGTCAATTGGGTAATCGAGTGCAGCACGCATTACGAGCATTTACACCTAAAGATCAAAAAGCAGTCAAAGTTGCAGCCCAAACCATGCGAGCTAACCCAAATTTTAACACTGAAAAAGCTATTATGGAGCTTGGGGTAGGAGAGGCTTTAATTTCATTTCTAGATGAAAAGGGGCGCCCTAATATTGTTCAACGCGGAATGATAATAGCGCCAGAATCAAAAATGGGGCCTATGGATATAGAAAAACAGTTGACGATTATTCAAAAATCTCGCTTTTATGATAAATATTCAAAAACCATCGATCGCGAATCAGCCTACGAAAAACTTAAACAGGGTTTTAGTATAAATACTGAAAATAGTCAAAATTCAATAGAAACTGATTCCAATCAGAATCCATCTGATAAAGAGGAACATGGTGGTATAATGGACTTTTTAAGTTCACTTATTTTTGGTAGAACCGGCCCAAAAGGTGGACAGCATGACGGTATCATTCAAAGTGTTGCTAAAAGTGCGACTAGACAGATGGTAAATCAAATTGGAAGACAAATTACTCGAGGAATCTTGGGTGGTTTCAAAAAATAGGTTAGATTAATAAACTACAAAAAGGAGTTATAGATGTTAAAATTGTTTATTGAATGGTACAAAAAACGCTTTAGCGATCCTCATGTGGTTTCGTTAATGATTGTTATCATTGTTTTATTTTTTATCATCTATTTTTTCAATAAAATTTTACTGCCTATATTGATTGCTATTGTTTTATCTTATCTACTAGATAGACCGGTTAAGTATTTACAACAAAAGAGAGTTCCTCACACATTAGCTGTTGTTATTGTACTATTTGTATTTATGTTTGTCGGCTTAACCGGAATTATGATTTTGTTACCATTGATTTGGCAACAAGGTGTTAGTTTAATAACAAATATCCCAAATATGTTGAATTTTGTAAATAAATTCATCACATCATTGCCTGAACATTATCCGGAGCTTATCGATGTTGGTCTATTTGACTCAATACTCCAAGGTATAACTAATAAAGTCATGCAAACAGGTAACTCATTGCTCCAGTTTTCAATCAGCTCACTGTTTAGCTTAGTTTCTGTTGCTATAAATGCGGTATTAGTTCCGATTATTATGTTTTTCTTATTGAAAGATAAATCTAAGATATGGGGATATTGTTCGAAAATATTACCAAAAAATCGAACAATATTAAACAAAGTAGCTACAGAGATGGATCAACAAATATCTAATTACATAGTCGGTAATGTTTTACACATCATTATTTTAACTGCCTGTGTCTATATTCCATTTTGGTATTTTGGTTTAGATTATGGATTATTGTTAGCAGTGTTAGTTGGTGTTTCAGTACTTATTCCTTACATTGGTATTATTATTTCAAGTATCCCTATTGTCCTAATTGCACTTTTCCAATGGGGGGTAACTGCACAATTTGGATATTTAATGTTCTTTTATATCCTTATTCAGGCTCTTGATGGCAATTTATTGGTTCCTTATCTTTTCTCTGAAAAACTTAACTTGCATCCTTTAGTGATTATTGTAGCTGTTATCATTTTTGGCGGGTTATGGGGATTTTGGGGCGTATTTTTTGCTATACCGTTAGCAACTTTAGTTAAAGCGATTATAAATGCTTGGCCAAATCTTGAAGAGATTAATAATATTAAAAGTGAAAAAAAAGCAGATTAATGAAAATATAATCTGCTTTAATTAGAAGTGTTAACTATGGTTCTTAAGATAATCTAAAACCACAGTGTGATGGTTGGTCGTTTTGAAGTCATCAAAGACTTTCTCGATCTTACCATCTTTACCAATCAAAAAGCTTATACGATGGATACCGTCATAAGTTTTTCCCATAAACTCTTTTTCGCCCCAAACACCAAACGCTTCAGAGGTTTTATGATCCTCATCTGAAAGTAGCGTAAAATTCAACAATTCTTTATCAACAAAACGCGATAGCTTTTCAGGTTTATCCGTACTAATACCAATAACAACTACATTATATTTCTTAAAATCGTCAGCACTGTCTCGTAAATTGCAAGCTTGTACTGTACAACCAGGAGTCATCGCTTTCGGATAGAAATAGAGCAAAATACGCTGACCTTTGAAATCTTTTGAACTAATTAGCTCACCATCCTGATCAGGCAGAGAAAATTGAGGTGCTTTTTCACCTTCTTTTAAAGGATTAACCATAAATTTATTACCTATGTTAATAGTTAAAATTTTAATCGCTATGGGTATAATTTACTATATTTTATCAAATTAACTTATGTTTTTAAAAAAACGACTTGCTGCATCAATCGTATGATCGATTTCTTTATCTGTGTGCATAAGTGACATGAAACCTGCTTCGAAAGCTGAAGGCGCAAAGTAAACCCCTTCGGCGAGCATATGATGATAGAATTTTTTGAATAATTCAACATCACAATTCATTACATCCTTATAACTGCTCACTTCTAGAGCATTTGTAAAGAAAAATCCAAACATTCCTCCTGCATGATTAACCACAAACGGAATATTATATCGTTTTGCTTCTGCATATAGGCCATTAACTAGTGAGGCAGTTTTTTCTTCTAACTCTGAATAAATACCAACATCCATTAACTTTGTCAACGTGGCATAACCCGCTGCCATAGCAACAGGATTCCCTGAAAGTGTTCCTGCTTGATAAATTGGTCCAGTTGGTGCTAATTGTTGCATAATTTCAGCACGCCCGCCAAAAGCACCTACAGGCATACCGCCACCTATAATCTTACCTAAGCAAGTCAAATCAGGAACTAAATCATAATATTCTTGAGCTCCGCCAAGTGCAACTCTAAACCCAGTCATTACCTCATCAATAATTAATAAAGCCCCGTAAGTATCACACAAGCTTCTTAATCCTTGTAAGAACGATTTTTTAGCTGGGACACAATTCATATTGCCTGCCACAGGTTCAATAATAATTGTAGCAATTTCATTAGGATATTGCTCAAATTGTTTTTTTACTGATTCTAAATCGTTATAATCACAAACTAATGTATGTTTAACAAAATCCTCAGGCACACCCGGTGAAGTAGGGTGTCCAAAAGTGAGCGCGCCAGAACCGGCTTTAACAAGCAAATAGTCAGCATGTCCATGGTAACAACCTTCAAATTTGATTATTTTGTCACGTCCTGTATAGCCTCGTGCAAGGCGAATTGCACTCATAGTTGCCTCAGTGCCTGAATTCACCATACGTAACATTTCTATTGATGGAATCAATTGTGTAACTAGGTTAGCCATTTTTGTTTCGATTTCGGTTGGCGCACCATAACTCAAACCATTACGAACAGCGTTAATAACTGCATTGGCAACATCAGGGTCATTATGACCTAAAATCATAGGTCCCCAAGATCCGACATAATCAATATAAGCTTTTTCATCAACATCATAAATATAAGCACCATTAGCTTTCTCTATAAATAATGGCGTACCACCAACTCCATTAAAAGCACGTACAGGTGAATTAACACCACCTGGCATAAAAGCCATTGCTTCGCGGTAAAGTATTTCAGATTTAAATGTTTTAAGCATAATTATGGTCTTCTTTATAGTAATTGTTGTCGTATTTATTCATAAAATTAACTTAAATTCAAGCAAGCTATTACAAATTTAACTAATTGATGTTTTCATTTTGTATTTTATTTTTTCAAGAGTATATAATATATCAGTACTTAAAGTAGGAGAATAAAATGAGCGATGCGTTACCCATTAATTTTACTGATGCTGCTGCAAACAAGGTAAAAACTTTAGTAACGGAAGAAGAAAATCCAAATCTTAAATTAAGAGTCTATATCACTGGTGGTGGTTGTAGTGGATTCCAGTATGGTTTCACATTTGATGAAAAAGTAAATGAAGATGATCTGGCGATCGAAAAAAATGGTGTCTCACTTATTATTGACCCTATGAGTTTACAATATCTTGTTGGAGGAACTATAGACTATATTGAAGGATTGCAGGGTTCTCGTTTTGTTGTTGATAACCCAAACGCAACTACAACCTGTGGTTGTGGATCATCTTTCAGCGTCTAATTAGTAACAAAACATTAGCCAAAATTTTTATTTATATTAAATCCAAATTTTAAGGGAATTGATTAAAATTTCCTTAAATGTGACAAACATTGAGCAGTTAGACAATTATTTTAATTTTTTTATTGACGTAAATTTTAAGATAGGTAAAATGCACAGCATCCAAAACGCAGTTACCTTTCGGTAATAAGTTTTGAGCCCGGGTGGTGAAATCGGTAGACACAAGGGATTTAAAATCCCTCGGCCTTTTTGGCCGTGCGAGTTCAAGTCTCGCCCCGGGCACCATTAAAAACACTTTTTTTTGTAAGCGGGAATAGCTCAGTTGGTAGAGCGCAACCTTGCCAAGGTTGAGGTCGCGAGTTCGAACCTCGTTTCCCGCTCCAATTTTTTTCAATCATTATCCTCAATCAAATTTATCATTGAAATTCATTACTCAATTCGTATTACAAATAAACTATCTAGATTTTTTTCATAGCTAGAAATATTCAATTTTTTATAATCTTTTAAAAAATGCTCCTCCATTTTTCAATTCTGAGATGATTATTTAAAAAATTTATCTAAATTAACAATAATTAATTAATAAAACTATTTCAAAGATTATTTTTCCTTTTATTCAGATACTTTTACCGCTAATATTGAGCCAGTTAGTTTTATAAGATTTTTAAATTTGTAATGGAGTATTAACTAATGAGTAATCACAGCTCATATTCGATAGCTGGCTCTATCTATGCTAATTACATTATTCAAAGTATTGCTTTAATAGTAATTATGCAATTTTCTGTCGAAATTTCTGCACAATTAAAAACTGATGATGTTATAGGTATTGGTTACGTTGCATCAGGAATAGGATATGGAAAAATATTATTAATGTTTATTGGAGGAATACTATCTGATAAATTTGGACGCAAACCATTTATCCTTATGGGCATGTCTTGTTATATTATCTTTTTCGTTGGGACTCTCTTTTGTCACAATATACATGTTGCATTTTGTTTGGCTATGTTTATTGGTGCTGGAAACTCATTTTTAGATACCGGCTCCATGCCTGCTTTAACCGAATGCTTTCCTCGTTCGGCAGGTACTGCAAGTGTTTTAATTAAAGCATTTATTTCAATAGGAACGTTAGTCTTACCATTCATTGTTACATTCTTTCATGCTTATGATTTATGGTATGGCTATGCTTTCATCGGTTTTGTTACTTTTATCATTATTAATTTTTTACTTTTAGCGCCAAGAACATTTCCTTCCAAAAATACAGTTATTTGTGGCAATGAAGGCCATAGTGACTATTTCATTGGTAAACCGAATATTTTCTTTGAAGGTATTTTATTAATAATTATGGGCTTCACCACCACTGCAACCTTTGTCATCATTTTACAATGGCTACCTGCGATTGCAGAGAAAGGTATAGGAATGGAACCAATCGCTTCTAAACAATTGATCAGTTATTATAGTACTGCATCAATAATTTCTGTGTTTACAACAGCCTATATTGTTAAAAAATTCATAAAACCAATTTATTGCATTATTATATTGCCGTTACTTTCTGCATTAACTTTATTAATGTTTTTATTTAATCTTAATCCTACAATGAGTTTAATTGTGGCAATAGGAATGGGATTAACAGCAGCAGGAGGTATATTACAACTCACTTTAGTTGTTATGCAGCAGCTATTTCCTGATCGTAAAGGGTTTGCAGTTGGAACAATGTATACTTTCAGTGGTTTATCATTTATTGTCATTCCACTAATAGTCCCTAAGTTAGCATTAATCAATGTTAGCTATGCTATCTTAGTCGATCTAGTTGTTGCATTATCAAGTGTAATATTAGGATTAATTGTTTATTCACGTTTCAAAAAAGTTATTGATATGAATAAAATTTAATGACTTTCAGCAATACTAAAAAAGCACCTTATCACGATAAGGTGCTTTACGATGATAAGTAATTTAAAGTAAAAAAAATGGTAAATTAGTAAGCCTAGAATTTTTAGAAAGTTATCTTAAATATCAAAATAATACTGGAAAGTATTTATCGTTGATTTTCGTGTTTTTTATGGCTTAATGTTGGTGTTTTTAGTATTAATCCTAGGTTTGAAAAAACATCTAAGAATTATCAAATGCGATTATATAATTTGAGAAAAGCTTAATAACAGTTAGGAGTTACTTTATTAAGCAAGAATTATCAATTATCACCGAGCGAGGTGGTATTGAGGTAATAACATTACTAAAATCTTTACATGAAATGCCAATTTCAATTTAGCGTAGTGATGATGAATTTTTATTGAGTCATTCTCCAATTGAATGAGCAAAAATGTATCTATAAGATACGAAAAGATTACTTAAAAAACTCGCTGAATTTTAATCATTAATAATTGGAGAGAAGCATGAGAGCTAATATTGATGGACACTTTTTATTAATTGGATTAATGGCATATCCAATTCGGCACAGCTTATCACCAAAAATGCAAAATATAATTTACTCTAAATTAGATATTCCCTATGTCTATTTAGCTTTTGAAGTGACGCAAGAAAAATTACCTGATGCTATAAAAGGCTTACGTGCATTAGGTTTACGCGGTAGTGCTGTTTCAATGCCGAATAAACAACTCGTGTGCCAATATTTAGATAAATTAACACCAGCAGTAGAGCTTATTGGAGCCTGTAATACCATTTCAAATGATGATGGAGTATTAACCGGATATAATACTGATGGAATAGGATATATGCGCTCATTAAAAGAGGCGGGTGTTGATGTTATAGGTAAAAAGTTGACTTTACTTGGTGGAGGCGGTGCTGCAAGTGCTATTGCCGTACAAGCCGCATTAGATGGCGTTAAAAAGATTTCAATTTTTAATCAAAAAGATGAATGCTTTGACAAAATTGTAGAAATAGTTAACCGAATAAATGCAAAAACTGACTGTGAAGCAGTAGTTTATGATTTAGCTGATCACTCAAAATTACGTCAGGAAATTGCTGAAAGTGCAGTATTATGCAATGCTACTGGTATTGGTATGAAGCCGTCAGAAGGAAAAAGCTTAATTACCGATCCAACTATGCTAAGAAAAGATCTCGTCGTAACCGATTGTATTTACAGTCCACGTAAAACAAAATTATTAGAACTAGCCGAATCGCAAGGTTGTAAAACGTTAAACGGTATAGGTATGATGTTATGGCAAGGTCATGCACAAATTAAAATTTGGACAGGAAAAGAAGCTCCAATTGATTATGTTAAAGAAAAAATGGGCTTTAATGACTAAAAATTTTAGTTAACTTATTAAAATTATTTATAACTACAGACTATTCTCTCAGTCAATTAAATTAAGAGAGTAGAAAAGATAAATTGGTGGATAGATGTCAAAAATTACAGTTAAAGGTTTAGATATTGGTGTTGGAGCGCCTAAAATTATTGTTCCAATTGTAGGAAAAACAGAGCAAGAATTAGTTAATGAAGCTGAATTTTTGACAAAAATTGACTTTGATATGGTTGAATGGAGAGTAGACCATTTTCAAAAAGTTGATGATGTTGAAAAAGTAAAACAAACAGCAAATAAATTACAAACAATCATTGGCTACAAACCCATTTTATTTACATTCCGCACCGCTAATGAAGGCGGAGTTTATCCTGCTACGATTGAATTTTATATCAACCTTAATAAACAGATGATAAAAAGTGGTTTAATAGATCTTGTCGATATCGAAGTTTTTACTGGTGACAAATATGTTGAAGAAATTGTCCAGTTAGCTCATCAGCATAACGTTTTAGTGATAGCCTCCAATCATGACTTTGATAAGACTCCGCCAAAAGATGAAATTGTAGCAAGATTATGCAAAATGCAGGATCTTGGTGTAGATATTCCTAAAATTGCCGTAATGCCACGTTCGCGTGAAGATGTAATTAACTTACTTGCTGCAACAGCTGAAATGAAAGACAAATATGCTCGTAAACCACTAATTACTATGGCAATGGCTGGAACAGGTGCGATTAGCCGAATTGCAGGTGAAACTTTTGGGTCAGACCTCACTTTTGGTGCAGCAAAAAATGCATCTGCACCAGGGCAGCTAGATGTAAAAGATCTAAGAAACATCTTAAATATATTACATAAAAGTTTGGCTTAAAAATTCTAGCGTTTTAATAAATAACTTAAGTTAAAAAAAGATAAACGAAAGATAGTCAATATATAAACTCCTTGGTGCAAATTATTAATATTAAATGACTAATATGAAGACTATATTAAAATCTATATCAAAATCTATATCAATAGTATTTTGGTGAATTAATAACATAAACCTGTTTAACCATTTTTATTGTATTATTCGAATTTAAACAACTTAGTTTGTTGATCCAAATAGGTCAGTAAATCTGGTATGCGATATTTGCCGGCCATTGATTGAATATGATCTGCTGCCTCTTTAAGTAACATTCCTAATGATGTTATATAGATTGGATTATTACTTTTACCACGCATTACTTCAATGGCATATTGTTTATTATCGGTAAAAGATTTTTTTGCAACGCCGATAATAGGTATCTTTTTATCCAGTGCTTCATAAAGATGACCACCTAAACCAAGATTACCACCATTCAAATGAACATAACCATCGACTATAATCACATCAATCGAATTGAGATCAACCTGAGACAATAATGCTAATATACAAGGTAATTCACGTTTATAAAATAGGCCTGATTGATAAGGCATAACATTCGATTGATAATCATTGATAACAGATTTTATCTCATTGATACCATCAGTAAATTGCTCAAATAAAATGCCAACAGTTTTTGCCTTATCATTTAAATAGTAAACATCTATTGCAAGTATCATTTTTTTAAAATCCTTTTTGGAGTAGAATAACAATGCTCTCGTATTAAACTTTCTAATCTCTATTAAAAAACAAGTAGTCATTGATTTCAAATAAATAAAAATTTAGTTAATTCGTAATACATCTTTTATTTATCCGATTAGACCAGATAGCAAAGCAATGGTCGTTTAGATTGGATCTACACTTGGAGGCAGGAATGTATTTACTTGAAATGGCACCAAAATTTTTAATTGCACTTATCATTTTACTTATTTATGTCAAATTATCAGGAAAAAGCCAAATCGCACCGATGTCACAGCTGGATCAGGTTGGTAGCATGGTTATTGGTGCATTGGTAGGTGGAACATTACTTAATGCTAATGTTTCTGCGTGGGAAGCCGCTGGAGCTGTGGCGATTTGGGCAGGTCTTCTTATCTTAGTGCGATTTATCAAATCTAAAAATTCAAAACTCCGAGATGCTATTGATGGTGAACCTATACAATTAATCAAAAATGGCAATCTAATCTCTGAAAATTTCAAAAAAGCGAATTTACCTGTTAGAGATTTTGAAACGCTAATCAATATTCAAGGAATTTGCGCATTTAGTGAATTAAAACAAGTGTGGTACGAATTAAATGGATCTTTAACCATTATCAAGAAAGGAGATAAAGATATCGCAGTACTGGTGATTGAAAATGGCGCTATTAGTCAAGACAACCTTGAACAACTCCACAAAAGTGAAACATGGCTTAAGAATGAAATCAAAAAACAAGGTTATAAAGATATTGATGAAGTTTTTTGTGCAGAATGGTTTGATGGTAAATTATTAGTTTACCCTTATGATGAAGTTCGTAATTCAAAAAATAAAGAATAATTGAGGAAAGCAAAATATAAAAGGGGAAGGAGTTTTACTCAATTCCCCTTATTAAGAGCTTGTTATCTTAGTTGGCTATCTTTACTACCACGTCGATTATATAATATTGCAGATTTTGCCAATTGCTTATCTATTTCTTGTTGGCAAGCTAAACAGTATTGCACACCTGGTAAGGCAATTTGTCTGGCTTTTGCAATAGTATCGCCACATTCAACACAAAACTCGGCACTAGGTTTATCGTGTTTTAGTTGGCGTCTGGCGATTTCGATAGCATCTGTGATTGTACTTTCGATCTGTTGGTTAACGGCATCGTCAGATGCCCAGCCACTAGCCATAATTACACCTCCTAAAAATTTATATTAGATGAATAATATGGTGCTTATTTGACCAGTTTCAAGTAATATGAACACATCATTTAAAAAGCAAAGTAAGTGTTGTATTTTTTATAAAGATCGTTTCTGTTAATGTAAGTTAATTGGAGGTTTTTATGCAACAATATGAACAAGCAACATTTGCAGGTGGATGTTTCTGGTGTATGGTAAAACCTTTCGACAAATATGAAGGCGTTATTAATGTGATCTCAGGTTACACTGGTGGTCATACGGAAAATCCAACTTATCAACAAGTTTGCCAAGGCAACACAGGCCATACAGAAGCGGTGCAAATTACCTTTGATCCAACGATGATCAGCTATAAAAAATTACTGGATATTTTTTGGCAACAAATTGACCCGACAGATTCGCAAGGACAATTTGCCGATCGTGGCGATTCTTATCGTCCAGTAATATTTTATCATAACAAATTACAACAACAGCAAGCGATCGCATCTAAACAAGCGCTTGAAGAAAGCAAACGATTTAATCATCCGATTGATGTTGCTATAGAACCGGCAGCAATATTTTATCCCGCCGAAGCGTATCATCAAGATTACTATAAAAAACAGCCAGAACATTATAACCGTTATTATCAATTATCTGGACGAGCTAATTTTATTGCAGATAACTGGCAAGATAAGTCAACAACCAAAAGTGAGTAAATATGCAAAAGTACCCGCAATATAGCAGTAAACAAAAATGGATTCATTGGACATCGGCTTTACTTGTCATAATGATAACCATGCTCCTTTTAATTAAAGTGACAATGTCACATATATTGGGTGGAATGGCAATAGTCTATTTATTACATAAATCCTTTGGAGTGCTTGTTTTGCTATTAACAATATGGCGAATTATGGTGATCCGCAGTCAAGGTGTGCCTGATGTCTTACCGAAAGACAAAAAACTGCAACGAATTTTGTCAAAATCCACTCAAGGTGTGATCTACCTTTTACTGCTAATTACGCCATTATCGGGGTATTTAATGAGTGGAAGGGACCTTAATATATTTGGTTTAATATCGATCCCTGCTATTGATATGCCATATCACCAAATGTTTCATTCATTACATTTGATTAGTTCTTATGTACTAGCTATTTTAGTTATATTTCATGTATTAGGTGCGTTGTACCACTATTTTTGGGTTAAAGATAAAGTATTGCAATCAATGTTAAGTAGCAATGATTAACACAAATTTAAACGTTTATTTATATCACATTTATAACGTGAGGCAGATACAACATGAACAAATCAATGAAAGATAAAGCTATATCAGCACTAACACCAATGCAATATCATGTTACGCAGCAAAATGGTACAGAACCTCCATTTGATAATCAATATAACGCTAACCACCGCGATGGGATCTACGTTGATATCGTCTCTGGTGAACCACTGTTTACCTCACTAGATAAGTTTGATTCAGGCTGTGGTTGGCCAAGTTTCTCTAAACCGATTAAACAGCAACAAATTGTTGAAAAGGAAGATAACAGCCATGGAATGCGTAGGATAGAAGTCCGCTCATTAGAAGCTGATTCACATCTTGGTCATGTATTTAATGATGGGCCCGCAGCTTTAGGAGGATTGCGCTACTGTATCAACTCTGCAGCGCTAAAGTTCATACCAAAAGAAGAATTAGAAGCTCAAGGCTATGGTGACTACTTAAAATTGTTTAAATAAATTAATCTTACGCATCCTTTATTTAAATAAAGGGTGCGAACTAAACCAATCAACCTTAGCCTGAAGCCTACAAAATCATTGTTTAACTTAATTGGTATACGTAAAGGAAATTTTGAAGAATATTGCGGATGAAATTGGCATATAACTTATCAAGTTTATATGCCAATATCGTAGGAGATCAAAGCTATAATTTAATTTTTTCTTTTAAATAAAATATAACTGATTAACAAAAACACAAAGCTAGTTAGCATAGATCCAACGATAGGGTAAATGCCCATCACAATACTGGCTTGAGCAAAAAGATTATCGGCGATATAAAAGATAAAGCCAAAAGTAATACCTATAATCACCCTAATACCCATAGATACACTTCGTAATGGTCCAAAAATGAAAGATAAGGCCAACAACAACATCACTGCAACTGAAACGGGTTTAATCAGCTTTTTCCAAAATAACAAATCATAATATTTTGTATCTTGGCCCGAATTTTTCAAATATTGCGAATATTGATAGAGTCCTGATGCTGACAATGAATCAGGGTCAAAAGCTACAATACTCAACTTATCAGGTGTGATATTAGTTTTCCACTGCATAGTAAGTGAGTTTGTACCCGTTATTTGTTGTGGATTGGTTAAATCATTCATCTCGATTTGTGATAACGTCCAACTTCCATTTTCAAACACTCCGCTATCAGCATGAGTAATCGATAGTAATTTATTTTTATCAACTTTATAAATATCAATATTTGAGATAGAACTATCATTATTAACATGGTCGATATAGATATAATCATTACCATCTTTCGCCCATAAACTGCCTTGTTGAGCTAATAAAGAATTACCATAAAGCTTTTCTGAGCGCATATTACGAGCGGTTTGTTCACTGATAGGAGCAACCCATTCACCAATTGCCATTGTTATAAGCACTAAAGGGAGAGCAGTTTTCATCACAGCTAATGCAATTTTAAAACGGCTAAAGCCTGAAGTTTCCATCACAATAAGCTCGCTTCTTGAAGCTAAAATCCCTAAACCAATTAAGCCGCCTAAAAGTGCTGCCATAGGGAAAAATATTTCTATATCTTTAGGTACCATTAGCAAAGAATAAAAACCAACTGACAAGGCATCATAATCAACTTTGATTTTTCTAAGTTGGTCAATAAAACGAATAATTCCTGACAAACTAATTAATAAAAATAAGCAAATGCCAATGGTATTTAAAATAGTTTTACCAATATAGCGATCTAAAATCGAAAACATCGTTCTCCCCTTAAGACGCAATAAATTTTAAACGAAGTTTACGCATAAATAAGTTATCCCAACAATTTAAAATCAAAGCCAGAACAAAATACCCTAGATTAATCAGATAAAACCACAAAGCGGGATCTAAGCGACCTTTACCAGCATTAGCTTTAACCGAACTAGAAAGTAAAAAATAGACTAAATAAAGCAGTAACGCTGGTAAAATTTGTGCAAGCCTTCCTTGTCTTGGATTTGACACACTCAATGGAATCACTAAAAAAGCCATCAAAGGAACCGAAATTATCAACGTCAATCGCCAATAAAATTCAGCATTAGCCTTCGGTGTTGGATTTTCATGAAGCTCAAGCAATCCTAATTGCTGAACATCCACTTTATCATCATCAACATTGCTTTCTAGCTCCTTAGGTTTAATAATACCTAAATAGTTATGAAAATTCGAAATTCTAAAATCTTTTAATTGTGCCGTGCCTTCATAACGATTTGCATTTTCAAGTGTGATGATTTGATTACCATCTTTATCTTCTTCAGTTTTTCCTTTATTAGCAATAATAATAGAAGGGCGTTGAGCATTTTTCGGATTGATTTGGGCTATAAATACGTTATCTAGCTTATTATGATCAACATTACCAATATAAATTACCGAGTTGCCATCAGGTGTTTGTTGAAATTGGCCAGCTAATAAACCGGCTAAACTTGGATTAATCTTGGCATTTTCGACTAGCTGATCTTGTCTCACGCTAGACCAAGGCCCAAACCAAAGGCTATTGAGTGCTGTGAATATACAGGTGATCACACACAGAAATAGCACAACCTGATAGTTAAGTCTTCTCTTAATCCCACATGCATGCATTGCGACCATCTCGCTGTCCGAATAAAGCCGACCAAAGGTAACAAGCACACCTAAAAACAGACTTAGTGGCAAAATAAGATCAGCCATATTCGACACACCTAACACTAAAAGTGGCATAATCAAATCACGTGGAATACTGCCATCAATAGCGCTGGATAAAATTCTGATTAATTTTTGAGAAAAGAAAATTAGCAATAAAATAAACAGTATTGCACCTTGTGTTTTCATTGTCTCTTTAATTAAATATCGGCGAATTATCACTTTTTTACCTATCTATCCGTTTTATCAAATCGCACTATTATAATCTGATTTGCGTTGTTTCGTTATCTTTTTGTTGCTATCGTTTAATGAACCGATAAAATGTTACTATTCACCATAAAAATCTTACAAGAGAACGCTATGAAATACTCAATCAAAAACAGCTCATTAATCACATTACAAAAAGAAGAATGTTTAGTGGTAACTGTCCAATTAGGCAAGAAACAAACTAGTTTAATCAAGGATATAGATGAATTAACCAAGGGTATGATTAGTCAGCTGATCAAGTCAGGTGACATTAACTGCGAATTAGGTAAAACCACCTTTTTATACGCTTGCCCGAATTCTCCGAAAATATTAGTTGTAGGGTGTGGCCAAGCAAAAAATTTTGATATTAACGCTGCAAAAAAAATGATACAAGCAGCTACAAAAGAGTTAATAACAAAACAAGTTAAAAATATAAGTTGGGACATTCTGACTCTAAATCCTGCAATAAGTGGTGAAATTGCTAAACAACTACCACAAATTACTAGCGAATTAACCTATAGTTTTGACCAATTCAAATCAACAAAATCAGAAAAACCAAGCTTACAAAAAGTAACGCTACTTTATAGCGATAAAAAAACAATCAAGCATGTAGAAAGTCAATTATCGCAAGGACAAATTATTGCAAATGCTATTGTCAGTACCAAAAACATTGCCAACATGCCATCTAACATCGGCAATGCTAAATACTTAGCAGAGCAGGGCAAAAGTTTAGGTAAACAGCATTCAAGCTTGAAAGTGACATGCTTAGGTGAAAAAGAGCTTGCTAAACTCAACATGAACGCTTATTTAGCGGTTGGACGAGGCTCAGCCAACGAATCAATTATGACGGTCATAGAATATCATGGTGCCAAAGACAAAAAAGCCAAACCATATGTATTAGTTGGTAAAGGATTAACCTTCGATTCAGGTGGCATATCCATCAAACCCTCAGCCGGTATGGATGAAATGAAATATGATATGTGTGGTGCTGCCACTGTGTTTGGTGTAATGCAAGCTGTGGCTGAATTAAAACTACCTATCAACGTAGTTGGCGTGATGGCTGGTTGTGAAAACATGCCAGATGGTAATTCATACCGTCCTGGTGATATCTTAACCACCATGTCGGGCACCACCGTTGAAATCATCAATACCGATGCAGAAGGTCGTTTAGTATTATGCGATGCTTTAACTTATGTTGAACGTTTCCAACCCAAGACTGTGATTGACATTGCTACACTTACTGGTGCTTGTATCATTGCACTCGGTCATCATTACACTGGCGTGATGGGTAATAACGCAGAGCTTACTGAACAATTGGTAAATTCCTCAAATCAAGCAGGAGACAAAGCGTGGTCATTACCGATTGATAGTGATTTCCAAGAACAAATCAAATCAACCTGCGCTGACATTGTCAATGCTGGTGGTCGAGATGGAGGAACGATTACAGCCGCTTGTTTCCTATCTCGCTTTACTGAAAAATACCAATGGGCACATCTTGATATTGCAGGAACAGCTTGGAAATCGGGTGCAAACAAAGGTGCTACAGGCAGACCAGTCGCGATGTTAATTCAATACTTACTTAACCAAAAATGAGTAAACACATGAAAAAAGTGATATTTTATCTACTTGAAAACCCAACCCCAGCCAATGAAGCCGGGGTTTTATTCAAAGAAAAGCTAGCGTGTGAAAAAATTGTTGAAGCATGGCAAAATCGGCAACGTGTGTTAGTGGCCTGTCAAGATCAAGCTCAAGCTGAACGTATTGATGAATATTTATGGCAACTCGATACTGAAAATTTTGTTCCCCATAATCTAGCTGGCGAAGGCCTGAAAAGCGGATCACCTGTCGAAATCTGTTGGCCACAAAAGCGCAGTAGCAATGGTTCACGTCACTTACTTATCAATCTACAAGAGCAATACCCTGAATTTGCTGGTGTATACCGCGATATTATTGACTTTGTCCCTATCGAAGAACAACAAAAATCGCTAGCCCGTGAAAGGTATAAAACCTATAAACAAGCAGGCTTTAATCTTAAAACCATTCCGATCTTAATTAGCTAGCATTGCTAGATTTATCAGTAAAAGAGATGGGGAATTCCAGTAGTTGAGTCGATTATACCTGTAATATTTATGTAGTTTCTCTTCATCACTGTAGCGTTAAATCCAAATCCTCTAGATTGTGTTCAAAAATATCCAAGATTAATTTTCTCTGACTAATACGATAGGTATAACAAATTGATTAACAAATATCTTTAATTTATACTCTCGAAAAGATCAGGAAAGATCAAAATACAATAAAAAAAACAATAAAAAACAAATTGTAATCAAAAAGGACTAAAATATGTTCAAATACAATTTTCTTCTTAAAAAGAAAAAGATATTACTATCAACTTTAGGCTTGCTTACTATATCTAATTCAGCTACGTCAATCTCGGTATCCACCTTAAAAAGTATCGAAGGTTACCCACCTTATGTATCATTTGATAATGGACAAACCAAATCGGAGTATCTATCCCCTTTGTTGTCAATCACATTACCCAATGGTGAAGAAATCACTACGTATACTGATACCTCAACGAGTGAAAATCCGATTAAATTTGATAACGAAGATGTCAAGTTCTCCGATATAAAAACTATCGTCACATTGCCTGCGCAAAACGCGAATTACCCTCGACTACCTATTCAAAATATCATCCTCAATTCTAATTTTTGGGGTGATGATGACGGCGATTATAACCCAGTAATAACCGGCGATTTACGAGTAAACTGGACCGACGGTGACGGTAACGATCTTACCCATTTTGTTAAAAATAATGAAAATGCTGTATTAGATCCTTGTGATGCCCCTTTTAAGTTATTGGTATCTGCTGACAACGGCACGATCACTACGCAATATGGCATTCCTAACCAAAGTTCTTTTATCGGAGAACAACACGCTTATTATATGTACCCGAAAGTCGCTTCTGGGGTTAAATTTTGTTATGCACAACCAAATATTAATAATGAAAATGATATAGATAACACATGGGTTAGAGGCAAGGGTTTTACGATGAATGATACCGATAATCCGAAAAACAATTTTCCAACGATCGGATCTAACAACTTATTTTTCGACCTTAAACTTGCCGGTTTAAGTGTTGCTGAAGTTATTGATATCAACGGTACTAACGTTTCATCTCTTGGCGGAACAGGGGTACATTTAGTCTTAAGTGAGCATAACGGAAAATTGCGAGTGACCTTAAAAGGGCCTTCAGCTGCAAGCAATGGCGGTAAATTTGTACCTTCAGTTTTTAAATTGTACGCCGATCGCAACAAAACTAATGTATTTTATTCATTTTTTATTCAACGCTGGATGATCGCCTTCCCGGATGGCCCTTCAGAAAATTGGGCTGCTAGTTCTGATCGTTGTAATACCTTAAATGGTACATACCATCTACCGGCAGTATGGGATTTTACAAACTCTAATCGTAAAGTCGACGCATCCGGCAACCAAATTAACTGGGAAGAAGGTGTACCAGGAGTTGGCGAAATTTACCGTAGGAAGATTAGCTACCGAAACAGTGCGACTACCGAATGGATGGGTGGTATATTCTCTGAATGGGGTAAGGTAACCAGGGAATATTATCCGGATAGTGATTGGATAGTTTATGATAGTGATTATGGTGACGCATATTATTGGGCTGCGACCGTCCATAGTCCCAAAAATCATTACGTAGTTGAATCAGGAACTGGCGTTGTTGGTTTCAGAACCGACAGCTATAATAATTTCTTAAGCAGTTGTGTGGCTTGGTAATTATCGTTGTTGAGAAAAAACCTTATAGCAATTTTTGTTATAAGGTTTTTTTAAAGATAATTTAACAGTCTATTTTCTTTGTATAACCATTAATCCACTCACAAACTCAGCCTTATTGAATTGGTAATTCTTCCGCTTTGCTTTTTGTAAAAAGTCTATATACCAACGCGTATCTCACCATCGCTTTTAGCATGATTGACTAACTAATTAGGCAAACTTTATTAAGGCGCAAAGTTGTATTTTTAATTTTGTAAAATAACAGTGGAATATTAAACACAAGAGCAAAACCCTGAATTTGCTGGCGTATATCGCGATATTATTGACGTTGTCCCCATTGAAGAACAATAAAAATCGCAAGCACGATAAAGATATAAAACCTACAAAGAAGCTAGATTTAACCTAAAAACCATCCTAATTTTATGTTCTTAAATTTATAAAAATAAGGTTGTTATCAATAAATTTATTATTACAAGGAAAGGCTATATCTGATGTGGCAAGATAGTTCTAGCATCAGTAATACTATATAAAGACGGCATCAGGAGCTGGAAAATCTGCTCAATAAAATTTCAAAATCCTATCAGCATCACAAATTATAAAAAGACCTTAGTCGAAGGTTGGCAAAGCTTTATTGTATGTAAATTACACCTATGAATAATATTGTCGCTATGTGTAACTTATTAAATTAATGAAGAATTTATTAAATTGTTTGTTATAATAGACAATAGCCAATTCTATACAGGAAGTAAAATGTTTAAAAATTTATTGGCGCTCTCAATATCATTATTGACTCTAGTTGGTTGTCAAGAGCGACAAAAAGTTACTGCTGAAATGCTAGAAGGAACTTGGGATTGTAAAGTCGACGATAGTCGCGGTACAAGCTATCATTATTACGACTCAAAATTGAAAGGAATACAATCTTATACACTCAATAATACAGGTTATGTAGCGTTTATTGAGAAACAGGAAGAAGGATTCGCAGTAGAAACAAAATATTATGCGTTTATTGCGCCTATTTCTGCTGATAATAACTACGCAAAACTCAATGGTGCAATTGAATGTGAATCGATAGATCAAATCAATAATATTATAACTGAAATTGAGTATAAGTTTATTTCAAAAGATGAATTAAAAGAGAGTTCATTTACAAAATATGAACATTGTGATCCAAGAAGAACCTTTATGGAATTTAATATTGAAGCTACTTGTAAACGTGTACCTTGAATTTAACTTCCTTTTGCGTTTTTTTGTTGTAGGAAGATGCATCGTATTTTGAATTAAAAGGATTTTTAGAATAGCTGATGGTATAATAATATATTGAATAATTAGAAGATTAATATTGATTCGAATTAAGGATAATTTGGTCTTTACAAGGATGTACAAATAATGAAAATCAAAATAATAGTCGCTTTAGTATTTTTAATTAGTTTGATGCAAAATGCGTATGGGATTAGGTATCACAGAACTTATACCCCACGAATTCATACGCCTTATTATCATAGTCATCATTCAAGCGGTGGCGGAGAAGTTTATGCCACTATAGTTATCATTTTACTATTCGCCATGGCAGTTGGTTCTATTTTATATCATATTAACAAAAACTATGAAGAATCAAAGAAAAATAAAAAATTGGAAGAAGATAAACGTAAAAAACAACTTAATTCAGAAAGCAGGAAAGATAAAAAAGATTAAGAAAAAAGAAGATGCAAATTCATCAAAAAGATGTGCAAATAATTTGGGAAAGAATAATAAATTATATGTTATCTATTATTTATAGGATTGCATTATGATAATTCAGGGATGACGATATTTAACTTTTCCAGATTATTATTAATCTTTATCAATCGCGTGTATGGCTTTTTAAAATTAATAAAAAAAAGTTGAGGAGCGGGGTTTTTGAGGTTTAATTAGCGAGTAGTTCTTGCTGAATCGCATATATTGCTTTTTAAAATTGATGAGAAAAAAAGTTGAGGAGCGGGGTTTTTGAGGTTTAATTAGTGAGTAGTTCTTGAATCTTATCTTGTTTTTGGGTTAAAAATTGAATCTCAATCAAATTAGGCTATAATGCCGCTTTGTTTAAATTTTGTTATTTATGATGAATATTGGTTTTATCGGTGCGGGTAAAGTAGGTTGTACGCTGGCTAAATATTTTAAACACAATGGCTTACAAGTTGCTGGTTTTTATAGTCGTAATGTGGACCAAGCGAAAATCGCAAGTGATTTTATAGAGAGCAAAACCTATTTAACGTTACCAAGTTTAGTTGATGATTGTGATTGTCTCTTTTTAACGGTACCAGATAGTCAAATTAGTCTGGTTTGGCAGTCACTTAGTCAGTTACCTATCAATGATAAATGGATTGGTCATTGCAGTGGTTTACTAACTTCACAAATATTCACCATTCAACAAACTGTTCATCCACTCTCGTTTTCTTTCCATCCTTTATCGGCTATCTACGATCGTTTTACCAGCTATAAAAGCATGGAAAAAATATCTTTTACTTTAGAAGCTGATCCAACGCTATTACCGGCATTACAAAAATTATTGTCGCCTTTGAGTAATTCGATAGCGATATTATCAGCAGAGCATAAAGCGCTTTATCATGCAGCTTGTGTGATGTTGAGTAATCATGTAGTCGCATTAGCTCAAGTGGGCAGTGATATGCTAGAAAAATGTGGATTAGATAGCAGTTTTTGCCAACAAGCATGGCATACACTGTTTTTAGATAATGCTAAAAATATTTGTAATGTAGGACCAATCGAAGCATTAACTGGTCCTGTTGAACGAAATGATATCAAAACGATAAAACAACATCTTGCCAACTTACCGAATGATATTAAACCGTTATATCAACAACTATCGACAATATTAGTTAATATCAGTCGTCAAAAACATCCGGATAGGGATTATCATCAATTAGAAATGGAGCTGTTACCTTGAAAAATACAATTTTGACTTTACAACAACGCAAACAAAATCAAGAAAAGATCACCATGCTAACCGCGTATGACTATACGACAGCAAAATTGATGGATGATAGCGGTGTCGACTGTTTATTAGTGGGTGATTCATTAGGTATGGTTATGCTGGGTTATGAAAGCACAGTATCAGTCACTATGGACGATATGATCCATCACTCTAAAGCCGTAGCCAGAGGCGCTAAAAAAGCATTGGTTGTAACCGATTTACCGTTTATGTCTTACCATGCATCTGTTTATGATGCCGTGCATAATGCTGGACGATTGATACAAGAAGGGAATGCTCAGGCGGTGAAGCTTGAAGGTGGACAAGCATTTTGTGAGCATATTAAGATGATCGCTCAAGCCTCAATACCTGTCATTGCCCATATTGGCTTAATGCCACAATCAGTATTAGCATTAGGTGGTTACAAAGTACAAGGTAAAAATTATCAAGCAGCCAAAGCGATTATTTTAGATGCTTTAGCTGTTGAACAGGCAGGCGCTGCGGCAATTTTACTCGAATGTGTACCTGCTGATTTAGCTAAATTTATAACTGAACTTGTTAGCGTGCCTACTATTGGAATTGGCGCTGGTCATGGTTGTGATGGGCAAGTTTTAGTCTATCAAGATATGTTATCTATGTATGATGGTGTATCGTCCAAATTTGTTAAATCTTTTGCCCCAATGGGTGATCAAATGAAACAGGCTTTTGCGGATTATTGCCAAGAAGTTAAACAGCAACAATTCCCTGCACCTATTCATGAGTTTGCTATTGATGATGAGATCATGACCAAACTCAAATCTGAATTTTCAAACTAGCTTGAAAGGATAATAAACATGAAAGTTATAACCACTATCGATGAAGTTCGCGATCAGGTTAAATCATGGCGTAACAATGGCGAAAGTATTGGTTTAGTGCCGACTATGGGGTATCTGCATGAAGGTCATCAAAGCTTAATGGCTAGTGCTAAAAAAGATAATCAAAGAGTGATTGTTACCATATTTGTTAATCCAATGCAGTTTGGACCTAAAGAAGACTTAGCTAGCTATCCACGTGATTTAGAAAGAGATAAAAAAGCCTGTCAGCAAATGGGCGTTGATCTGATTTTTTGTCCGTCCGCCGATGAAATGTATGATGCGAATTTCAATAGCTATGTCAATGTTAATGGTTTAACTGATGCGCTTTGTGGAAAAAAGCGACCAGGACATTTTAAAGGTGTTTGTACGGTTGTCACCAAACTATTTAATATTACTCAACCTGATCGTGCCTATTTTGGACAAAAAGATGCGCAACAATTAGCCGTCATTCAACGAATGGTACAAGATCTCAATATTCCCATCGAAATTATTGGTTGCCCGATTGTGCGTGAAAGTGATGGACTGGCTAAAAGTTCGCGCAATAGCTATTTGTCTGAACAAGAACGCCTAGCCGCTATTTGCTTATATCGTTCAATTGAACAGGCTAAGCAAATGATCAAAGCGGGTGAAAAATCAGTTGCGACCATCTTAAAAGCCATGCAAAACGTTATAAATAATGAACCATTAGCTAAAATTGACTATATTGAATTTGTTGATTTTGCAACGTTAACCAATGTTGATGTATTAAAGCAAGATAGTCTATGCGCTTTAGCGGTTTATATTGGTAAAACTAGATTGATCGATAATTTTATTTATCATCATTAGCAATCCTTTTATTGAGATAAAAGATCGCTTATCGACAAGCGATCTTTTGTTTACCATATTCCTACCGTCTAGGAAAATCGATTTAATCAACGACTTTATTCGTCTAGCAATTTATTGTTATGTCTTTTTACTGTAGAATAATAGCCATTTTTATGCCTTGAATTAGGATTGATGCCTTTATTATGAAAAATACGACTTATAATCCACAAGAAATCGAACAGCCTATCTATCAACATTGGGAAGAAAGTGGTTACTTTAAGCCTAATGGTGACAAATCTCAGCCTAGTTATTGCATTGCTATTCCACCACCTAACGTAACGGGTAGTTTGCATATGGGACATGCATTTCAACAAACTATTATGGATGCATTAATTCGTTATCACCGTATGCAAGGTAATAACACGCTTTGGCAATCAGGTACTGACCATGCAGGTATTGCTACCCAAATGGTGGTAGAACGTAAAATTGCCGCTGAAGAAAATAAAACTCGCCATGATTATGGTCGAGATGCTTTTATCGAAAAAATTTGGCAATGGAAAGCTGAATCAGGTGGAAGTATTACTAAGCAGATGAGACGTTTAGGTGATTCTGTTGATTGGGATCGTGAACGTTTTACGATGGATGAAGGCCTTTCTAATGCTGTTAAAGAGGTTTTTGTAAGACTTTATCAAGAAGATTTGATTTATCGCGGTAAACGCTTAGTGAATTGGGACCCAAAATTACGCACAGCAATTTCAGATCTTGAAGTTGAAAATCGTGAAGTTAAAGGATCAATGTGGCATTTGCGTTACCCATTAGCGGATGGTGCGAAAACGGCAGATGGTAAAGATTATCTTGTTGTCGCAACGACTCGTCCTGAAACACTATTTGGTGATACTGGTGTGGCGGTTAATCCTGAAGATCCTCGTTATAAAGATCTCATTGGTAAATTTGTTATATTACCTTTTGTCAATCGTCGTATTCCTATTGTTGGCGATGAACATGCGGATATGACAAAAGGTACCGGTTGTGTAAAAATCACACCTGCTCATGACTTTAATGACTATGAAGTAGGGCGTCGTCATCAATTACCGATGATTAATATCTTTACCTTTGATGGTGAGATTCGTACGCAAGCAGAAGTATTTGATACTAATGGTGAGTCAAGCACCGCTTACTCAACTGAGATTCCGACACAATTCCAAAATTTAGAACGCTTTGCTGCACGTAAATTAGTTGTTGCAGAGTGTGAAGCTCAAGGTATTTTAGAAAAAATTGAACCACATGATCTCACCATTCCTTATGGTGATCGTGGTGGCGTGGTCATTGAACCAATGTTAACCGATCAGTGGTATGTTCGCGCTAAAGTCTTAGCTGAACCAGCAATAGCTGCTGTAAAAAATGGCGATATTCAATTTGTACCTAAACAGTACGAAAACATGTATTTTTCATGGATGAATGACATCCAAGATTGGTGTATTTCGCGCCAATTATGGTGGGGACACCGAATTCCGGCTTGGTATGATAATCAAGGTAATGTCTATGTTGGTCGTGACGAAGCTGAAGTTCGCCGTGAAAACGGTCTATCTGCTGATATCGAGTTATCACAAGATGATGATGTACTTGATACTTGGTTCTCATCAGCGCTGTGGACATTCTCAACCTTAGGTTGGCCAGAAAAGACCGATGATTTAGCGACTTTCCATCCAACGAATGTTCTTGTAACTGGTTTTGATATCATCTTCTTCTGGGTCGCAAGAATGATTATGATGACGATGCATTTCATCAAAGATGAACATGGCAAACCTCAAGTACCTTTCAAAACAGTTTATGTAACTGGCTTGATTCGTGATGAAGAAGGGCAAAAAATGTCAAAATCTAAAGGGAATGTTATTGATCCTTTAGATATGATTGATGGGATATCACTTGCTGATTTATTAGAAAAACGTACTGGTAACATGATGCAACCACAGCTTGCTGAAAAAATTGCCAAACGTACTGAAAAACAGTTCCCTAATGGCATTGAAGCCCACGGTACTGATGCATTACGTTTTACTTTAGCGGCACTGGCGTCCACTGGTCGTGATATTAATTGGGATCTAAAACGTTTAGAAGGTTATCGTAATTTCTGTAATAAACTATGGAATGCTAGCCGTTATGTATTAATGAACACTCAAGATCACGATTGTGGATTTAAAGGTGGTGATTTAGAGTATTCATTAGCGGATAAATGGATCTTAGCGGAGTTTAATCAAACGGTGAAAACATACCGCGAAGCATTTGATACTTATCGTTTCGATTTAGCGGCTAATATCTTATATGAATTTACTTGGAATCAGTTCTGTGACTGGTATTTGGAGTTAACCAAATCAGTATTAGCTAATGGCGAGCAAAATCAACAACGAGCAGCTCGTCATACGTTAGTAACAGTCCTTGAAGCACTCTTGCGTTTGGCTCATCCAATCATTCCATTTATAACTGAAGCTATTTGGCAAAGTGTAAAACCATTAATGGCCATCAAAGCAGATACTATTATGTTACAACCAATGCCAGCCTTTGATAGCAAATTAGTTGATAATAAAGCAGTTGCTGATATCAATTGGATTAAAGATGCCGTTATCGCTGTTCGTAATATTCGTGCTGAAATGAATATTGCGCCAAGCAAACCGTTACAATTATTGATCAGAAAAGCATCACCGACTGTGCATCGTATTATTAGTGACAATGTCACCTTTATAGAGTCTTTAGCAAGATTATCAGAAATTGTCTTGTTAGATGAAGGTGAAGCAGGGCCATTATCGGTAACCAAATTGGTTGATGGTGCAGAGCTACTTATTCCAATGGCTGGTTTGATCAATAAAGATGATGAGCTAGCTCGACTTCAAAAAGAAATAGCTCGCATTGAAGGCGAAATTGCACGTATTGATAACAAGCTTTCCAATGCTAGCTTTGTTGATAAAGCACCAGCAGCTGTAGTGGCTAAAGAGAAAGAGAAACAACAAGGCTATGTTGCTGACAAAGCTAAATTACAAGAGCAGTATGAAGCAATAAAAAGTCTTTAAGGACATCAATAAAAAACCTCTCATATGAGAGGTTTTTTTATGATTAAAACTTGTAACCGACACCGAGCATTACAACCCAAGGATCGAGTTCGTATTTTGCCGTGACTTTAGTATTACCTAAATGAGTTTTAGCTTTAGTTTCAATATCGATATAACGGACTTGCGCGTTAATTAGCCAATTCTCATCTAAAGAATAATCAGCACCCACTTGTGCAGCCCAGCCCCAGGAATTATCTAAGTCTAAGCCATGAAAGCCTGCTTTCTTAGCTTCACCACTAAGTTTTTCATCAAAAAAGAAAGTATAGTTAACACCAAGGCCAACATAAGGTTGGAACTCATAGCTACTATCAAGCGGATACCACAGTGCGCTCAATGTTGGTGGTAAATGTTTAATTTTTCCTAAATGAGCACCGGATAAACCAGTAGAATTACCACCGCCAAGTTTCACTTGATGACTAAAAGGTGTGGCACCTAATAATTCAACAGCAAAATTATCAGTAATCATATATTGAAAATTCAGGCCTAGTTGCGTGTCATTATCGGCTTTAGCCTTAAGATCACTCTTTGCACCACCTACTTTAACATGATCACTTTTATCTTGAGGATGAACATAGACAGGACCACCACGGATGATTATTTGGTCGGCACTATGCGCCAGAGCGGCTGAGCTTGCTAATCCGAAAGTAACTAGCATAGCAATTGACGATACTCTCATTTTTATCTCCTTATTATATTTATATAAACTGCTAACTGAGCGTGATATATGCTTCATTAACAGACCGTTCTTTAATATAAAGCTTAAAAGGATTACCTAAAGGTATTGA
Organism: Gilliamella sp. wkB72; assembly: GCF_001693745.1. Classification (NCBI taxonomy): domain Bacteria; kingdom Pseudomonadati; phylum Pseudomonadota; class Gammaproteobacteria; order Orbales; family Orbaceae; genus Gilliamella; species Gilliamella sp. wkB72. The sequence goes on along the minus strand of NZ_LZEI01000007.1, from coordinate 10,898 downwards.
TGAATATCTTAGCACCATAACATGAGTAATGATATGGTAGATTTTTTAGATGAATTAATTAATAGTGCTTTTTGTTCAATTGATTCAGATTCAATAGGTCAATTTGATTTAAATTCGCTTTTGATGACGCCAAAGCCACTTGCCACTGATAAGTCGATGATAAAAGAAGATGCTTCGTATAATCCAATCTAAGAACATACCAAACCAAACACCAATCACACCAAAGCCGAAATAAACACCAAAAATATAGCCCACTACAATACGGCACATCCACATACTGCCGATAGCGACCCACATGGTATAGCTAGCATCTTTGGCCCCTTTAAAACCATATGGTAAAACAAAGGATGACGCCCAGAATGGGGTAAATAAGGCATTAAACCAAAGTAAATGTTTGGAAATTTCGATAACTTCCTGATCATCGGTATAGAGCGAACTTAATAATCCAGCAAACGGAATGGATAAAAATGCTAAAAAGCAGAGTAATAAACTGGTTAAATGAAAGATATACTTAAGTTGCCGGGTTGGTTGATAGATTTGCCCCATACCAATGCGCTTACCAACGATTATGGTTGAGGTTGCGCCAAGTGTTCCACCTGGCAAATTAAGCAATCCAGCAATTGAAAACGCGATAAAGTTTGCCGCAATAGTCGATGTGCCCATGCCAGCAACAAAGGTCTGCGTGAGTAATTTTCCTATATTAAACATTACCGACTCAACGCTAGCCGGAATGCCAATCCCTAAAATATCAATCAGTATCTTGCCATTAAACGAATGAAAATAACTGCGAAGTGGGATAAATAATGCCCGGCTTGGTTTGATGGTCAACACCAACAAAATAAAAAACATCCCACAATAACGAGATGTAGTTAAACCAATACCTGCACCGATAAACCCAAGTCCTTGCCAACCGAAAGCACCATAAATTAGTACATAACTAATCGATAGATTCAGAATGTTCATAAGGATATTTAGATACATTGGAATTTTAGTATTGCCAGCGCCACGCAAAGCGCCACAACCAACTAAAATAAAGGCAAGGGCGGGGTAACCTAAAACGGTTAATCTTAGAAAGGTTAGTGTTAATTCCTTAACTTCAGGATCAGCCTTACCGGCAATAATCTCAACAATCCAATAGCCTGAAAACTCAACGAACAAAAATAGTAAAATTGAGATTATTACTAATAGCGTAATAGATTGTCTTGCTGCTACTACCGCTTTTTTACGATTATGTCGTCCTAAACTAAACGCGACTACGACGGATGTTCCGAGTGCAACCGCCATAAAAAAGGACATCACAATCATATTAAAGCTTTCGGCCAAACCGACGGCAGCCATCTCGGCCTTACCAATCCAACTTACTAAAAAAGTACTGAATATACCCATTAAAATGACAGACAAATTCTCAATCAGAATTGGCATTGCTAAAGGATATATTTCGCGCCAAAATAGCACATTGTTTGAACGTCGTTTTTTATAAAGTTGAAGATTCTTCAATCGACTTAGAACATCCAATTTAAGGCCTAAAGTTTTATTCGATAATTTGTGGCTATTATAACGCCTTTATGTGATAAAAATGAAATTATGTTTTAAAAAAATGGCTATCAATTTTAATTGATATAATACTCAACATTGTCAGTGCATTGTCTCTTTAATCTATGATATTTAAGATTAAAAATTAAATGATTAGGTAATTTTAGAGCTGCTTATTGCTGTTTCTCTAGAGAACTTGTTATAAGTGGTGCTTGAAGAAGATGCTTTTTTCTAAGTAACTAAATCTTAATCACCAAATTATAAAAGGATGAAATTTTCACTACACATTTATAGTGATTATGTAAAAAGATAGCTTATCTTTATATGATTTCAGTGCGTGAAGATCAAACTTGATCCATTAAAATATGATTTGGCTATAGTAAAATTTCAATACATAATTAAGTAAAGGTCATAAATCTTTTTTAAGTGTTTAAAAAGTAATGTTGAAATAAGAAGAGATAATCACAAAAAAAAGTTGAGGAGCGGGGTTTTTGAAGCTTTAATTTTCTTCAAAAAGCGATCTTTTCGCCTTAAACTTGAACGCTTTTTCAGTTCGCTATATTATAGCTGCCTTATTTTCCATTATTTACTTAAGCAAACGTTAAAGAGTACGAATGTTAATCAACGCCAAAGATATTCTCGAAAAATTAAATCCTCATAATAAAGTGAATTATGATTCAATTTTAAAAGAAGTGATTGCTGATTGGCAGTTGGCATCGGCTCGACCTAAGTTGTTAATCCATAGTTGCTGTGCACCATGTAGTACTTATGTGCTGGAATATTTAGCACAGTATGCTGATATCACGATCTATTTTGCCAATTCAAATATTCATCCCCGCGTGGAATATGAGTATCGCAGTGTCGTTCAACAGAAGTTTATTGCTGACTTTAATCAAAAGACTGGCAACCAGGTGCAGTTTTTAGAAGCACCTTATCAACCGGCTGAGTTTATTAAACAGGTAGAGCATTTGCGTGATGCGCCAGAAGGTGGTGAGCGGTGTCATCTTTGTTATAAGATGCGGTTAGATTTGGCGGCGATTAAGGCGCAAGAGTTGGGCTTTGATTATTTTGCTAGTGCGTTAACGCTGAGTCCTAAAAAGAATAGTCAAAAAATCAACCAACTTGGTTTCGAAATTCAGGAAATTTTTTCAGTTAATTATTTACCTTCCGATTTCAAAAAGAATAATGGTTATAAGCGTTCTATCGAACTTTGTAAGGAGTACGATGTTTATCGTCAATGTTATTGCGGTTGTATTTTTGCTGCAAAAGCACAAGGTGTCGATCTGAAGAATGTAATTGCTATCGCTAAGCAAGGGCTGGAGAAAGTATAACTCGATATTGATCCTCTTCAAAACATCCAAAATGTCATTTCCCTAACAAATTGATTAAAAATCTGAAAGATTTCGCTATAATAATTTTATAAAAGAAGAATAATAATTATTTGTAATCCTATTATTGGTTAAGTCTAATTTTGCAAAATGTGAGTTTGTTTATGCCAAAAATATATAGGCTTGGATTGGATGTGGGTTCTACAACAGCTAAGTGTGTTGTACTCGATGAACAGGATAATTTTATTTATACCAATTATGTTCGTCATAACACCCATATTGTTAATACCGCTTTATCCCTGTTAGATGAAATTAAACAGCAGATTGGTGATGATGCTATTGTGTCGGTTAAGGTGACAGGCTCTGCTGGGATGGGGATTTCTGAGAAGGCCGGTATCGCTTTTATTCAGGAAGTTGTAGCAGCATCGGAAGTGGTACAACGCAAATATCCTGAGGTGCGAACTCTAATTGATATCGGTGGGGAAGATAGTAAGATGATCTTCTTTTTTCCTGATCGTCCGCCCGATATTCGTATGAATGGGAGTTGTGCTGGAGGAACCGGTGCCTTTATCGATCAGATGGCAACTTTACTTAATACCCCTGTGCAGGAATTTGACCTGCTTGCAACCAAACACGATAAAGTCTACCCCATCGCTTCTCGTTGCGGTGTGTTTGCGAAAACCGATGTGCAAAATTTAATTAGCCGTAATGTTTCCAAAGAAAATATTGCTTACTCTGTTCTACATGCAGTTTGTATTCAGTTAGTGAATACGCTAGCGCGTGGTTATGATATTGTGCCAAAAGTGATGCTGATTGGCGGGCCGTTTTCATTTATTCCAACTTTAGGCAAAGCCGCATTAGAAACGTTAAAGTTAAATGAGGAACAAATTGTTACTACAGAGCATCCTACGTTATTGTCGGCTTGGGGAGCGGCAATCCATGCTATTGAACGTAGTGAACTTACTATCAATGATTTCATTGATAGGCTAAGTGCGTCAAATAAGATTCAAGTCAATCAATCTTTTCGCTTAAAACCGTTATTTAACCAGTCGCTATCATTTAATGATTGGCAACAAAAACGCAAATATATCGAAATTCCTCGCCTAGCTTTAACCTCTTATCAAAAGCAAAACGCCTATTTAGGTATCGATAGTGGTTCAACAACGACTAAGATTACGCTAATTAGTGAGAATGATGAGCTACTTTTTACCTATTATGCACCCAATAATGGTCATTCAATTAAGGCATTAATTAAAGGGCTAACGGTACTTAAGGATGAGATTGAGGCATCTGGTAAAGAGATTGTAATTGTTCGTACTGGTGTTACTGGTTATGGAGAGGAGTTGTTGAAAGCAGCTTTTGCCATCGATGATGGTTTGGTTGAGACAATGGCTCATTTTGCCGCGGCTAAACATATCGATCCTAAGGTGAGTTTCATCATGGATATTGGCGGTCAGGATATGAAGGCCATTTTTATAGCCAATGGCGTGGTAAATCATATTGAGCTTAACGAAGCTTGTTCGTCAGGTTGTGGTTCATTTATTGAGACTTTTGCTAAATCCCTTAATTCCAATACTATCGATTTTGCTGATGCAGCGTGTAAATCCAATAATCCTTGTGATTTAGGAACGCGTTGTACGGTATTTATGAACTCTAAAGTGAAACAAGCACTACGTGAAAATGCGACTGTTGGGGATATTTCAGCTGGACTTGCTTTTTCGGTGATTAAAAATGCGATTCATAAAGTGCTTAAGCTTCATGATATGCGTAAGCTTGGCGATCATATTGTGGTTCAAGGCGGTACTTTTAAGAATCCTGCTGTGTTTCGTGCTTTAGAGCAGTTAACTGGTGCTCAAATCGCTATGTCCAATATTCCTGAATTGATGGGGGCTTATGGTGCAGCGCTAGTTGCGAAAAATCATTATATAAATAATCAAACACCTTCGCAGTTTATTGGCTTAGATAATCTACAGAAAGCTGAAGATAATAAAGCTAAACCTTCATGCTGTAAGGGGTGTGAGAATAATTGCGATATTATGATTTATCGCTTTGCTAATGGTCAACGTTATTATTCCGGTAATAAGTGTGAGCGATTTTTAAGCAATAATCAGCATCAAAATAAAAATGCATTTAATATGTTTGATTATAAGAATGCGTTGTTATTCGATAGAGCTAATACGCATAATGTTGACGCTAAACTTCATATCGGAATCCCTCGTGTTTTAGGGCAATATGAAAATTTTCCATTCTGGCATACGTTGTTAACTAGAAGTGGAATAAATGTGACGCTTTCACCCTATTCGACATATGATCTTTATGAGAAAGGGGCAGGTACCGTGATGTCAGATAGCATCTGTTTTCCTGCCAAACTTGTTCATGGCCATATTTTGGAGTTGATCGAGCAGAAGGTTGATCGCATTTTTATGCCGATGGTGGTATTTGAGTCTGACCATTTTGATAATGCAATTAATAGTTATAACTGTCCGATTGTGAGTAGTTATGCTGAGGTGATAAATAGCGCGATCAATCCAAAGACGAAATATAATGTGCCGTTGGATTATCCAGTAATTAATTTTAGTGATCAGAAGTTACTGAAAAAAGGATGTATCAATTATTTAATGTCGCTCGGTATTCCTAAAAATGTGGCGAGTCAGGCTTTTGCAGATGCACTAGTTGCTCAAGCTGAATATAAACAATCACTGAATAAAAAAGCTGTTGAGGTGTTGAATAATGCTAACGAGACTGGTCGTTATGTGTTTATTTTAGCGGGTAGACCTTACCATAGCGATAGTTTAATTAATCATAAAACACCTGAGATTTTAAATGCGTTAGGTTGTGATGTCATAACCGAGGATTCCGTGTTGGGTGAAATCAGTCGATTATCGCCAGAGTTACAAATCTGTTCACAATGGAGTTATCCAAATCTATTGTATGCAGCAGCAAGTTTTGTTGCTGAGCAACCAAAAAATATTCAGTTTGTGCAACTTAATTCTTTTGGGTGCGGTCCTGATGCAATTGTTACCGATGAGTGTAAGGCGATTTTAGAATCCAAAGGTAAAACATGTACGATTATTCGTGTCGATGAGATCACCGCAACTGGCTCAGTACGTTTGCGTTTGCGTTCGATTATTGAATCAATCCGTATGAATCATCAACAACCATTAAAAATAGTTAAGCGTAAAAATACGACTATTTTTGCTAAGCAAGACAAACAGCGCCGTACTATATTGGCGCCATTTATTTCAGATTTTTATTCTCCATTGTTACCTCCAATTTTTGCTTTGTCTGGCTATAAGCTTGAAATCCTTCCAAAACCAGACAAAAGTTCGGTCGAGTGGGGACTTAAATATTGTAATAATGAGATTTGTTATCCAGCAACGATTATTGTTGGAGATATTATTAAAGCGCTAAATTCAGGTAAATATCAGCGTGATGAAGTGGCTATCGGTATTACCCAAACAGGAGGCCAGTGCAGGGCGAGTAGTTATCTCTCTTTAATTAAGAAAGCAATGATTAGTAATGGTTATGAAGATATTCCGATTGTGTCGCTAAGTACAGGTAATATTAATGAAATCGAACAACCAGGCTTTAAACTTAACTGGCTCAAAACATTACCAACAACTTTTTTTGCTATGCTGTTTGCCGATTCGATTTCAAAGATGTTTTATTCGATTGCGCCTAGAGCAAAATATAAACAGCAAGCTAATCAGTTAAAAGAACTTTATATTAGAAAGTTACAGCAAATTATCAATCAACATAAAGGCAAAAAGGCGATCTTTTTGCTGTTAAAAGAAGCTGTCGATCATTTCAATCAAATCGAAACCTTAAATAAAGATTGCCCTCAAATTGGAATTGTTGGGGAGATTTATGTCAAATATAACGGTTTCGGAAATCAAAATAGCATAGATTGGCTAGTTGAACAGGGAATAGAACCGGTTATTCCGCCAATGATCGAGTTTTTTGCTCAGTCTTTTGTTAACTATGATAGTAATGTTGATAATTATATTATCAACAAGAGTTTTGTTGCTTATTTTGTCCACTTTTTTGAAAAAGTAGCGCAGAAGTACATTGATCAAACTAATCAGATTTTATCGGGCTTTAAATATTATCAACCATTCCACAATATTCGTGATATGGCGACAAAAGCGGAAGAAATTCTTAGTTTAGCTAATCAATATGGTGAAGGTTGGTTAATTCCAGCTGGTATTATGACTTTTGCTCAACACGGTATTAATAATGTGATTAGTCTACAACCTTTTGGCTGTATTGCTAATCATGTTGTTTCAAAAGGGGTAGAGAAACGTATGCGTGACCTTAATCCAAAACTTAATTTGCTTTATTTGGATTTTGATGATGGCGCAGGTGAAGTTAATGTGCTTAACCGTTTGCATTTTATGGTGAGTTCATTAAAGTATACTTATGATAACTAATGATTTGAAGTCGGCTAATAAATATCTAATAAAAAGTTAAAACAGTTTAGCCGATTTTGATATGTTAATATTGCCATCAATTTCTACAGTAATTGATTAAAAGAATAAAATCATAACGACGAAATAGGGCTAAAGATTTAGGTCTAAGAATAAACGTTGCTAAAATATATTTAAAACTCATCACAAAAGAACGAGAGCTTGAACGACAAAAAAGAATAATTGATCATACGAAAAATTGATGTTATCACGATTGTAATCATGTATAAAGAAAAAGCATCTGATATGAGAGTATTTAGATCAGAGCTTCAACGTATGATTGGTGATTTACAACAAGGAGATGTTATGATAGCTGGAGTGGATAGGATCATTCGTTTACCCATCGATGAAGCACTAGGGTTATTTGACTCAAGTAAAGAAAAAGGGCAAAACTGCGTACACCTAATATCTTAGATTCATCAGAAATATAATCTGAAACATGTGGTGTAACGAGAATAGTTATAGATTCAATGCAAGACTTGTTGTTAAAAATATTATTACAAGTTGCTTTGGGCGATTATCAAATTAGAAGATAACGATAAATGAGGGGTTAGCAATTGCTAAAGCGCATGGAAAATATAAAGGGCGTTAAGCTAACATCATATTACATAAAAAATTATTGAACAGTGAACTTCTGGCATGAGTATAAAAAAGACCGCAGAGTTATTGAGTTGTAGTCTATCTACAGTAAAAAAGTATGGTCAAAATATAAAAATCATAAAATTTAGGAGAATATATGACTACTATCATGCACAAAGATGTATTAATCGAAGTTACAGCTGGTTGTCTAGGTCGATTGTTTGCTGAATATAAAGATAGACTTTCAGAAAAAGATTATTTAGATATTAGGCTTAATCTCGTTAAAATTCGTAAACAAATTTATTCTTCAGAATGTGAAGATTTAGATTTTTATGTAATGTTAGATAAAATTAAAGATACTTATGATGAAGCAGAAAAAAGATTGATCAATACACCAAATAATGAATAAGGAAAAAGTTGTTAACGGAATACACTAATGAACATTTTTGACTTAGCAATAAAAGAAGGATTCAGCTCCGACGATGCCCAAAAATGTCAAAAAGCATTCGATGATCTATGGGAACAAAAACAAATTGAGGCTAAACCAATTCTTGAGCCGTCAGCATATATTGTGGGTGGGCAACCAGGAGCAGGCAAGTCGGATTTATTAAAACTAGCTGAAAAAGAAACAAATAATAACATCATTATAATTAATCCGGATGAATACCGTATGTTCCATCCAAAATATAAAGAAATTCAACACCAATATGGAGATGAAGCGTCTAAACATACGGGGCTATTTTCCGGCAGTATAGCAAATCTTATAAGAGATAAAGCGATTAGTGAGAAATATAATTTTGTTATTGAAGGAACTTTTCGGCGAGAAGAAATACCATTATCAATGGTTAAACAATGCAAAGAAGCTGGTTACAAAATAAATATACTAATTAAAACATGTCCACAAAAAGAAAGCTGGGAACATGGCTGTTTACAACGATATAATTTAATGAAAGAAATTGTAAAACGTTTCAACATAAGGGAATATCCTCGATTTGTGGAAAAATCATTTCATGATAGTGTTGTAAATGTTCTAACTGAACGTGTTGTTAGTGTTTTTGAACAAACTAAATCTGATATAAATTCTTTTAGAGTATTTAGTCGTGAAGGGTTGATTTTTAATTCAAAGTTAGATAGGGGATGTATACTTCATAATCGAGTTAACAATGAAATTAATCGGGAACCTAATACATTTATACTGACGTTTAGTTATGAAGACAAAAAACAGCCTGACAAATTGTTAATGAGAATTAATGGTGTTGATGGACGAGAATATCTAAATGATTATCCTGAAACGTTGTCTATTTTATTAAAAAATAAATCATTATCAAATTATTCTGAAGAGTTACAAAGTTGCTTATTAACTAATGATTTTAATAAAGGCTTACTAAAAGATATGACAATAAACAAAGATGGACAATTAATTGCTCAACACTTAACTCAATCAAATCAAAATGAATCTGATTTTAGCCTCTAAGCGCCAACAAACTTAAAATATATTTTACAGTTTTAGACTATTGTTAATTTTAAAAAATTTCCCTATTTTTTAAAAACTGTTGGTCTATCAGTATCTGGTATCGTTGTAAACTATTGTTATCTTGAAATATAGTTAATAAAAAAGAATTGTTAAATGAAATCAGATTAGCTCCAGTTCTTTTATCGATATAAATTATTCCATTATCAAGATGATTATTGTAGTTGACAGTAATACCTTGTTTCTTTAAATCATCGATAACATTTTTATAAATGCTTTTGGTTATAATTCTTACTCTCACCCCCCTGTTGTTTGCCATTTTAATTCTATCTAATAAAGCTAAGTCAAAAGAGGGGAGTATTAAATCAATTTCAAATTGAGAATTATCTATCAACTCGCTAATAGATGAATTAATCTGTGAGTTATCTATCAAAAACTCAGAATGATAATTAACTCTGTCCACAACATTTCTTAATCTATTTTTTTCACTCTCTATAATATTAACAACAGGTTCAAGTTGCGATTTACCGCCCCAAAATTGCAACAATATAATAATGAAAATAACAGTACCCCAGACTTTTACAAAGTCATTATTGAAAAGTTTAGTTAAAAAATTCATTACAATTTCATTCCATTATTTTGCTTTTCACCATGTTGATGATTTTTACGTGCATTGCAATGCATGTAAGATTTCAACGAGTCGTTTTTTGTCATTTAAAATATTTGTAGGCTATATTTCTCACTTAGGTGGGCTTGTACAAACATTTTAGTTACATCATAAAGTACTTCAACTCTATTTTGCATATTTTTGAGTCTTTGTCACCCCTTCTATTAATGAATTGGAAGTTGAGTATTTTTTTCATCTTGATAAGCTTAATTAAATCTTAATAAGATTTCTTAATTATATTAAATAAAAATAACGCAGAAATTTACTGAGGATAACTCAATAGGATACAAGCTGAAGCTTGTGTTTTACTCCTGTGAAATTTTGAGTTATCACTAGCTAAATCGAATTTTATTTTTTTTTAGGGTTGTAAGTTCTTCTGGCAATAAGTACTAATTCATAACCACATGGTTTAAGATATCTTTTTAATGTTTCAATTTTGGGATTACCTCTATTGCCGTTCTCTAAATTAGATACATTACCTATTGAAATATCAGTACTCAGACTGATATCTAACACACGTAAATTAGCTTTTAATCTAACGTTTTTCAATTTTGTTAAATCATTAATAATAATGTCATCATTTTTAATATTTCTAATATTCACTGTCCTTATCCTTATTTAAATTAATTAAATTAATTAAATATCTATTTCATCTAATAAAATTGATGTGTTTTCGATATTACAATTAACGTGAAAATTAAATATCCAGTTTTTAAAACTATCGTTATAAATAAGTGTATCTATCGGTAAATTGAATAAATTTTTAACTTTTTGTTTTGTATTAAAAACATGAGTTACTGTTGTGTTAGCTAAACGTGCAATTAATTTTGATTCAAATTTAAATATAAGAAACC